>CAZEZF010000074.1:0-5919 GCA_964516495.1 uncultured Acidimicrobiia bacterium | reverse complement strand
CCTACGGGAACCCCGGAAGAGGCAAACCCTACCACTACCGACGACCTTGACGCTCGCGGGTGGTACGACTTTGAGGATGGCGATGCTTATTTACATGGCTTGGCGACATCAGCGGCGAGACAAACTAGTAGCTGCTGTCAAATAGGCGACATAGATGCGGCTCTTGATCATGGTGCTACGCATGTGAGAGCAGGTGTGTCATATGGCGAATGCGGTACGGAGATGAGATACCCGCCCGCGATCTGACGAGATAGAGCAATCGCGGCAACGCTGAGGGCGGATGCTGCGATGCCCATGGCGTCGGTGCCGGAGCCATGGAAGGTGGGCACCGAGCAGCCTCGGGATGGTGTGAGTGGTGGGTGGGCGTCGCGAACCCAGAACGTGCGTAGTGCGGTCAGGCGCGGGTCGCTCGCGGCCCGTCTGCGGAGGGCTTGGTCGAGATCGGAGGTCGTCGTTGCTGGCGTGCCGTCGGTAACTGTGACGATTCCGAGGGTTGCCGTCTGGTTGTCGGTGGATGCCTGGACAACCGGTACACGGAGCGTTCCGTGCCTCTGGGCGATGTCGACGGCTGCGCTCACCGCGGTGTTCACGCTCGTGTCGACTATGAAGTCGCAGCTGTCGGCGTCCTCCAACAGTCCTGTCTGGGCGTGGCTGGCGACACCTATGATCTCGCAGTCGTCGGACAGGCGTATGAGCCTGTCAGCGAGAGCCTCGGCCTTCGGGCGTCCGACATCGTTCTCGGCGTAGTTCTGCCGGACGAGGAGGCCACGGGTGACGAACCCGGGGTCTCGCAATATCACGTACCGGGCTCCGGCCCTTACGAGTAGTTCGGCAATCCACGAACCCAGCGCGCCACACCCCCATACAGCGATCTTGGTGCCTGTGTACACCGCCATAGGTCGGTCGTTGTCACGGCGCACAGCGATTTCCGGGCGTTGATCGTCTACGTATGTCCACTCGACCGGTGGCTCGTCGTTGTTCGAAGCCTGAGAGGTAGCGCTCCGCGCTGCGGCGAGGGCTCCGGTAGCGTCCCGCGCGCGTAGGCGCCATCCGATGAGGTGCCGATCTTCGCTCTTGTCGCCGGCAGGGCTGGGTACTGCGATGATCACGTAGAGGTGCGCATCATCGCCGAGACGGCGGATCAGGCGGCGGAAGGATGTCTGAAGTACTCGTCGCTGCTTCCTGTCGAGTTGTTGGCGGACGATCGCCAAGAGGTCAGACAGATGATTGCCGCCACCTAGTGGCAGGTAGTCAGAGAGGACGACAAGCAGTCCGGGTACCAGGCCGGGCTCGGGCGGTGATGCCCACGATGCGATGTCGACTCGATGATCGGCTCTCGACCGCAGCCCGATACGGCGAACGACGCCCTGATCGGAGAGGTCGCCCGGCATTGAGAGCGCCACCACGACCGTGGGAGCACCCTCGGTGCGATGAAGCACCCCACCGACTGGGTGGTAGAGGGCTGTCGCAGCGTCGAATCGGCCACCGATTGCATCTTCGAACCACTCCCACAGTCTCAAGAGGAAGCCCTGAATGCCTCGGGTCGGGTCCCACTCGGTACCCGGGTCGAGGTAGATGCAGAGCCGTGTCCCCTGTAACACATGGGGGAACCCGGCCCACCGGAGGTGGTCGACTACCACTTGGGGTGGCACCGCCGGATACCTCGAACCGATCAGCACATTCACGCGCTCGCGTGGCTGTACCGGCAGTCCCCCGGTCCGCCGAGCGAAGCCGGTGGTATCGATCTCGATGGTGAGCGCCGCGTACCCTGGCCACTCACCCGCTGCGACCAGGTCTATCCGGTCGGAGGAGCCGGTGAACCGCTCCAACTCCTCGACCGCGGACCGTTGGGCCTCGGCCAGATCAGGCACGATGAACCTCAGCCTGCACGGCCCTGCCGCGAAGCACTGGAACGAGTGGTAGTGCCAGCAATCAGTCCGGAAAGCGAGGCGGCGGACGATCGCCTTGAGGAGCCCGACCGGCCCGCGGGAGGGTTGAACTTGTCTCCGAACAGGTCACGCCACGCCTTGGCCGACTTCGCGGCATCAGGCTCGTCGAAGGCAGCCCGCATCGCTGCGGCGATGCTGTGGATCCGGTCTCGAAAGTTGCGATACGTAGCGTCAGTCCACCGATGATCGAAGTTCGTGCCGTCCCCCGCAGGGTTGGACAGCGAGGGCCGGTACGGCCGGGCCTGGAGCCACCTGTCGAGATCCTCGACAATGTTGACCAATGCAGTTGGGATGTTGATGTACGCGCCCGGGGCTAGAGCGCGGGCTTCCGTGACTTGCAATCCCAACACCGTGGTCAAGATGACGGACTTCACGCCGTCGAAGCTTCCGCGTTCGTTGCGTAGGTACTTCATCAGTCGAACTACGCGCCGGAACTGCCCGGAAGTCAGCTGATCGCGGCGCTTCACCCAGTCAGTCAGGCCCTGCGGATTGGTCGATCCGTACTCGGGCTCCCATGTATTGTGGTCACGGTTGACTATGACCCGGCGACCGTCTGCCAGAGTGATCAGGGGAACGATGTCGAGGTGGCAGCCGACATCGTTCTCCGGTGCATACTCGAGCCAGACACAGCGGCACTTGCGGCCGTGCTGCTGCTTCGAGTAGACGGCGTGACGGTGCAGAGTGTTATAGACCTCGTTGAGATAGCGCTTCGGCTCCCATCCCGCCTGCTCCTTCATCAGCAAGAAGAAATCAGCGTCGAACTCGCCGCCGGGCTTCGGCCGGATGATCGTGCGCTGGGCCCATGACCCCTGCCGTGACTTCCCAGTAATGGCAAGGTCGGCCCTGAGCGCTCTGTAGACGGCCTCGACGCGGGATTCAAGCTTTTTCAGTCGCGTTTTGTCAATGTTGACAACGTCATTCAAGTACGTCTTGAAGTACTCGGCGTGCTGCATGTCAATTGACCTCCATGACGGGTACGTACTGATCGTTCACTCGGTCGTAAAGGATCAACTTCGGGTGTATCTCGCGGTTCGCCACCCGTCCCAATGTGACGAACACCGAGAGCGGAGCGGCCCCGAGGACGTGTAGACGACGAACTGTCTTCCAGTGCTGCTCAATGTCAGCAAGAACGTCACGCAGGGCACGCTCGGCGGACTTGAGGGCTGCTGGCGAATCGACGACATCAAGACGAGGCGGGCAATCGTCGGCGGTCGTGATGCGATAGAGCCGGCAGTTCTTGAGATCGTTAGGAACTTCGTTTGTGTGGACGGGAGCTGACATCGACAGGACGAGCACTACGTCACCATTGGGGGTCCCTTCGGTGACGATCTCGAAAGAGAACCGATGCCCCGAAGGGTGGTCAGGCCAGGCCCACGATTCCGACGCACGGTGCCTTTGGTAAATGTCCACATCGAGTTTGTCTCCTAGGCGCGCGCCGAGATGGACAAGCGAAGGCCAGCGAGCGAGCGCGAATACGCTCACGTGCCGAAGAGTTCCGTCCTCGACGGCCGGTGCAACTTGGCGATCGAAGACCCGATCGATCGACTCGCGGCAGGCGTCGTAGTATTCGCGGTTGCCTATGTCTGGTGACGGTACGCGCCTTAGGTCAATCTCGATACCCGAGGCGTCGTGGCTCAACGGGAAACGAGCGCAGCGGCCCTGGGCGAGGACTGCGGAGGCAGCGACCGACCTATCCAACGCGACGTTGCTGTTTCCGATCGTTCCCTGCATCCGGAGCACCGTTGTGTCCTGGCCCGGAGGCACAGAGAGGATCTGAGCAATGCGGTTCTCATGCCGCCGCTTCGCTTCCCGCAGTCGCTCAACTGTGAATGTGCGGATGTTGGGCGGAGTGTCGATCTCGCGATGGCAAGAGCGGCAGAGCAGCAGCAGGTTCTCGGGCTCGTCCCGCAGATGGATTGGTAGCTTGTGCTCTCCTCTCGGTGATCCGGTTTTCGTGGACCGGCCGACGATGTGGGCGCGTTCACCCAGATAAACCGGCTGCCTGGTGAATTCCGAGGTAAGCAACTCGCCGTAGCACAGCGCGCAGCGGCCACCGCTTCGAACAAGTAGATGACGGGTAGTTGACTCTGACATCATGCTCGCACCATCTTGCCCAGCGGGTGTGACACGGAATCCCACAACCATGCCGACATGGAGGGACGACACCGCCGTGACGGTCCCCACCGCAGCTGTCCCCCACGTGGGGCAAGCATGCTCAGTGCCTCCTGTCCGTGGGTGGATGAGGATCATTGCCAGGCGGAACGGTGTCGCTGTCGCGGATCGTGCCGTCAGGCCGATGGATGATCACTTCCCCGCCACCCAGGTTGCCTACGATCTCCTTTGCTCGCTGTTCGGCCTCAGCCTGGGTACGCGTGTGCGCCGACGAGCGTCGGACGTTGGGCGCCTTGACATCCCACCCCCCATCGGGGTTGGGTACTACGTGACGGTTACTCGGCTTACTCATGCGGGCTAACCTCCGGGTTAGTTGTGAACCCGACGTGCGATTGCAGGTCAGGTAATTCGATGTTAGACCGACAATTCCTAGATAGCAACGACCGGAGGAGCCCATGGGAGAGAAATACGGGTGGTTCGACGCGGCGGCGCTGCACGAAGCACTCGACGCCCATCGCCGATCGAGGAGCCTCAACTGGAAACAGGTAGCCGCCGAATCCGGGGTTAGTGCATCGACCCTTACCCGGATGGCCCAGGGCAAACGGCCCGACCTTGACGGTCTGGCCGCACTAACTGCATGGTCCGGACTCAAAGCGGACGATTTCGTCCGACCGACCAGGGGACCCGACCGACGCGAAGCGGCGCCCCTGGCGATGATTTCGACCTATCTTCGTGCCGACAAGAACCTCAGTCCCGAGGCCGCGGCGGCTCTCGACGAACTGATCAAGGCCACTTACGAGCGGCTTCGAACACGGGAGTGACCATGGGACTCATAAGAGGTTTCAAGGCCGAGGCCGAAGCGCTGTCAGCATCAATCCGAGGAGAACTCGGCATAGGACCCTACGACCGTCTAAACCCACGCCGCCTAGCTGAACACCTCTACATCCCGATCCTGCAGCTTAGTGATTTAGCCTCCGCTAGTAGCGGTGCGAACTATTTCCTACAAAACGATTCAGAAGTGTTTTCAGCCGTAACCGTGTTTGATGGGTCCTTCAGAACCGTAATACACAATGACATCCACTCCTCGGCTCGCCAGAACAGCAACCTGGCCCATGAACTTGCGCATTGTCTCTTATTCCACGAGCCTACGCCCGCCCGGGACCACATAGCAGGATCGCGAACCTGGAATTCGACCCACGAAGCCGAAGCTTCGTGGTTGGGAGGCGCCCTCCTGGTCACGCCACAAATCGCTCTCGCCACCGCACGCGGCACCCTTACCGCACAATACGTCCGACAGCGCCTCGGCGTAAGCAAGGAAATGCTTGACTGGCGTCTTAAGGTCACCGGAGCCTACATAAGAGCCGAACGAGAACGGGCAATGCGCGTTGGCTGAGAACGGTCCGTGCCCGATGTCGTGCAACAGGGCGGCTGCGCTCAGTTCTGCGTACGCGGGGTCGTCCTTCTCAAGGTCAAGTACCTGGGACGCCAGTAGTTTGGTACCGCTGGTTACGCCCAAGGAGTGGTCAAAGCGGGTGTGGAGAGCGGTTGGGAAGGTCAGGTATGCCAGCGAGGTTTGGTGGATGCTCCGAAGGCGCTGAAGTAGGGGGAGGTCCATGATGGCGCTTTCCCATCCCTCGAACGCCTGTGTACCCCAGATGGAATCATGAACGATCTTATTTGCAGGCCAATGATCCTGGCGGAGAAACAGACGCTCCGCCAGCGCGTCGAGCTTCTCTGTCCAAGCGGGCCGCACCGTTATGTGACGAGTAGTTGTTCCAGGTCGGATGTAAGGCGGAGTTCGCTTAAGCCTGAATCCACCGATGGCCTTCCTCTGGGTGGCCGGGTAGTGTGGTTACGG
>CAZEZF010000073.1:0-17993 GCA_964516495.1 uncultured Acidimicrobiia bacterium | reverse complement strand
TTTCACCTCTCTCGGTTACCCATCCAAACCCCTGCATGAAAAATTGGGGTTAACCAGTTATCCATGTGGGATGGGCTGTGTTCGCGGCCAACGCAGCGCGGCAACTATCCTGTCATTTCGTGGCGATTTTCCCGATACGCACATACGGTGACCCGGTTTTGCGGGCCGGAACCAACCGGGTGGAGGTCTTCGACGCGTCCTTGCGCAGACTTGCCGAAGACATGATCGAAACCATGTACGACGCGCCCGGGGTGGGCTTGGCGGCGCCCCAGATCGGGGTGGCCAAGCGGATCTGCGTTTTCGATGCGGGTGAGGGTCCACGGGTTCTCGTCAATCCCGAAATCGTGGAGACGGCGGGGGTTTGGGAGTTCGATGAGGGTTGTCTATCGGTTCCGGGTCACTTCTGGAATATCAAGCGTCCCGCCTACGCCAGGGCGGTAGGCCAAGACCTGGAGGGGGCGCCTGTCGAGTACGAGGGTGAGGAACTCCTCGGCAGGGTCCTCCAGCACGAAGTCGATCACCTCAACGGCATACTGTTGCTGAAGCGACTTGACAGACCGGTCCGCAAGCAGGCCTTGCAGGAGTTACGTAACCGGGCGAGAGGATCCGCATAGTGATCAGGACCGCCTTTCTGGGTACCCCGGGAGTGGCGCTACCTACGCTCGAACTACTGGCTCGCCTGACCGACCTGCGGGTGGTCGTGACGATGCCGGACCGCCGGAGAGGCCGCGGCAAGAGCTTGGCGATGCCGGAGGTGAAGCGTCGAGCCCTCGATCTCGGTATGCCGGTTTCCCAACCGACAGACGCCCAAGAACTAGATGATCTGTTCCGCTCGGCGAGCGTCGACGTTGCGGTGGTGGTCGCTTTCGGGATGCTGGTAGGCGCCCGAACCCTGGCTCGTCCCCGGGCCGGGATGCTGAACCTCCATTTCTCCCTGCTACCTCGGTGGAGAGGCGCCGCCCCGGTGGAGCGGGCCATCCAAGCGGGCGATTCCACTACCGGAGTAACGCTTATGCAGATGGATGCCGGACTCGACACCGGCGGGGTATTGGCTACCTGGCGCACGGCCATCGGTTGGGACGAGACCGCCGGCCAGTTGACCGGGAGGTTGGCGAAGGCGGCTGCAGAACTCTGTGGTCGGCGCTTGGAGAACGTCGTCTCCGGTGGAATCATCCCCGAACTTCAGGACGATAATCTGGCTACCTATGCGCGGAAGGTAACCGGGTCCGAAGCAAGGCTCGATTTCTACCGTCCCGCCTATGGGGTGGAACGCACGATCCGGGCGTTCAATCCACGACCCGGCGCTTACACCTACTGGCGGGGAAGACGCTTCAAGATCCACCTAGGGCGCGTGGCGCCGGGCAGCCTCGAACCGGGCAGTATCCGTTCCGATCGATCAGGAATCCGGGTGGGCGCCGGTGAGGGGTGCATTGAGTTATTGAAGGTCCAGCCCGCCGGTTCCAGACCTATGTCGGCCGCCGATTGGGTACGAGGAATCAAAGACGATCCGGGCCGGTTCGATTGAAGGTCGGTGTTAGACCCCGATCAGTGGCGGCGAAGTTGGTGGGTCGGGTGGTGAGGGGCGGTGCCTGGTCCAATGCAGTGGTCAAGGAACTCGACCTTCCTGATAGGGATGCCGCCTTGGTTCGACACCTCGTCTACGGGACGCTGCGGAACCTCCCACGGATCGATCAGGCTATCGAAAAGCTATCACACCGACCATTCTCCACGATCAACCCGGCGCTCCTGGACGTTATAAGGGTTGCTTTCCACGAGGTTCTGTTCGGAAGAGCGGCCCCTCATGCAGTCGCCCACACCGCCGCCGAGTCGGTTCGGGCGGCCGGACACGCCAGAGCTGTCGGGTTTGTCAATGCTCTCGTCAGGAGGATCCAACGGCAGGGAGAGCCATCTCCTCCCACCAAGCCTTCAGGCCTCTTCAGCCTGGCGGACTGGATGGTGGAGGATCTCGTTTCCACTTGGGGAGAGTCGTCGGCCAGGGAGTTCATCGAAGCCGTCCACCAAGACGCCCCGGTGACTTTTCGAATGCAAGGAGGTCAGGCGCCGCCCCCGTGGGCTGTTCCGACCTCGGTAGCGGGCGCCTACACCGATTCCCATAATCGGGTTCCTGCCGGAGGCGTGGTGCAGGATCCGGCCTCTCTGGCAGTGGTCCAAGCGGTCAGGGCGGATCCCGGAGACCGGGTTCTGGAGGTCGGAGCGGCGCCCGGCGGCAAGACGTTGGCCCTTTGGGAGACAGGCTCGAAACACCTGGTGGCGGTGGACAATCATGGCGGTCGAATCCGCCGAGGCCGGCGCAGGACGACCCAAGCGGGAGCAGACTGCTGGTGGGTGAGGGCCGACGGCGGAGACCTGCCCTTCGGAACAGCGACCTTCGACAGGGTGTTGGTCGATGCCCCGTGTACCGGTCTCGGCATCCTACGGCGGCGTCCGGAGATTCGCTTCCGTGTCACGCCTGCCGATCGGGACAGGCTGGCCGGGGTACAACGTCGCATGCTGGCGGAAGCGACGCGGGTGGTGCGTCCCGGCGGCCGGGTGGTCTATGCGGTCTGTACCCTGACCGGGGCCGAGACCATCGGGGTGGTCTCCGGTCTCGGGGGACGCCCGCCCGGCGGATTACCCGGTCTCCGTCTCGATGAGGGTCTGATTCTGGGTCCACACCTGACCCAAACGGACGGTATGTTCATTTCGGCCTTAGACGGCTGATCCCCGTAACGGCGAGGTCATGATTGATGTGATCCCACGGATGGGGAATCGGCCTCGCCTGTTCGGAGTGCGCCCTTCACCTGTAGGGTGATCGATTGACGCGCCGGGAAAGTGCGCTTGACGTGGCCTTTTCGAGGTCGGTGTGACGGGGGCATGAAGAATTGGGGCTAGCCGGCGTCCGGAGGGGATCGTTTATCCATGAGCCTTGTGTAGGTAATACGGCCATCACGACTACCCGCGGTAGTCGTCGTCATAGTGTGATCATCGACCAGACCGGTGGACGAAGGCCACGGCGTGAGTCGTGGTCCTGGTCCATGTACGGACGAACGCTTGTATCCGGCTGGGGTACCCTAGACATGTGATACGACAGGCCAGGATCGCCGCTTCGATCCTGGCGGCTGACTTTGCCCGTCTGGGTGAGGAGGTCGCCAGGGTGGAGCCCCATCTTGACCTCCTGCATGTGGATGTGATGGATGGTCACTTCGTTCCCAACATCTCCCTGGGGTTACCGGTCATCCGGTCGCTGCGAGCCGTTTCCCGTCTACCGTTCGACTGTCACCTCATGATTTCTGATCCCGAGCCCTTCGTGGCGCCGCTTCGAGACGCGGGCGCGTCAGGAATCACGATTCACCTGGAGGCGGCGCCGGACCCGCGCCGGGTGGCGCGCCGAACACGGGAGTTCGGGCTCGGCTTCGGGCTGGTTATCAATCCGGGCACACCGTTCGACGCCTTGGATCCTTATCTGGAGTTGTGTGACATGGTGCTGGTGATGTCGGTCGAGCCCGGCTTCGGGGGACAGGGATTCATGCCGTCGGTTCTCCCCAAAGTCGAAGCCGCCCGGCGGGCGATCGACCATCGGGGCCTCGATGTCGGGCTTCAGATCGACGGTGGGATCGGTCCGGCCACTATCGGACAGGCTCGCCGAGCCGGAGCGGATATCTTTGTGGCCGGAACCGCCATCTTTCGGCAGCCGGATCCGGTGCAGGCAATCGCAGAACTGCGGCGTCTGGCTGTTCTCCCCGGGGAATCGTCGGCGGGCGAAACACGATGAACGAGCCTTGGACCGACGACGAACGTCGTTGGATGCGTCAAGCCATCGAGCTTGCCGTCCCTTATCGCACCCATCCCAACCCGAGGGTGGGGTGTGTGATCGCGGATGCGGAGGGCCGGATCGTCGGAACGGGAGCACACTGCGGAGTGGGCGCCGCTCACGCCGAGCAGGTTGCTCTCGTGGAGGCGGGCGAATCCGCCCGGGGGGGAACTGCGGTGGTAACCCTCGAGCCATGTTCTCACTACGGCCGGACACCTCCGTGCGCCCAGGCCCTTGTGGACTCGGGTATTACCAAGGTTGTGGCGGCGACCCACGATCCGGACCGGCGCGTGCGGGGAAGAGGTCTCGAAATCCTGGCAGCCTCCGGCGTTGCGGTCTCCGTCGGTTTGCTTCGCCATGACGCCATCAAACTAGATCCGGCCTACCATCACCACCGCCGAACCGGCCGGCCCTATATAAGGGCTTTCCTACCCGATGACTTTCCCGATCCGGACGTTCGAGCCGATGCGAGAGCTATGCGCGGGGAAGTGGATCTCATGCTGACGGATGATCACCTACATCCCGGTCATAGGGCGCCCGTATCGATATGGCGCCGCCTCGAGCGGCTGGGGGAGGAGGGCTTCCTTTATCTGGGAGTACAGGAGGAGGCCCTGATATCACGACTTCGTGAAGCGGAGATGGTGGATGCGGTCACCGCCTACTCTCCGAGTCCGGTCCTTGAAGGTGGAGCGGTGTGGGACGACGAACGGTATCGGGATGTAGCCGGCCGAGCTGTCGGATCAGGTTATCGGATCGACATGAGCGTAGCTGTTCCGGAGGCGGCCGGGCTGGTAAGGCGGGGGGCCGAGGCGGCGATACCCACCCGCCACGGTGAATTCCGGGCGATCGGCTACGAATCGTTAGGCGACAGCCGCCACCATGTCGCCTTGCTCAAGGGCGATGTTGAGGGTAAAGAGCAGGTGCTGGTGAGGATCCATTCCGAGTGCCTTACCGGTGACGTCTTCGGAAGCCTGAGGTGTGATTGTGGTTTCCAGCTGGACGAGTCGCTCCGGGTGATCGGCGCCAATGGGAGAGGCGTGGTGATCTATATCCGGGGCCATGAGGGTCGGGGGATCGGCTTATTGCACAAACTAGCCGCATATGCCCTGCAGGAACGGGGTCGCGATACGGTCGAAGCCAATCTTGACCTGGGGTTTCCGAAGGATGGGCGGGATTATGGGGTGGGCGCCGAGATCCTGATCGACCTGGGAGTCAACAGTGTACAGTTGCTGACCAACAACCCTGCCAAGGGCGCCGGGATTCGCCGCCACGGTGTGCGCGTCACCAGGATGGCGCCTCTGGTGGTCGGGGAGAATGACCACAACCGGTCCTACCTGCGTACCAAGGTGTCGAAACTAGGGCACTTGATGGACCTGGGCGAACGGCGTTAGCCGCAGGGCCCGACCTTCGGGCCGCCAATGTGATTCGCGCCTCTATATAATGGTCTTACGAGGAAGAGGAAGCCGGTTGCTTCCCACCCGGCCACAGTGTGGTTTCGGTTCTGTTGATGTTTGGACCGCCGAGTGCGCCGAGGTAGCGGTTTACCCATCGTTGTCGGCCTTGCAGACAGACCGATGTTCGTTACGGGTTTGAGCCACGCAGCCGGGTGCTGCATTCCCCATCAGGCAAAACGGTCCAAACCGGCGCGGCCGGTTCGACCGAGAAAAGGAGATTTGTATCGCCAACCTACGTGTAAACGATGAGATTCGCGCCAAGGAGGTCAGGGTCGTTGCCCCGGACGGCTCGCAGGTCGGTGTCAAGCCCATCCGCGAGGCCCGGTGGCTGGCTGATCAGCTCGGCTTGGACTTAGTCGAGGTTGCACCCAGGGCCACGCCTCCGGTAGCCAGACTGATGGACTACGGAAAGTACAAGTACGAGCAGTCCGTCAAAGAGAGGGAGGCGCGCAAGAAGCAGACGCGCAGCGCAATCAAGGAACTTTCGTTCCGTGTCAAGATCGGCAATCATGACTATGAGATCAAACGCCGCCGAGCGCAACGGTTTCTTGAGAATGGCGACCGGGTCCGGGTAAGGGTCTGGTTGAGAGGTCGTGAAGCAACGCGTCCGCAGCTCGGTTTGACAATACTCGAACGGCTTCGCGATGACCTGGCGGAAGTGTCAAGGGTAGAACAGGACGCCAAGATCGAGGGCCGGAATATCACCATGGCTTTCGCGCCGGTCAAGAAGCCGACCGGACGTTCTGTGGGCGGGCGCACCTAAATCGAAAACGACGGATTAAGGATAGAGACATGCCGAAGATGAAGACTCACAAGGGCGCTGCAAAGCGTTTCAAGGTCACCGGTTCGGGCCGGCTGAGGCGACGGCAGTCGCACCGCGGTCACCTACGTCTGGCCAAGGGCAAGGACAGCTACCGGCGGCTTAAGGGTGACGCCGACGTATCCTCCGGTGACGCTAAGCGGGCCAAGCGCCTGCTGGGCATATAAAGGGAACCAGGAGGACCGCTGATGGCACGTGCAAGAGGTACCTCCAGCGCTCGCGCCAGACATCGCAAGGTCTTGCGGAGGGCGAAGGGTTATCGCGGCGCCAAGAGCCGTAGCTACAAGGCCGCCAACGAACAGGTAATGAAGTCGTTGCAGTATGCCTACCGGGATCGACGGGCTCGTAAGGGAGAGTTCCGGCGGCTATGGATCACGCGGATAAACGCGGCGGCGAGACAGAACGGGACCACGTACTCGCAGTTGATAGCGGGTCTGAAGGCAGTCGAGTTCGAGGTCGACCGAAAGATGCTGGCTGATATCGCCGTTAACGACCCCGACACCTTCCGCCAGATCGTGGAGAAGGCCGGTGTCGGCCGAGGGTGAGCACTGGTCGTCCGGTCGGTAACCGGCGAGATGGAATGATGGACCTTCGGCTGATTGATCGGATCGTGGCGGAGGGGCTTGAGCAGATCGCGGCGGCAGCCGATCTCGAGACACTCGGTAGGGTCGAGTCGGAGACAACGGGCAGGCGTTCCGAGATTATCCGATCTCGTCGAAGGATCGGCGCGCTTCCTCCCGAGTCTCGTAAAGAGGCCGGCCAGACGATCAACAAGGGACTCCGCATCCTTGGCGAGGCAATAGCGGAAAGACGCGCCGTTCTGGAAATCGAAGCAGAGGATATGCTCCTGGATCAGGACAGGGTTGACCTGACCCTGCCCTACCGTCGGCCATCCCGCGGAACCCACCACCTCCTCACCTCCACCATGAACGATGTGTGCGACATTTTCCGGTCCATCGGATATCAGGTAGCGGAAGGACCGGAGTTGGAGTTGGCCTGGTACAACTTCGACGCGCTCAATACCCCGCCTGCCCATCCATCGCGTTTCGAGTCGGACACCATGTATGTGGAGTCCTTCACCGGGGAGGAGCGGTCCGGGCCGGACGAACTGCTCCTCCGCACCCAGACCTCACCCATGCAGGTGAGGTTCATGGAGAAGCACCCTGCCCCGGTGTATGTGGTAGTGCCGGGGAGGGTCTTCAGGACCGACACCTGGGACGCAACCCATTCGCCGGTGTTCCACCAGATCGAAGGCCTTGCGGTTGACTCCGATATCACGTTCGGTGACCTGAAGGGAACTTTGGCCTACTTCGCCAAGGAGTTCTTCGGGCCGTCCGCCAAGACCCGCTTTGTTCCGCACTTCTTTCCGTTCACCGAGCCGTCGGCGGAGATGTTGGTCTGGTTCAACGGCGCCTGGCTGGAGATGTTGGGATGTGGAATGGTCGATCCCAACGTTTTCGAGGCGGTCGGGTATGACCCGGCCGAGGTGACCGGTTTCGCGTTCGGTATGGGTGTTGAACGCCTGGCGATGGTGAAACACTCTATTCGTGACATACGGCACTTCTACGAGAACGACCTGAGAGTCTTGGGGCAGTTCAGATGAAGGTTCCCGTCAAATGGCTTGCCGAGTTCCTGGATCTCCCGACCAGGGACGCGGGCGAACTGGAGCGGATACTCGTGTCGCTGGGCCATGAGGTCGAGGGTATAGACCACTTCAAACCATCCTTCGAGGGGGTGGTGGTCGGACAGGTAGAGGAGGTGGGGCCTCACCCCGACGCCGACCGGATCCGGTTCTGCCGGGTTAGCGATGGTAGCGCCGCCTACGATGTTGTGTGCGGCGCCTGGAACTTCGGGCCGGGGGCGGTAATCGCGTATGCGCGGGTCGGTTCCCGGCTAGGGATCGACACCGACCATCCGGTCACGGTCGGGGCTCGAAAGATCCGGGGGGTGACTTCGCACGGGATGATCGCTTCGGCGCGGGAACTCGGCCTCGGTGATGACCATGAGGGGATTGTCGTTCTCGATGAGTTGGGCGCCGCCGGGTCGGATGACCTGGGACGTCCGTTGGAAGAGGTTCTTGACCTGTCCGATGAGGTCCTGGATGTGTCCATCACTCCCAACCGGGGCGACTGTATGAGCGTGCGCGGCCTGGCCCGCGAGTTGGCCGCCTACTGGCGGATTCCTCTCAAGGATGTGAGCCCACAGTTCTCAACCTCGACCGAGCCGACCGAGTTCGACGTGTCGATAGTCGATCCGGAGGCTTGCCCGCGCTTCGTGGCGCACCAGATCGATGAGGTTACGGTAGGCCCCTCACCGCTATGGATGCAGACACGCTTGCTGTCTATCGGCCAGCGTCCGATTTCAAACGTGGTCGATGTCTCCAACTACGTCATGTGGGAACTAGGCCAGCCTATCCACACCTTTGACGCCGAGAAGATCGCCGACCGGCGCCTCATCATACGCCGAGCCGAGGAGGGCGAGACCCTACAGACTCTTGATGGCGCTACCCGGGTTTTGGAGTCCGGAGACATTCTGGTCACCGATCCATCCGGCCCGATCGCTCTGGCCGGTGTTATGGGCGGGGCTTCAACCGAAGTGTCCGCCGAGACGACAAGGGTTCTGGTCGAGGCGGCGAACTGGGAACCGGCGTCGATCCTCTTTACATCGCAGCGGATCGGTCTCCGCAGTGAGGCCTCATCACGATTTGAAAGGGGGGTGGATCCCGATCTTCCGGCACTCGCCGCCGCTCGGACGGTGGAGTTGATCGCCCTTACCGCGAGTGGCGTCCCCCGAGCCGGAGCGGTCGACAACTATCCGGTTCCGGCTCAGCCCGGGAAGGTCCAAGTCACCGCCCACGATATTTCCCGACTCCTCGGTCCGGAACCTTCCTTCTCGGAGTCGCTCGAACTCCTACGGCGGCTCGGATTCGGGGTCGATGCGGAAAGGAGGGAAGCGACTGTCACGGTCCCGACGTATCGTTCGGATGTCACCCGTCCGGCGGATCTGGCTGAAGAAGTTGCCCGGCTCCATGGTTTCGATCGGTTTCCGGACCTCGTACGGTATGGAAAGTACGGCAGTTTGACGCCGGTCCAGTCGGCGACCCGGCGACTGGAGGAGGTCCTGGTCGGCGCGGGCCTCACCGAAGCGCAGACGTTGAGCTTCATCGGTCAAGCCGATCTGGACACACTGCGACTACCGCCGGACGATCCTCGCCGGAAGGGTATTCGGGTGAAGAACCCGCTACGTGAGGAGGAGGCGATCCTCCGGACCACCCTCCTTCCCGGCCTCTTGGGCGCCGTATCCCGCAACGTTGCCCGCGGTATCAAGGAAGTCCGGATGTTCGAGAAGGGCAGGGTGTTCCATTCCGTTCCCGACTCGGAGGATCCGCGTATTCCTCATCAACCCGTACATCTGGGAGTAGCGATGGCGGGAGGAGACACGAATATCTTCTCCGTTACCGGTCTGCTGACTCTGCTGTCCCGGGCAACCGGAACCAAGTTGACAGTGGTGCAGGGTCGCCTTCCTATGCTTCATCCCGGCCGGGCCGGCGTCATTACGGACGGTTCGAACCAGGTTGGACTCGTGGGTGAGGTCCACCCTTCTCTAGGCCGTTCCTATGGTCTGGACGGCCGGGTGGCGGTCGCCGAGTTGATGCTTGACCCGCTCATTTCCGGTTCTTCCTCCTGGCATCTGAAGGAAGTGTCCGCTTACCCGCCATTGGTGTTCGATCTCGCCTTTGTGGTTTCGGAGTCGGTACCTGCCGGTCGCCTGATGGAGATTATCGAGTCCGCCGCCGGCGAGGACTTGGAGACGTTGGATATGTTCGACGAGTTCCGGGGGGGTTCGATCCCCGCCAGCCATCGAAGCCTGGCGGTCCGAGTCACTTTGAGAGCCATGGATCGCACCTTGTCGGATCGGGAAGCCGGTCCGATCCTGAGACGTATCGCGCGGTCGGTCGAAGAGCGGGCGGGAGGCGTTTTGAGGGGCCGGGCGTGAGCGATTTCCTGGAGATCGCCGGTCTGGACACCGCCGGCCTGGAACGATTGGTGGAATCGGCCGCCCGATTCAAACGGAACCCTAGGCGGGGCGATCAGCCCTTGAAGGGATGCATGATAGGTCTCTTCTTCGAGAAGCCGTCTACCAGGACCCGAGTCTCGAGCGAGGTAGCCGCGTGGGAGTTGGGCGCCCACCCGCTCGTGCTCGGCCAGGATGAAGTGGGGTTGGGTACCCGCGAGGCGGTTCGTGATGTGGCCAGGGTGCTTGACCGGTACTTGGATTTGCTGGCGTTGCGGGTCTTTGACCATCACACGTTGGTGGAGATAGCGGAGTATGCGGATGTCCCGGTGGTGAACCTTCTCTCCGATCTGGAGCACCCTTGCCAAGCGATAGCCGACCTTCAGACTATTGCCGAGCACCGTCCACTCGACGAGGTGGTGGTGGGATACGTCGGGGACGGCAATAACGTATGCCACAGCCTGATGGCGGGAATCCTGATGCTGGGCGGCGAGATGCGAATCGTTAGCCCTCCGGGTTTCGAGCCCGCTCAGGAATATATTGCCCTGGGGAGTCACCGATTGACGGTCAGCCCCGATCCGGGAGCATTGGAAGGCGCCGATGTGGTTTACACCGATGTGTGGGCCTCGATGGGGCAGGAGTCGGAGGCCGCCCGGCGGGCCGAGGCTTTCTCCGGCTATCAGGTAGACCGTACGATGTTCCGCCGAGCCCGGCCGGACGCCATCTTCCTGCACTGCCTGCCCGCTCACCGGGGCGAGGAGGTAACCGACGCGGTGGTTGATCATCCGCGGTCACGCGTCTTCGATCAGGCCGAGAACCGGCTCCACTCCATGAAGGCGATCCTGCTAGAACTGCTCGGGTGACGGCGCCGGACCTGTCGGGTTGCGTTGATCGGGTTGCCCGCCGCCTGCTCGGGCACATGCTGGTGACCGACTTCGGTACACCTGTGGCACTGGTGATAAACGAGGTCGAGGCGTACGGGGGCGCAGATGATCCCGCCTCCCATGCCTTTCGCGGCCCGACAACCCGCAACGCTTCGATGTTCGGACCTGCGGGAACCTTGTATGTGTACCGGTCCTACGGGATCCATTGGTGCGCCAACGTCGTCACAGGCGCCGCCGGGCAAGGGCAGGCCGTGTTGATCAGAGGTGGACGGGTGGTCGAAGGGATGGACAAGGTGGTCGAGCGCCGGGGACGTACCGATCATCTCGCCGACGGACCGGGCAAACTCACCCAGGCGCTCGGGATAACCGGCGATCACGATGGAACCTCGGTTCTGGATGGTCCGGTCCGGCTGGTCCCGGCGACCTCCCCGGATCCTTCACTTGTAAGAGCCACTCCCCGGATCGGTATTACGAAGGAAGTGGATCGACCATGGCGATTTGCTGTGACCGGCCTTTGAGCTACCTGATACCGGAGGTTGTCGAAGCGATCCTGTTCCGGGAGGAATCGGAAAGCTGGACAAGGAGTTCATCGGCGATGTCGGTCTTCTATTGAGGTGGTCTACCAACCGTTGACACCGTTGGATACACTCCTGCGCCCTCCTTCAGGGATGCCCTCGACCTTTATAATCTCTGATCATGATCAACGTGCGTCACAAGAGTCCGGAACAGCAGGCAAAGGAACTTCTACGGGATGTCGATACGTTCCTTCCGGAGGGCGAACTGGTCGACCGCCTGCGTGAGTGTGAGAAGGAGGGTCGTCAGCTTCGGGTCAAACTCGGCCTTGATCCGACGGCCAACGTCGTGACGCTCGGCTGGGCGGTTGTTCTCTGGAAGCTGCGCCAGTTCCAGGATTTGGGGCATAAGGCGGTTCTCATTCTCGGAACCTTCACCGCGCAAGTCGGTGACCCGAGCGGGCAATCCGAGACGAGGAAGCGACTCACCAAGGCGCAGGTGGAGGCGTTTGCCGATTCGGTGAAGAGGCACTTCGGGCAGATACTCTCTACTGATGAGGACAAACTCGAGCTCCGTCCTAACTCCGAATGGCTTGCCTCGCTCGATATGCGGGAGGTGCTGGAACTCACGGCGTCGACGACCCTGGCCCAGATGCTGGAGCGGGATGACTTCGCCCAGCGTTTTGCCGGCCAAAAACCTATTTCGATGACGGAGTTCATGTACCCGCTTCTCCAAGGCTACGACTCGGTGGCGGTGGAGGCGGATATCGAGTTGGGCGGCAGCGACCAACTCTTCAACCTGATGATGGGTCGCCAGGTGCAGCAACGCTACGGCCAAGACCCTCAGATGGTCCTGACCATGCCCCTACTCGTGGGTACCGACGGCAAGAAGAAGATGTCCCAGTCACTGGGAAACTACATCAGTATCTCCGAGCGTTCCGAAGACATGTTCGGCAAGACCATGAGCATCCCCGACACGGCCATGCCCCAGTGGTTCAGGTTGGCTTCCGGCCTACCGAAAGAAGAGGTTGACGGAGTGCTGGCGGGCCTGGCGGACGGCACACTGCATCCCGGGAAGCAAAAACGCCGTCTGGCCCGAGCGGTGGTCGATCGCTACCAGCCTGGATGCGGAGCAGAAGCGGAGAAGGCCTTCGACCGCCAGTTCGTGCTGCGGCAGGTTCCACCCGACACCCCGACGCATCCTCCTCCGGTCGGCGGTCCCGAGGAAGAGATCTACCTGCCTGCGCTGCTCGTCGATTGGGGCTTGGTTACGACGCGAAGCGAGGGTAGGCGCATGCTGTCTCAAGGAGCGGTCCGTATCGACGGGGAGAAGGTGACCCAACAGCAGGTGCCGGCGGGGCGCCTGATTCCTGACACTGATGACCGGGTTGTGTCCGTTGGCAAACGGCGCTTCGTCCGGCTGAGGAGCGAATAGTCGGGACGCTTCACGCATAGGACACAAGTTCCTGGCGCCTCACTCGTCGCCCCATGCCTCGGCTTCGTCCCAGAAGGGATCCGGTTGCTCGGGCTCTCGCCGGTATGCCTCCTGATCAGATCGGAGGTGGGCGGAGCGAATCGCGGCCAAAACTCCCTCGCGTGCCGCCGCCGAGACATCAATGTTGAGTCGGCGGGCTTGTTCCACCAAGGACTTGTCGACGGTGAAGGTGGTCCGTGTGGTGTTGGCCATACAATCACGCTATCACACCGTCGTGGAGACACGGCACCCGGCGGAGGAACACTCGCAGATGCGTAACCCCCGGCTCCCGTCCTAGACGATCCGGACCGATCCTCGGACTGGCGCTCCGGGGTCTACGACGTCCACCCAGAACATCACCGGAAGGCAAGGGCTACTATACCGGTTACAGACGCGTCGTCAATGTGCTCTAACCCAGTCATTGCTCCGTCATACCACGTTGGGCAGTCACCAGCAACGGCCCAAGTTTCGAGTGACCGGTTATTATCATTGTTTCTGAGCAATCCGACTCGGCGCGGTTGGATCAGTTGCAAAGGCCACCCGCACGGCATGGGCATCTTGATCGAGATGAGGAGGGATTTGGTAGGTGAGCGCATCATGGGATTGGCCCGGATCGCGGTGGTGGCGTGTTGACCTGCACTGCCACTCTCCGAAATCCTACGACTTCCGGACCGGACCGGCGTCAACCTCTCCTGACTGGATTGGATGGGTAGAAGCCGCCCGCGACGCAGGTCTCCATGCCGTTGCGGTAACCGATCACAACACGGCCGCTGGAATCGAACCCTTACAGAAGGTGGCTGCCCATGTAGAGAATGCGCCTGTGTTGTTCCCCGGTGTCGAACTTACCGCCTCCGACGGTTGTCACCTGTTGCTGTTGATGGATCCGGTCCGGACCGCAAACCATGTTGAGGATCTGCTTTCCAGGTTGGAGATCCCGATAGAGCTTCGGGGCACGCTGGAGGGTCGGTCTTCACTGAGTGTCGAGCAGATTCTCAAAGAGTGCGGAGATGATGTGCTAGTTGTCGGGGCACATGTGAACGGGCAGCGTGGATTGCTCGATCACACGGGCGAACAGAGGATCGCCGAGCTTCGCAACAGCCGACTGGCGGCGGTGCAAGTAGACCCTGATCTGGATATCGACCGGAGGTGGCTGGACGGGAGCCTTCCTGAGATCGGACGCCGGATACCGGAACTCCATTCGTCGGACAGCCACAGTCTTGATGAGTTAGGACGACGATTCACATGGGTCAAGATGACCCGCCCGGACATAGACGGCCTCCGGTTGGCGCTTCTGGACGGGGCCGGCTCCTTACATAAGGCCACCGGTGGTGACGAGCTTGATCCTAACGAGCGGCGGGCCGCCCTGGTCATCGAAAGTGTTGTAGTCGATACGGCCAGGCACATGGGACGTTCGTCACCGATCCGGATAGATTTGAATCCGTGGCTCAATGTAATAATCGGAGGGCGAGGTACCGGCAAGTCCACGCTGGTGGATTTCTTTCGGAAGACCCTGCGAAGGGAGGGTGAACTGGACGGTGCAGGAATCGGCGATGGCGGTAACTTGCGTAGGGTATTCGACCGTCGTATGCGGGTACCATCCCGGCGTGGCTTAGAAGGTCTGCTTGACCGGAGTACACAGATTGAGATCGTTTACCGTAAGAGCGGCGCCCGGTTCAGTCTGGCTTGGAGTCAAGATGGATCCGCTCATCCGATAACGTTGATTGACGGTGATGCTTCCCTGGCGGAAGAGGGAGACATCCGCGAGCTCTTCCCCGCCCGTATCTACAGCCAGAAGCAACTGTTCGCGATAGCTCAGAACCCTAAGGCCCTCCTCTCCGTTATCGACGATAGCCCGGAGGTGGGGGGCGCTGACCTTCGTCGTCGCTTGAATCGACTGAGTGATCGGTACCTCGCTCTCCGCGCAGGAGAGCGCGCGGAAGCGCGCAAGGCGCGGGAGCGACCTAACCGCACAGCGGCACTGGCTGACGTGCGACGGAAGCTCAAGGTTCTCGAGGAAGGCGGACAGGCTCAGACGCTCAATGACTACCGGCGTCGGCGCAGTTCTCAGCGGACCTGGGATACGATGCTCGAGTCCACCGAAGAAACGCTGGATGCCGTTGAGCGGAGTGTCGATGAACTGCTGGTAGCCGATCTAGACGTTAGGGAGGTCAATCACAAGGACGATCAGCAGTTGAGACGCCTGTACACCTTGCTGGTGCAGTCGGTCGAAAGTGCGCAATCCGATTTACGCAGGGTCTTGCGGAAGGCTCGGCGAGACTTTGATGTCCTAAGGTCGGGTCCGGACGCCTTGCAGTGGAAAGACAGTCTGGACGCCAGCTATCAAGAGTTCGAGAGGGTCAAGACCGAGCTCGCCGTGGAGGGAATCTCCGACCCGAATGAGTATTCGCTACTCCTCGCACATGAGAACCGTCTGCGGCAAGAGATCGAAGGTTTGATCGAAGCCGAAGTTCGTGTCAAAGAACTCGAAAAGGAAGCGGCTGAAGTTCTATCTGAATACCGGAACGTCCGCCGGGAATTGAGCGATAGGCGCCGCCGCTTCGCTTGTGCCACTTCCAGCGACACCATAAGGGTAGAGGTACGAGCATTCGGTGACACTGCCGACCTTGTCGAACATCTTGGTGACCAGCTCGGAACGGATGGGTTTGAGAGAGATCGCACGGCTCTGGCCGACATGATGGCACCTTCCGAAGCCAGGGGGTGGGACTGGCGCCGGTTGGATCGGGCGGTCGAACATATGGTGGCAGTGTTGGAAGGTGGTCCCGCCGGCTGGAGTACTCGCGACGCGCGTTTCGTCAACAAGCTTCAGAGCACTGAACCCGAGAGGCTGGACCGGATCGCCTTGTACCTTCCGGAAGACAAAGTGACGGTCAGCTTTCGCGACCACCCGAAATCAGGTTGGCGGTCCCTTGAGCAGGGTTCACCGGGGCAACAAACCGCCGCGTTGCTGGCGTTCGTCTTGGGATACGGAACCGAGCCGATCATTCTTGACCAGCCCGAGGACGACTTGGACAACACCCTGATCTACGACCTCTTGGTGACCAGCCTGCGTCAGACCAAGCAGGCTCGTCAGATCATCATTGTCACTCACAATCCCAACATCGTCGTGCATGGAGACGCCGAGTTGGTGATATCTTTGAGTTCGGGCGGAGGCCAGAGCCATGTCAATTCTATGGGTGGCCTGCAGGAGAGCAAGGTACGAGCCGAGGTATGTCGGGTTATGGAAGGCGGCGAGGAGGCTTTCGAGAGCCGATACCGGCGGATTATGCCGCCAGTGATGTGACTGCGCATGTCCGCCAATCGTGACCTGGAGAGAAGGATCCGTTTGGGCGAAGACTCATCCTTGGAGTTGAAACGACCACTGTTGAAAGGCTCCAGGGTCGTCGGGCCTCGACAGACGGCGATGGCCGACATGGTGGCCGGGATGGCGAACAGCACGGGCGGCACGATCGTTCTCGGTGTTGATGACAAGACACGCGAAGTACTGGGTATTCCCCTTGACCGGCTGGACATTGTGGAGCAGTGGATGGCGGAGATATGCCTTGACTCGCTGGACCCGTCACTCAACGCCACGATCCGTCGCCTCGAACTGTCTGGTGTAACAGGCGCCCTGGTGCCTGTACTGCGCGTTGATGTGCCTCGTAGCCTGTTCGTCCATCAGAGTCCGGGTGGTTACTACCAAAGGATAGGGAGTTCCACACGGAAACTGCAGCCGCAGGTCTTGGCTCGCCTCCTCCAGGAACGTAGCCAGACCAGGCTGATCAGGTTCGACGAGTCCGTCGTACCCGGGAGCGGACCGGAGAACCTTGACCCGGAGCTTGCAGCCAAATTTCTCCGCCGGCACAGGGGTATGAGTGAGCAAGATCTGCGCGGCGTCGGACTTGCAGCCCGCAACGACCAGGGCGCCACATGCCTGACCGTGGCGGGCGTGCTCATGTGTACCAGGTCTCCGGGACAGTGGCTTCCTCATGCGTACATCCAAGCCGTGAGCTATGCCGGCGAGCGACGGGACATCAACTACCAGCGGGACGCCGCCGATCTGTCCGGTCCGCTCGACAGCCAGGTCTCGGCGGCGTTGCATTTCGTGCGAAGGAATATGTCCGTCGGCGCCAGGAAGGAGATCGGACGGGTCGAGCGGCCTCAATACAGTGACCGAGCGGTGTTCGAGGCCTTGGTGAATGCGGTTGCCCATCGAGACTACTCGATGGCCGGGGCACGGATTCGTCTGCATATGTTCAGAGACCGGATCGAACTTTATGTGCCCGGGGCGCTCGCCAACACCCTGTCTATCGACAGTATGGTCGATAGACAGTATTGCCGTAACGAACTCATCGTTTCACTACTCGCCCGGTGTCCCGTGCCGGACGATGGTCTTGCCCGGAGGTACATGATGGAGCGCCGAGGCGACGGGGTACCCATCATCCTTGACGAGAGCCGAGACCTGTCGGGACGATACCCTGACTACACGATGATCGACGACAGCGAGTTACGGCTTGCCATCTGGGCGGGTGATTCGGAAGCAGATGACTACCCGGGGTCCTGATCCCGGTCGAGTTGCAGTGGAATGGGGACCTTGTTAAGGTTAGTCGGCTAGCTCGTCAATGGTCGGGTCACCAACCGGGGATTTACAGTCCTCAAGTGGAAGTCGATCATCTGAAAGACGCTAGACCGCAGGGCCTGCGGTGGAGGCTCCTTGACAACTGAACAGCGTGTCAAAAGCCGAATGTCCATTCCAAGGCTTCCGGATTTATCCGGAACGCCGGAGGAATGTACTCCCGGTCGCCGAAAACCAATGCGGCGACCAGGGATCGAACTACGGATGAGGCGGATGGCCGGTGACCGGAGGTCGCCGACTACTCCACTCGTCCTCAAAAACATTGACAGAATTTGTCCGGATTGCAGCCTGATTTGTCATGGTCAGGTTTGGGAACCGGCCGAAGAACTGACGTTGGAGAGTTTGATCCTGGCTCAGGACGAACGCTGGCGGCGCGCCTAATGCATGCAAG
>CAZEZF010000072.1:0-18256 GCA_964516495.1 uncultured Acidimicrobiia bacterium | reverse complement strand
TGACCTGGGACGATAGCTGTTTGGTGGCCTCTACTGGCCGGGGTATCACCTTTCATCCGAAGGTGAACGCCGGGACGCCCCATGAAAGTGGACTTGACATGGCCTTGTCAGGTTCGGTGTGTCCGGGGCATGAAGAATCAGGGCTAGCTACCAAACCGGTTGGCGCGTACCCTCGGCGACAGACCTTGACAGCCAATATAGATTCTACCAATATCGAACGCGAGTTTCTAAGCAAGGAGGCAAGGCGTGGCGGATGGAACCTTTGACGGGATCATCGTTGGCGGCGGTTACAACGGCCTGACCCTCGGCGGCTACATGGCGCGGCAGGGCCTGCGCGTTCTGGTCCTCGAGCGGCGGATGGCCTACGGTGGGGCGACCATCACCGAGGAGGTCACCAAGCCCGGCTTCTACCACAACCTGCACGCCAACTTCATCTGGTCCTACGGGCCTCCCCACCAGGACTTCGAGCTGCACCGCTACGGCCTCGAGTTGATGCGGGGCGAGGTGGAGCGGGCCTACCTGTTCGAGGACGGCGCCGAGTTGCTGACCTACACGGACGATCCGCAGCGCACCTACCGCCAGTTCAAGGACGTGATCCCCAAGGCCGACCTCGACGCGATGGAGGATGTCTACCACCGGTTCCTGACCAAGGTGGAGGAGGAGTTCTACGCCCCGCCCAAACCCACCCCCGAGCGGGGAGTCGGGCTCGAAGGCGAGGACCGGGCCGAGTACCAGAAGATGTGCGATATGAGCGGCCGGGAGGTGCTCGACTATCTCTACGAGAGCGACCGCCTCAAGACCTGGATCGCCATGAACGCCTGCGTGCGGGGCATGCCCGACTTCGCCACCGGAGTCGGGGACTTCTTCATGCGCTACGCGGCCTCGCCCCGCTTGAGCATCGTCCGGCACGGCACCACCCAGATCGCCCACTCGCTGGCGGCGTTCTTCCACGCCAACGGAGGGATCATCCTCACCGGTTCCCATGTGGAGAAGATCATCGTCGAGGGCGGCCGGGCGGTGGGCGTCCGCACCTCGGACGGGCGGACCTTCCACGCCGAGAAGTTCGTGGCCTCGGCGGTCGACCCGCCGGCCACCTTCTTGCAGATGGTGGGGGAGGAGCACCTCACCCCCGACATCGCCCAGCGCTGCCGCGACTGGGAGATCGAGTACCACACGGCCCTGTTCGGATTCCATGCCGCGTCAGCCGTGGCGCCCGACTATTCCCTCAAGTACTCGGAGGAGGCCAACAAGGGGCTGGCCATCTTCTTCGGGGTCAACACCCTCGAGGAGCTCGATCGGCACTGGGAGGAGATCGGCAACGGTCATATCCCCTCGGCGCTGGGCGGCGACGCCTGTTGCCACACCGTGATCGACCCTTCCTACGCACCCGAGGGCCGCCACACCCTCCTGTTCTGGCAATTCGGTCCCCCCGCCGACAAGCTGGAGAACGGCGCCAAGACCTACGACGACATCAAGGATGAACTCCTGGAGCGGATGCGGGCCCGCTGGGCCGAGTACGCGCCCAACCTCACCAGGGACAACATGCTGGCCACATACGCGTATACGCCCGACGACATCCGGAACCGGATCATCAACATGGTGGGTGGAGGATGCCGCCAGGGCGCTTACACCAACGACCAGTGGGGTATCAACCGGCCCTTCCCTGAGGCCGCCGGTTACCGCACCCCCATCGAAGGTCTCTACATGTGCGGCTCGGCCTGCCATCCGGGCGGTTCGATCCACTTCGGCCCGGGTTACAACGCAGCCAACGTCATCGTGGACGATCTCGGCATGACCCGATGGTGGCCCCCCTACCGGATTCTCGGCAAGCCGGTGCTGTCGAGTTCGTAGGTGCAGTTATCGAAGATGGGATGGTCTTGCTATCGAAGATGGGATGGTCTTGCTAATGTTCCGGTCAAGGTCCGGATACCCGGAAAGCATAGTGCAGGAATCGGGTTTGATCTGTAGTAGCCGACCGATCCCGGCAGAGCTTACTCATGAGGAGGAGCCGAGCATGAAGTACACAAGGAATAGCCGACTGTTCGCCTTTATGTCGATGCTCTTGGCGCTCGTCATGGTCGCCGCGGCGTGCGGTGAGGATGAACCGGCGGAGACCACAGCGGCGCCGACCACAACCGCGGCGCCCGCCACGACGGCAGCACCGGCCACGACAGAAGCCGCCATGGACGAGCCGGAAGAAGAGATGATGGCGCCTACCCAGTTGGATGTCGCCATGATCCTGCTGGGCACCAAGGAAGAGGGTTGGTACGCCACCATGATCGACAGCATCGACAGGTTGGCGGATGACAACCCGTACGATCTCACGATCAATCTGGAGATAATCGAAGAGATCGCATATGCGGACGGTGAGCGAGTTATCAGGGACCTCGCCCAGACGGGCGAATACGAGGTTATCCTCGCCCACAGCACCTATTCCGATGCGGTCGCCGCCGTTAAGGATGAGTATCCCGACACCGTGTTCGCCTACTCTGGCTCCGGCAATGACCCGCTGGGCGGAAACGGGTACTGGCTGGATGTGTTCATCCACGAGCCTGCCTACCTGGCCGGGATCATCGCCGGGATGATGACCGAGACCAACCAGATCAGCGGAGTGGCCGCCTTCCCGTTCCCCAACGTCAACGGTCCGCTACACGCCTTCATCGACGGCGCCAAGTCGGTCAACCCGGACATCACCGCCGAGGTCGCCTATATCGAGAGTTGGTTCGACCCGGCCACCGCCCAGGAAGCGGCCGCGGCCCAGATAGCAGCCGGGTCCGACATGATCTACGCCGAGCGCTTCGGTCCGTTCGCGGCCATCGAAGAGGCGGGCGACGCCTGGGGCTTCGGCCACTTCACCGATCAACTCGGGATGTCGGATGTGGTTCTTACCAGCGCGGTGGCCCGCTGGGACACGGCATTCCTCGATGTGATCGACGCCTGGTACGCACATGTAACCGAAGGCGTTCCCTATGACGCGCCGATGGAGCGGATCGTCTACCAGTCGATGCTTGACGGCGGCTCGAGTCTGGGAGCGTTGAATCCCGATCTCCCCGCCGAAGTGGTAGCGGCCGTCGAGGAGGCGCAAGAGGCGATTCTGAGCGGTGAACTGGTAATCCCCCTGGTGACCGATCCGATAGAGTAGAGAGACGGGAGAGAGCGGACCATCTCGGGGAGGCGTTCGAGCGTGAGTGAAACGATCCTGTCCGTGGATCGGATTACCAAGCGTTTCCCGGGGGTGGTCGCCAATGACGCGGTCAGCATCGACATCCGACGCGGCGAGATACATTGCCTGCTGGGTGAGAACGGCGCCGGCAAGACCACCCTGGCCGACGTACTGTACGGCGTGTATCGTCCGGATGAGGGCCAGGTAAGGCTCAACGGAGATCCTCTTGACCTGCACACTCCCCGCGACGCCATCGAAGCAGGCATCGGGATGGTGCACCAGCACTTCGAGTTGGTTCCGCCGATGTCGGTGGTCGAGAACGTCGTTATCGGAACCGGGGCCCGCCAGTGGCTTGATCTCTCCGAGGTGAGGAGGAGGTTAGGTAGGTTCTTCGAAAACTACGATGTGGTTATAGACCCCGATGCCGAAGTGGGTCGTCTGTCCGTCGGCGAGCAGCAATGGGTCGAGATATTCAAGACGCTCTACTTCGGTGTCGAGGTACTCATCCTTGACGAACCGACCGCGGTTCTTACCCCGCAGGGAGTGCAGGAACTATTCCGGATCCTTCGGCGGATGCGGGAAGAGGGGCTGACCATCATCCTCATCACCCACAAGCTCAAAGAGGTGATGGAACTATCCGACCGGGTGACGGTGCTTCGCCGGGGCGCGGTGGTGGGAACGGTAGACACCGCCGACACCGACATCCGGGAGTTGGCCCGCATGATGGTCGGTCGCGAGGTGCTGTTCCAGGTGGATAAGGAGCGGACGCAACCGGGTCCTTCGATACTCGAGGTCGAGGAGATCCATGTGGAGAGCGTCACGGGCAGGGGATCGTTGAAGGGACTCTCGATCGAGGTTCGCGCCGGGGAGATCGTAGGCCTTGCCGGTGTTTCGGGCAACGGTCAGAACGCCCTCTTCGATGCTCTGGTAGGGGTTGAGAAGCCGTCCGGTGGAACCATCAGGATCGATGGGGTTGAGATCGACGATCTGTCGGCCAACAGGATCGCCGCTCTGGGTGTGGCGAGCGTTCCCGCCGACCGGATCGCCCAGGGCCTGCTGATGGACTTCAAAGTCAAGGAAAACTTGGTGCTGGGCCGTCACCGTTCAGCGCCCTTCGCCCGAAACGGTGTGCTGAACCGCGGCGCCATCGACGACTTCGCCGCCGAGTCGATAGAGGGATTCGATATCAAAACCCCGTCCGCCTCCCACCCGACCCGCACCCTGTCCGGGGGTAACCTGCAGAAGATCATCATGGCTCGTGAGTTGTCGGGGAAGCCGAAGCTGCTGGTGGCCCACCAACCTACTCGTGGTTTGGACATCTCGGCCGGCGAGTATGTGAGAAGGCGGCTGGTGGAGGAAAGGGACCGCGGCGCGGGAGTGTTGCTGATGTCCGAGGACCTCGACGAGATCTTCCAGCTTTCGGACCGCATCGCGGTGATCTACGACGGTCGTATTGTGGCCGTGACCACGCCGGAAATGACCGATCTCGAGAGCATCGGTCTCAGCATGGCCGGCGCCGACTCGGACGTCCCATTGTGACTGCCCCCGCCCCACCGGAATCGCGAACCCCGAAGGACCGGCGCCGGGATCCGCTTTCAATGCTCTTAGCTCCGGGCGCGTGGCGGTTCGAGAAGCGATTGGCCACCCGTCCGTGGCACGAGTTGGTCGCTCTCCTGGCAGCCCTGGTTGTAGCGGTGGTCATAATCGCGATCCTGGTCCGCATTACCGGGAGGAGTCCGGCCGAGTCGTTCGCAGCCCTCTACAACGGTTCTTTCGGCAATAGGGAGGCGGCGCTCGAGACCCTGGTCCAGGCGACTCCCCTGATCCTCACCGGACTGGCGGCCGCTATCGCTTTCCGGGCAGGGGTATGGAATATCGGGGCGGAGGGCCAGTTCTTTGCGGGCGCCATCGGAACCTGGTTTGTCTACGACACGATGGGAGGACTGCCGGGGCCGCTTTTCTTCGTCGCGATGTTCGCCGCCGCCGCCCTGGCGGGGGCGATTTGGGCATCGGTGGCCGGCGGGCTCCTGGTCCGGTATCAGACCAATGAGATCCTGACAACGGTCATGCTCAATTTTGTGATCCTGTACATACTCTCCTACCTGCTGGCCGGACCCTGGCAATCTCCCAACACCTTCTACTACCAGACCGAGCGGATGACCGACAACAGCTTCCTGCCGCGGTTCTTCTCGGACAGCCGGCTGCACTGGGGTTTCGCCGTGGCCTTGCTGGCGGCGGTGGTGGTTCACTACATAATCAGGCGTACCACCCTCGGATACGAGATCCGCGGCGTGGGCGCCAACGTGACAGCCGCCCGCTACAAGGGCATCAAGGTCGGGACGGTGACGCTGGCGGTGATGGCTATTTCGGGCGCGTTGGCCGGGATGGCCGGCGCGGGGGAGTTGCTGGGTCTCCACCACCGCCTCCAACTGGACATCGCCGAGGGCATAGGTTTCACCGGCATCATCATCGCGCTGGTAGCCCGTCTCCATCCGCTGGGGGTGATAGTGGCCGCCATCGCCTTCGGCGCGCTGGTGAACGGGTCCACCGCCATGCAGTACGAGACCGGCATTCCGAAAGCCTTGGTGTTCGTCATAGAGGGCACGGCCCTCGCCCTTGTTCTCATCGCGGCGGTGGTCTGCCGTTACAAGATCCGGAAGGTCAAGCGACATGGATGAGTTCTTTACCAGCGCGGTCATCCTAGGGATACTGCTGGCCACCCTCCGCATCGCCACCCCCCTCCTTCTGGCCGCGTTGGGAGAGTTGGTCTGCGAGAGCAGCGGGATCCTGAACCTCAGCCTCGAAGGGACGATGACCATGGGGGCCTTCGCAGGCTTCTATGTGGCCAACGAGACAGGTGATCTGTTTCTCGGGCTGGTGGCGGCGGCGCTCGGCGGAGCGTTTCTCTCGTTCATAATGGCCCTGATGACGGTCACCGCCAAGGTCAATCAGGTGGTGGCCGGGCTGGCCCTCAACATTCTCGGGATCGGTCTGGCGTTCTTCTGGTACCGCTCGGTGTACGAGGCCGGAGGGAGCATCGAGATTCCCACCGTCGAAACCCTGACCGTTCCCTGGCTGACCTACTTTGCTTTCTTCATGGTTCCCGTGATCTGGGCCTTCCTGTATCGCACCAAGTACGGATTGGAGTTACGCAGCATCGGTCACAACCCGGAAGCCTGCGACATGCGCGGGGTGGGCATCATCTCCCGCCAGTATGTGGCGGTCGTGTTCGGAGGCGTCATGGCCGGCCTGGCCGGATCCTTCCTGTCCCTCGGTTCGACCGGCCTCTTCTTCCCCGATATCATCTCGGGCCGCGGGTGGATCGCGCTGGCGATCGTGATCTTCGGCAACTGGCGGGCGACCTGGGTGCTGGTCGGATCACTTCTCTTCGGGTTCCTGGAAGCCACCCAGCTGTCCCTCCAGGCCAGCGATGTCGAGCTTCCCTACCAGCTGTTGCTGGCTCTCCCGTTCGTGTTGACTATCGTGGCGCTGGTCTTCAACCGCAGCCGTTCGAATGTCCCGCTCTCCCTGACCATTCCATACCACCGGGGTGAACGCTGATCCCGCGCCCCGGTCTATCAGGCGGGCCGCCGTCCGAAAGGCGCCGTCGATTCGTCGGCAAACCGGGACGCCGATGTGTTAGATTGTATCAATAATCCAAGGTGGACAGGCGCCTTCCAAGGGCCGGGCGAGATAGGAGGTCGGGCCGGGACATGACATCAGACCAGACCACGCGCATCAATCCGATGATCCGTCACCGGGCCGCACACATCGGTAGGGCCATACCCAGACGGGAGGATCGGTCTCCACTCACCGGACGAGGGCGCTACATCGGCGATATCAAACTACCCGGCATGCTGGAAGTCGCCTTCGTCCGGAGCCCCGAGGCGCACGCCCGCATCGTCAAGATCGACACCGGTCCCGCCTTGGCCCTTCCCGGCGTCCACGCGGTGTTCACCGGAGCGGACCTGGCCGACGTAGGCTCCTTCCCTCACAAGATCCTCTACATACAACCGGTCGACCAACGACCCCTCGCCGTTGACCGGGTGCGCTATGTGGGGTCCCCCTACGCCGCGGTGGTCGCCGTCGACCGCTATGTGGCGGAGGACGCCGCCACCCTGGTGGCCTCCCACACCGAGTTCGATCCGCTCCCGACGGTGGCCGATCTCGACCAGGCGCTCGCCGAGGATGCGCCTCGCCTGTACGATGATTGGCCGGACAACTTCCTGGTCAACTTTCCCGCCGACAATCCCGAGGTTCGTAAGGCCTTCGAGGAGGCGGATCACACCTTCAGCGACACCTATGTGAGCCAGCGCCAGACCGGGCTGCCGCTCGAGTGCCGGGGGGTGGTAGCCGATGAGATCGACGGTCAACTGACGATCTGGTCCTCCACCCAGAGCCCCCACATCGTGCGTAGCACCCTTGCCGAGATGACCGGTATCCCGGAGCCCCGGATCAGGGTCATTACCCCCGCCATGGGAGGAGGCTTCGGCACCAAGACCATCAATACCCCGAGGATGTGGTAATCCCGTGGATCGCCCGCAGGATCGGGCGACCGGTACGCTGGTTGGAGGATCGATTCGAGAACCTTACCTCTGCGGTTCACGCCCGAGACCAGCGCCATGAGGTGGATGTGGCTTACGACGACGACGGCACGATCCGGGCTATCCGGTGCAAGGCCTACTGCGATGTGGGCTCAGGCGAGATATTCATGCCGGGGACCGCCACCGTGTTCGTCACCGGCGGATGCCTGACCGGAGGCTACGACTTGCCGAACATGGAGGTTCACCACTTCTGCGTGGTCACCAACAAGACCCCCAGCGGGGCCTACCGGGGGTTCGGCGTGCCTGAAGGTTTGTTCGTAATGGAGAACATCATCGACCGGGTGGCCCGTCTCACCGGGACTGACCGGGTAGAGATACGCCGTCGCATGGTCCTGCAAGAGGATCAGATGCCGTACGAGATGCACGGCGGCGGTCGGATCGATTCCGGCTCCCACGCCCGGAGCTTCGAACGGGCGTTGGAGATGATCGGCCCTTCCCTCGAACGAGTCCGGGCCGGGTATCGAGACGATCCCGATATCCGGGTAGGGGTGGGCTACACCAACTATGTGGAGCCCACTACGCCTACCTACCACCTGACCACCGGGCACTGGGCCGGTTACGACTCGGCGACGGTGCGGGTGGACCCGGACGGCTCGGCCCGGGTAGGCCTGGGTACGACCGCTCTGGGCCAGGGCACCGAGACGACCGCCGCCCAGTTGGCTGCCGACGCCCTCGGTCTGGACCCCGACGATGTCACCGTCGTCATGGGCGATACGGACCGGGCGCCCTACGGGCTCGGGGCGTGGGGCAGCCGCTCAGCCATCGTGATGAGCGGGTCGATCCTTATGGCCGCCGACAGGGTAATCACCAAGGCGCAGGAGATCGCCTCCCACATGCTGGAGGCGGCGGCCGACGATATCGTGCTGTCCGATGGCCGATTCCATGTTATGGGCAGCGAGTCTCCTTCGGTTAGCTGGTCCCGGGTGGCGACAGCCGCCTGGGTGCGTACCGTTGACCTACCCGCGGGTCTGGAACCCGGACTAGAGATGTCCGGCTACTTCGAACCTCCCGAACTTCAGCACCTTCCCGGCGATGACGGCAAGGTGAACGCGGCGGCCAGCTGGTCGAACGGCGCCCACGCCGGGGTGGTGAGCGTCCGCATCAGCACCGGCGAACTCAAGATCGAGGACTATGTGGTGGTCCATGACTGCGGGACGATGATCAACCCTATGATTATCGACGGCCAGATACATGGAGGAGTGGCGCAGGGGGTGGCCGGCGCCATGTACGAGCACTTCCAGTACGACCCCGAGAACGCCCGCCCCCGGTTTGCGTCATTCATGGAGTACCTTTTCCCGACCTGCTCCGAGGCGCCGAACATGCGGATCGACCATTTCGAAACCCCGGCGCCGGAGCAACCCCTAGGGGTGAAGGGATGCGGCGAAGGAGGCACGATCGGTCCGGCCGCCGTGGTAGCCGGGGCGGTATCGGACGCCCTTTCCGATTTGGATGTGGAGATCAAGGCCACACCGGTTACTCCTTCGGCGGTCCGTCAAGCCATCCGGGAAGCATCCGGCCGCGGAGGTGGCTTGTGAAACCCGCCCCGTTCAGCTACTACCGTCCCTCCACCGTAAGCGATGCGGTTGACGCTTTGGCGTCCTCGGACTCCGCCAAGGTCCTGGCCGGAGGGCAGAGTTTGATCCCCACCATGAACTTCCGGCTTGCTCTTCCCGAGTTGCTGGTAGATATCCGCCGGGTGGGAAGCCTCCAGACACTGGCAGTCGGTCCGGATGGAGTCACGATAGGGGCTTGCGTCACCCAGAGCCGGGTCATGGGATCCGACGAGACGGCCGCCGCCGCTTCCGGCCTGCGACGGGCGTTGCGCTTCGTAGGTCACCTCCAGATCAGGAACCGGGGCACGGTGTGCGGTAGTCTGGCCCACGCCGATCCGGCCGCGGAATTGCCCGCCTTGGCTATCGCTTCGGCGGCGACCCTCACCATCCGCGGACCCGTCGAGACCAGGACCCTGGCCGCCGAGGACTTCTTCCTCGGACCGTTCTGGACCGACCTGGCCCCCGATGAGATCCTCACCGAGGCGCACTTCCCGTCCGAACCTTCCGGGACGGTGACCCTGGTGGACGAGATCGCTCGAAGGTCGGGGGATTTTGCGATCGTCGGTATCGCCGCCGCATTCCGGATAGTCGACCGGGCCGTCGCCGGCGCCCGTATGGTGAGTTTCGGTGTGAGCGGTGTTGCAACTCGGATGGAGGCCGCCGAACGGGCGGTCGTAGGCTTCGACGGGGGCGAACATGGATCCGAGTTATATGACGCGGCGTACCAGGACGCGGACGGTGCGCTGGACGACGTACACGCCACCGCCGAGTACCGTCGGGAGGCGCTGGGCGCGCTGGCGGTTCGGATTGCCGGATCCGCGACGGCGCCCACCGAGGATTAGTCCCAATTGTTCACGCGGAGGTTTGCATGGGCAACCGAGAGAGATCCGATGAACCCCCCCGAACCGGGAGAACAGCTGCTGGTAACCTTACCCGGAACGGGCGTGACGCTTCACTTACAGTCACTCACAGGGGTGATCCTCGAGAGGGCCGCAAAACCGGACTTGACCACGGCCTTGCAGGTTCGGTGCGTATGGGGCATGAAGAACCAGGACCAGGAAGGGGATGAAGATGGTTTCCAACCCGGGATCCGGCGAGGTTGACGTATCACTCACCATCAACGGGACGCAGGTAGCCCATCGGGTACCGGCTCGACTCCTGCTCTCCGACTACATCCGCGATGTGGTCGGGCTCACCGGCACCCATGTAGGGTGCGAGCACGGCTACTGCGGGGCGTGTACGGTGATCGTTGACGGAGACGCCATCCGGTCGTGCTCCACCTTGGCCGTCCAGGCGGACGGAAGCTCCATCAGGACCGTCGAGGACCTCGCGTCCGGTGGAGAACTCACCCCGATGCAGCAGGCCTTTCACGAGAACCATGCCATGCAGTGCGGGTTCTGCACCGCCGGATTCCTGATGACGCTGGAAAGCGTCGACCCGGACGAGTATCGGAGGCCCGAACAGGTGGTGGAACTGCTCTCGGGAAACCTATGCCGCTGCACGGGCTACCAGAACATCGTACAGGCGGTGTGTTCTACATGGGGAGTGGAGACCCGTCCACCGGGTTCAACCCCGTCACAGTAAGGGTTTACCAGGAGAAGGCGGTTCCGAATGAAGACGGCGCGGTCAGCAGTTAGCGACTACCTGGACATAGCAGCCGAGGACCGGCTCTATGACCGGATGCGCGAGAACTTCTGGTTCCCGATCGCATACTCCGACGACCTCAAGGACGATCCGCAGGCGTTCACGCTGTTCGACGAGCAGTTGGTGGTGGTGCGACTCGCCGGCGCTCCGAGAGTGTTCGAGGATCTGTGCCGTCATCGCGGCTCCGCCCTGTCCCTCGGTAAGGTTATCGACGGGTGCGAGCTCCGCTGCCCCTACCATGGATGGACCTACGACGCCGAGGGCCGGGTCACCCGGGTTCCGGCTCGCGAGGAACTATCGCCGGCTTTCCGCAACGTGCGTGTTCCGTCCTATCCGACTGCGGAGGCCTCCGGTCTGGTATGGACCACCCTCGGCGATCCCAGGTTCCCGGTTCCGGCCGTCCCCGAGATCAACGACTCCAGCTACACGTTTCTCCACCTCGACATCTACGAGTGGAACTGTTCGGTTCCCCGGCGCCTGGAGAACTACTTCGACTTCTCTCATTTTGCCTGGGTACACGACGGGATACTGGGCGACAGCAGCCGGCCTCGCATCGAGGACTACGACGTGGATCGGGTGGGCGGGGAACTGCGATTCATAGCCGGTCCGTTCGTGGAGTTCACCGACAACGTCAAGAACAATCCCGAGTCCGGCTCGGGCGAGACGTACGATGCCTGGAAGCGCTATCGCGTCTTTCTGCCGAACGCCATGAAGCTCAACAGCGCAGCCGGTCCGGTGGAGGACTATGTACTGTGGGTGGCGGTGGCGCCGGTGAGTCGCAAACGGACCAGGTGCTTCACCTATGTGGGGCGCAACTACCCGGGCAGCGACGACGATTTCCGAGCCTTCGCCCAGATGGTTACCGATCAGGATCGCCCGATCGTCGAATCTCAGCGGCCGGAAGAACTCCCTGCGGACCTGGCCGCCGAGATGCACGTCAAGGGCGCTGATCTCGGTACTCTCGAGTACCGCAAGTGGTTATTGGATATCGCCAACGGCAAGGTGGAACTATATTGACCCCGATTTCTCATGCCCTGGACAGATCGATCTGGAAAGGACCGCGTCAAGCCCACCTTCGTGGCGTGTCCTGCGATCACCCTGCGGGTGAATATCACGCCCGTTCAGTCTGAGCATAACGAGCGGCCAGACTTCCAGGTCGGGAAACTCCCCAAGGGCTTCCCCATCGTCCCGTCCATGCAAACCCCTGTATAGAAACCGGGGCAAAAGTACGGGTAGCTCTGGCTATTTCTTTGATGTGAATTATAATCCGGTAGAGAAGTACCCGTTCCAAAGTGGGAGGGACCGGAGTGGCCACCATCGAACTCGATCATGGGACATGCATAGTTTCCGGAATGTGCGCATCCGTGGCGCCGGATCTGTTCCGGGTCGCCGACGACAGCAGCGAGATCATTGTGCTGCAACCGGACGTACCCGCCCACCTGGTGGACGATGCGGTCAACGCCGAGATATGCTGTCCGGTTGAGGCCATAACGGTTCACGATTGACCAGGTAGTAAACGGTTCGAACCGGGTCGTGTCAACCGATAGCTGAGGGAGGCAGTCGTGAAGCAGGGCAACACGCAACTCGATGTGGCGGGAGAAGCCCGCCTCTATGAACAACTCCGACGGTTCTGGCAACCGGTCGCCTTCTCGGACGACTTGGTGGACAAGCCTCATCAGGTGACCCTGTTCGACACCAGGCTGGCGGTAGCGCGTCTTGACGGGCAACCCTATGTCTTCGACGACATCTGCCGGCATCGAGGATCGGCCTTGTCGCTGGGTCGTATCGACGGCTGCTACCTGCGGTGCGCCTATCACGGTTGGGCGTACGACAAGGAGGGAACGGTAGTCGATATTCCCGCCCGTCCCGAGTTGAACGGCAAGCTCAAGGCCCAACTCCCCGTATACCCGGCCATCGAATCAGGAGGTCTGGTGTGGACCTGTCTGGCGGACGAACCACCCGTTTTCCCCCCCGCTGTCCTGCCCGAACTGGATAATCCCGATTACCGGATCCTCCGGTGGGAACCCTACGAATGGAACTGCTCGGTGGGGAGGCGGCTGGAGAACTACTTCGATTTCTCGCACTTCGCGCATGTGCATCACGGCATCCTCGGCGACAGGGACAACGCGGTGATCGCCGACTACGAGGCGGAACGTGTCGGGGGTGAGATCCGCATAACAGCCGGTCCGTTTCTCGAATACACGGATAACCCTAAGAACTCGATGGTCTCGGGCGAGGGCGATACCTATGACGCCTGGAAGCACTACCGGGTGTTCATGCCCAATGCCATGTGGCTTGACAGCTCCGCCGGTCCCGATGAGAGTTTTATCCTCTTCGTGGCGGTGGCGCCGGTGAGCCGTAAGCGTACCCGCTGCTTCACCTTCGTCGCCAGGAACTACGCGTACGACAAGGACGAGGAGTTTCGCGCCATGCAACATGTGATCCTCGACCAGGACCGTCCGGTGGTCGAGTCCCAGCGCCCAGAGGAACTTCCCGTGGAACTCACCGCCGAGATGCATGTGAAGGCGGCTGATCTCGGAACCGTCATCTACCGGCGCTGGCTGATGGAGTTCGCGGACGGCAAGATCGAGTTGGCGGCCGGAGGGTGACCTGCGAGTGTCCACTGCGCCGACCGTAGCCATCGTCGGCGCCTCGCTCGGAGGCCTGCGGGCCGCCTCCGCGTTGCGCAGGTCGAAGTTCGACGGTCGCATAGTTCTGATAGGTGATGAGCCCCACCTTCCCTACGACCGTCCACCTCTTTCCAAAGAGGTTCTGGTCGGAGACAAGCAACCGGCCGACACCTACTTCCGTACTCCTGAGTTTTTTGAGGACCAAGGCATCGACCTATTCCTCGGTTCGGCGGCGGTCGCGCTTGACGGGGAGGCCCGCATCGTCACTCTGGCCAACGGACAGAAGATCGAATACGACGCGGCGGTGATCGCCACCGGGGCCCGTCCCCGGCGGCTTCCCGGTACGGAAACGGTCCCCGGCGTGCATGTTATGCGCACCGTCGATGACGCCGTCGACATCCGGTCCGCTCTGGAGGTGTCCGACCACTTGGTGGTCGTGGGGGCGGGTTTCATCGGCAGCGAGGTGGCTTCCTCCGCCCGCGGTCGAGGCGTCAAGGTGACGATACTGGAAGCGGCCGACCAGCCACTGGCCATGGCGGTGGGCGTCGAGGTAGGGCGGCGCTGCGCCTCGCTACACGGAGTCTACGGCGCCGACCTTCGCTGCGGGGTGGGGGTCTCGGGTGTTGAGGAAGGGCCGGAGGGTCGTCTGTCTGTTCACCTCGCCGACAGCGCGACGGTGCGTTGCGACATGGTCGTGGCGGGCATCGGGGTGATCCCCAATATCGAGTGGCTGGAGAGTTCCGGCATCGAGTTGGACGGCGCCGTGGTCTGTGATCGCTACATGCGGACCTCGCTCCCGGACGTGTACGCCCTCGGTGATCTGGCCTCCTGGGACAACCCGCGGTTCGGGCGGCGCATGCGAGTGGAGCACTGGACCAACACTGTCGAGCAGTCGGCGGTGGTGGCGCGCAACATCGTCGCGGGCTTTTCCGGCGGTAAGCCGGTCGCCTATTCAGGGATCCCCTACTTCTGGTCCGACCAGTACGGGCATCGCTTGCAGTTGGTGGGACTGGCCTCCTCTGATGTGGTGTTCGTCCATGATCCGCCGGGGGAGCGATCGATGCTCGCCCTGTACCGGGAAGGAGACCGACTCTGCGGCGCGTTCGCGATCGACATGGTCAGGTCCTTCATAGGAATGCGGGGAATGCTGCTGAAGCAGGCGAGTTTCGACGAAGCCCTCGCAGCGGTGTCCTCCGACTGAACCCGGCCCGCTCACCCGAGCCATACCCCGGCTACCGCCGGCCAGATCTGAATCTCACCGGCCCCGACCATTGTGAAGGTAGGACATCGAAGGAGTGCGCGCCGCCGTGTAGTACAGTCGAACGATGATCAAGACAGCCCTGCCTCCGACGGTGAACCTACCGACGCGGTGGATACTCCGGAGAGATTGGGTAACGGAGGGTGGTTGAGAATCCGAATTCCTACCATCGCCGGGTCGGTTAGACAGTGTGCCTAGCGGATAAGGTCAGACAAGCCCGGCGCGATGCTCGCCTCTCACTCCCGGCGCTCGCGGAACGGGTCGGGATCCCGGACTCGGAGTTGGCCGCCTACGAGGAAGGATCTTTGAAGCCCGACACGGAGCTGTTCGACTGGATCGTCAGTTGTGCCCGACTGGACCGGGGTCGAGAACTGGAAGCCCTTCTCGACCTAGCCGAGCAGCTTCCGGCTAGTCACACGGATCACACGGACGACTTGGAATACCCGGTGTTCGGTCGGTGAACCTAACCGAGCGCATCGTGGCGTTGCATGAAGCCCTTCAGCATGGTGGAGTACCGCATGCGTTCGGTGGAGCGTTGGCCCTCGCTTGGTGCATAGCGCGGCCTCGGATGACCATCGACATCGACTTGAACCTGTTCGTAAGGAAACGTGATGCGGGTAGAGCCTTGAAATCGCTGCCGCCGGCGGTCGCGGTGAGCGAGACGACCCTCCGATGGATCAGTCAAGACGGTCAAGCTCGGCTCCGTTGGGACGAGACACCGGTCGACGTGTTCTTCAGTACCTCATCTTTCCATGACGAAGCAGAAACGCGAGTTCGCTTCGAGCGCTTCGGGGGGTCAAGGGTTCCCTTTCTGGCGTGTCGAGATCTCGCAGTCTTCAAGGCGTTCTTCAACCGGCCACAGGATTGGGTTGATCTCGAAGCCATGGCAGCGGCGTGTAGCATTGATCCACTCGTAGTTGCGGAGACCCTGGCCCGCTATGTAGGCGATGACGACCTGAGAGTGAGTCGGCTGCGGAGTATATGAACCTAATGCGCCTTTCGAGTCGCGGCCCGTAGCCTGAATGACCATTTTTTGATAGGCGCCTTCCGGAGAGTCACATAACTGTCAAGATTGATTAACCCCAATTCTTCATGCCCCAGACACACCGAACTCAAAAAGGCCACGTCAAGCCCACTTTCACGGGATGTCCCGGCCTTAGGGTGATGGGGGCGCCCCGTCCAGGCGAGGCCACCAAGCGGCCATCCTCCCAGGTCAGGGGTTCCTAGCATCTCTCTCGGTTACCCATTCAAACCCCTGCATGAAAAATCGGGGTTAAGGACCCGCATAGGGCAGAACTCCCCGTAAGGAGGGTTAGGACCTCTCTACAACCGATGCGCAGGGAGTCGCTTGAGTTCTTCTCTCCGAGGATCAACCACGAACCCGCCGGATTCCAGTGCGGTGATTGCCAGAAGTGGTTCTACGCCTTCCTCGCCGAAGACCACCGTGTTGCCGACGAGGACTTCCTCGAACTCCAACACCGCCACACTGATGTCATAGGTGACTGGGCTCCCGTCGGCTAATTCGTAGTCACGGCTGGATATCGGCGCCAGCCCGATCGACTCGAGAACAGGTCGAGGGACCACAGAGTCAAAGGCCCCCGTATCTACCAGGAAGAGCCCGGTCCAACACTGATCAAGATCAGCCGGATTCCGAACCGTCACATCAACATAAGTCATCCCCACGGCTTACCGTCCTTGATAGCGAGATTGTGTTGATCTATAATATAGGACAACCATACGATATAGAAGCTAATCAAGGGCGGAGCTAGTGAAGCAGGTTGGACGCCCCGAGATTAATTTGGTGATCCATAGGGACAGCCTACGCCTGCTAGCCCCTCGGTCGAGCATGTATCTCCTCCGACGCCGCGGTAAGTAGTAACCCAACCCGTCTACGGGTGGACACGTGGCTACGGCGAACATCCCAGTTGATCCCCGGACGGCCGGCACATTGCCTTCATGGGCAGCGTTGAGGAACCCCGAGACGGGATCCTGGATAGTGAGACAGCCGTCATCGGTGGACGAAATGACCGAGATCTTCATGGCGGCCGCCGATGGCGGCCGATAAGGTCTTTTGGACTACTGTGCCAATGCCCGAAGTCCGTCTGTCGAGCATCGGAGAGGCTTGCTACGTCCCTGCGCCGCGCCCCATGCCGGTAGCCTTAAGGAACCGAGCGCCAAGCGTGATGCTCCAGAGCACCCAGGGGAAATAGCAGAGCCTGGCCAGGGTAATCATATTCTCGTCGGGACCGCTTTGCCCGATGATGAGCGCGACCACGGAAACGGCGGACACCACGAAGATCACCAAGGCGGCGATCTTGTTGAAGCCCACCGGGTCTCTGGCCGACAAGCCCAGACTCAGCGCCATGACACCCAAGGAGACGGCGATACTCGATATGAAACCTATACCGTCCTCCGCCTGCGCGATCGGTACCACCGCTTGGATGGCCTGTTCCGATTGGATCCGGGTCTCGGCAAGGATATGGATCAGCCCGTCTGCCATGATCCATCCGAAAGCGCCCATGGTTACGCTGAGGGTTCCGAATCTGGACACGGCGGCGGCAAAGTCGTCCTCCACGAGAACGATCATCCGATTAAGGCCGGTCAGCCCGTAGATCATGACGATCAGCCCGAGTGGGACAAAGAGCGCGGTGACATGGGTCATGGCCGAGTTGGACGCCATGGCGCGAACCCTTCCGGTGTAGTCGGTCGAAGCTGTGCTGTCGATGAGCATCCCGCTAGGTTCAAGCAGGAAGAAGACCAGAGCCACGACGGGCCCCACAATAAGCGCCCAGGCCTCGAACCTGTTGACCGAACCAGCCTTCATAGTCTACCTCGTTTCCGTAACAGCCTATAGGAACCAGTAGAAAACCTTGTGGGCCCGGAGGAAATCAAACCCTCAACCTTCAGACTAAAAACCGCGTAAAACCCAGGTAGAAAGCTAATTCGGTAGGATACGTCCCATTCTTGCGCTCTAAGGGGGGGGGTTTGTGCCTCGTACTCGTTTGGTAGGAGGAGTATACCTCTTCTTCGGGCTGTGGGGGAGGAGGCCGGCATAGTAGGCTGACCCCCTGACTCTCACCAGGGAACTCATCCTCGTCTATGTTTTGAGTCTGAGGGACGTTTTGAACGTGAAGATGGGTAGGCCCAGACCCCTACTGGTTTCTACTTCGACTTCGTTAGTCACCGGAAACGGTTTTCCAATGGCTTACCCATCATCGTCGGGTAGCTTGGAGATCACATCGCAATACCTACCGCGGCGTGCCGGCGAACCGGCTACCGGGCTGTTCGCCAGGTGGCGGCAGCGGTCTCCCCCACAGGTAACAGGCCCTCCACCGCCTTGAAGACCGCGTTTAACCCCAATTTTTCATGCAGGGGTTTGGATGGGTAACCGAGAGAGGTGAAAT
>CAZEZF010000071.1:0-18275 GCA_964516495.1 uncultured Acidimicrobiia bacterium | reverse complement strand
CCACCACCAACGGCCCGTTCCCGCCCCGATCATCGATACCCTCCACATCAACGTCGCCTAGGCCTACCAACTTCTCGCACATACGCGCAGGAATCAACTTTCACAGGGGTCCTCCCGACTCGGAAATCATTGCTGAACTCCGATTATCGAGGACCCCTACCCACTTTTGGTGGATTACCCCCTCACCCAGCAGATGCCCTACTCCCCACCCATTTCCGAAGAGCCGCTTAATCACCCGGTCGTGCAGATCAAAGAGGCTAGCGCCGCGGCCGGAGTGGCTCGTGGGCTGCCCTCGAAGGGCGCTGTCGATGTGGCCAACGATCAGGCTTTGAATGAACTTAAGGCCTCGCTCATCCATCTCTGTCTCCGTTCCGGACGACGCCGAGCGATCGCCGTCGCTCGGTCAAGGGTCACCGCGCCGAGTCCATCGAAGAATATGGCGACGCTGTCCATCTGTTCGGCGGTTCCCGACCCCGCCACGATCGAGTCGATCGAATCGATCAGATGCTGAACGAACGCGCCGACACGGAGGCTGGCATTACGCAGTCCTCAACATTGACCTTCGCTCCCCCAACAACGTAATAGCCGCCCTTGCCGAGCCCCTCAGCCAACATTCAACCCGGCTACGCACAGCCAAGGCGGGCTTGATCCGGAGTTCAAGGACTTCCTAGTAACAAGCTGTCCGAGTCGCCGCAGTGGAGTCCATTCTTGTGGTGTACGGGGGGTGAATGTCTTTGGTTCTAGGTGGCCACGGCGTATGGCTGATGGGGCAACCGGAGGAGGGTGGGGGGCCCCGAAACCGTCCACAAGACCGGGGTGCGTCGGTAGGCAGCTTCGACTCGGTCGTTGTTGTTACCCATTCAAACCCCTGAACGAAAGCCTGGGGTTAAGGGTCCGGCTGGATGGCGGGCGGCCAGCCCGGATGCGTCGACGACGATCAATGCCGATACCGGTCCTAGCTGAGGTCCTCCACTGCCTGCTTGAGCGAAACGCGTCCACCCGAGCGGCTATCGAACCTATCCAGCAACTCGTTGATCGCGACGCGCCTCCAACTGCTTGGTGAACACTGCGCCGTATACGAAACCCAATGGTCCCATCCTCCAGAGCTCCTCCAGCCTCAACGGAGCGTCGGCGTACAGTTCCTCCGGTGGCGGCAGCTTGTCCAACGACTGATGAAGGTACCGATACTCGGCGGCCGCCCCGACGAGGTGTCCGGCCAAGGGAACCACCGCCGCCGACCCTGCCCGATGTACAGCTGCCGCTAATCTCCGCCGGGGGCGGCCTAAGTCCACCACCCCGAAAGTCCCGCCCGGACGGAGAACCCTCCGGATCTCGGCAAGGGTCTCCGATACCGAATCGAGGTTCCGGAACACGAAGGCGGAGAACACCGCGTCAAACGCCCCATCGGCGAACGGCAGCGATTCGCCCACTCCCGCAACCCGGGCTGTCGAGTGATTCAGGGCGAGCATCCGGGAAACAGGATCGAGAGCCACCACCCGACGCTCACCGAACAGAGGTTCCGCTGCTCCGGTGCCGGCGCCCAAGTCGAGAGTACGTCCGGGAGGGAGACGTCTGATGACCGAGCGGCGCCAGGCCTGATCCCTGCCCAGGGCGAGAATCCGGTTGAGGAAGTCATAGCGGTTTGCGATTCCGGCGAAGATGTCGTCCGGCGGGAGACGGGGCGACCCCTGCGGGTAAGGGTTATCCAACCTGATCGAACCCTACGTAGGGACGTAGGGCGGCGGGTACGACTACGGAACCGTCGGCCTGCTGGTGGTTCTCCAGCAAGGCGATCAGGATACGCCCCACCGCAATGGCCGTTCCGTTGAGGGTATGAACCAGTTGATTGCCCGACTTCGACCTGAACCGGATGCGGAGGCGTCTGGCCTGGTAGTCGGTGGTGTTGGAGCAGGAGGTGATCTCCCTGAACCTACCCTGGGAAGGGATCCATGCCTCGATGTCGTACTTCTTGGCGGCTGAAGCGCCTAGGTCCCCCGCCGCCACGTTGACGACCCGGTACGGGATCTCGAGCGCTCGAACCAATTCCTCCTCGAGAGACAGGAGCAGTTCGTGCTCCTCCCAGGAACGGTCGGGATGGCAGAAAGAGAACATCTCCACCTTGTCGAACTGGTGAACCCTGAACAGGCCCGATGTATCCTTTCCGGCCGCCCCGGCTTCGCGGCGGAAACAACTCGAGAAACCCGCGTAACGGAGCGGGAGCTCCCGCTCGTCGAGAATCTCCTCGGCGTGGTAGGCCGCCAACGCTACCTCCGATGTACCGATCAGGTACAGATCATCCCTGGGCAGTTCATACACCTGCTGATCATCATCCGGGAAGAATCCTGTTCCGAACAGCGCCTGTTCGCGAACCAGCACCGGTGGGATGACCGGAACGAAACCATGGGGTTCCAGGGCGTCGAGCGCCATACGAACCAGTCCGAACTCGATGGTCACCGCACGGCCGGTCAGATAGCCGAACCGGCTTCCGGAGACTTTTGCGGCTCGTTCGATATCGATCATCCCCAAGGCGTCCCCGATTTCGCGGTGGTCCTTGGACGAGAAGTCGTGTTGCGGGAGGTCACCCCAGCGTTTGAACTCTACGCTGTCCTCCTCGGCAAGGCCGTCTGCCGCGGTCGGGTGCGGTGGGTTGGGAATGCGCACCCACTCCTGCTGGAACCGGTGGTCCAGTTCGTCGGCTTTGGTCAACAATGCTCCATAACGGGTGGCGAGCCGGCGAGCGCGGGCGATGGCGGTCTGCTTATCATCACCTTGCAGGAGCGCAATCCGCCTGCCTAGGGTCTTCTGTTCGTGACGTAGCGCCTCCGCCGCAACCCGCGTGGCGCGGCGGTCCTCGTCCAAAGCGATAAGGGAATCCAAATCCGGCCGCAGGCCGCGTCGCTCCAGCGCGGCCTGCAAGGTTCGGGGGTGGTCCCTGAGAATCGAAATGTCGATCATCAGACAATCTTACCGTCGAGGCGGCCTATCATCGGAAAGCGCTTCACGTGTCGTCGACAGTTCCGCCGTCATCGGCGCCGGGAAGCGCTCTTGCGAACAACCGGGGATCAGCCGGCGGGGTTGATCCGTATGGCGGATTCCCAGATGTTGTTGTCGAGTTCCACCTCGTCGGCCACCTGACTGAGGTCGAACGAGACGTCGTAACCGGCGCCGGGAAGAACAGCGAAAGGCGGAAACTCCACCGTTCCTGTTTCCCCTGCCCTGAGATCGATCGGATCGCTCACGTCTATCGCGCCTACCTCACCGGTCGACGAGCGTACGTCGACGGTGACCCGTAGGCCCTCCTGATCGACGCTCCCCGAGTTGCGGATGACCGCACTGAACCACAGCAACTCCGTGGCCGGAAAGATGATCTCCCCCTCACTTCCGATACCGCCTGACGGGAGCGGCTCGAACACGATCTGCAGGATGGCCACGTCTCGACGGATACCGATCTCGGCATTGTCTCGTATGATTCGAGCCAGGCCGATGCCGCTGGACAAGTCCCGACCTTCGCCGACGAATACGAAGCTCGGATAGTCTCCGATGGCTACATCCGCCTCTTCCACCATCTCGGCGGCGCGGTCCAGGAAGCGGCCATAGAGGAGATCCCCCATTCGTAACAGGACTATTGCTCCGCCGAGGCGGTCGACCGGTTCCGGGCTATCCTGGTCATCGGCAATGCTTGCTATGGCTGAGCGGAAGCCGTCGAGGCCGGCGGACCATGACTCCAACGCCAGACCCAGCAGTTCGCTTGCTACCTCGGCGGACACCGGTGTGTCCACATCAACCAGTTCGCCCCTGTGGCTGTTCATCTGCTCGAGCAGGCGGATCATCAGCGCCTCGAAGTCGGGACGGCTTACGGTAAGCAGGTCGGGACCCACCAGCCGATCGAACCCGGCCGCCAGTTGGGCGACCTCGTTGGAAAGGGTTCGAGTAGCGTCGAGAAACGCCGCTTCTTGGCGCGCTCTGGTCCCCAAACTGTTTACAAGGACGGCTGTTCCGACCAGAAGGACGGCAACCGGCGCCAGCCACCACCAGGAACGGAACCGTCGTCTTCTCGGTCCGTACACGTCAGGTCAGGTAAGAGGGAAGGGAACCTGGAACCAGGCCGGAACATCCGAAGGCTGGATGGACTCGACCCACTTCACCCACCAGAACCCGCGGCGGTCGGGGGCGACGATCCGCGCGGGGAATCCGTGACCTGCGCTGAGCGGCGCTCCACCCAACTCCACCGCCAGCCAGATGCGGGGGGCGTCCTCCATCGGAAACCGACGACCGTAACCCGTCACCGAACGAACCTCTATGCTGGTCGCCTCCTCCCCGTCGAGGAGCCGATCAAGGCGCACCCCCTTCCACTGCTGGGTCGAGAACCAGCCGCTCGTGCAGTCGAGCGTGGCTTCCACGGTTTCCATCGGGAGCTCGGCTAGGTCCTCCGGTCCGAGACGCCGCCCGGCGACGGTCAACTCCAGCCGGTCAACCACCGGAACCGTGTCCGTGAACCACTGGGTTACCGGCATCGCACGGGGATTACCACTGCCACGCTCGTGGGAACCGGTGAAGCGTCGCCGTCCTCCCGGCCATCCGGCCGCTCCCACCGCCGATTCCCATCCGGCCAGGGCCACTCCCGCCGCGGTCAGCAACGTTGTGGTTCGTACCAGATTGCGCCGGCCCAGATCTGTGGATCGGAGGCGCACCGGATGGCGCCGGTAGTGGACCGCCACCAAGACCAACGACGTTACCGCGGCGCCTACATGTACCTGCATCGTGGTGAACGGCCCTAACGCGCCAACCGTCCCGACCACCTGTAGCAACCCCGATCCGATAGTAGTCACGACCGTTACTACCAACATCACCGACCAGATCGACCTTGCCCTAAGGCGTTTGAGGCCTGCTTTGGCGATCTGGGACTTCCACGGTACGAGGAAGAAGAAGGCCAGACCCAGCACCCCGTGGGTTACGGTCGCCCATCTGGACCAGCCGGTTCCGAGACCTTGCGCCAGCAAACCGGTGACAACGGCCAGTAGCAGCAGCCCGGCAAGCACGAGATTGGTGTAGCGCCTCACGTCCGGACACTCCCGCCATCGACGCCAGGCGCGTTTGCGTCCGCCGACAAGACCCATCCGGCCTTCCGAAGGTTGGTCGAATCGGTTGGATACCTATACAAAGCCATGCGCGGCCCCTCGCAGGTAGCCTCCACGGACGAGCGACCGATCCGTCGGTAGGCCCCCGACGTTCTTCCAAGGTTGCCGGGCCTACGCCAACACACCATTCCGTCCAGCTTCAGGTTCGCCACACCAAGAGATTACGTAATCCGGGTGGCTAGCGGCGTAAACTGTGGGTACTATATGGCAGCCTGGGCGAGTGGCGGAATTGGTAGACGCGCTGGGTTCAGGACCCAGTGAGCATTGAGCTCGTGGAGGTTCGAGTCCTCTCTCGCCCACGAAGGAGAACCCCGTACCTCCTGGGAGGCTGCTGAGAAACCCCCGGCTTGGCCCGACGTCCGATGGTAAACTCCCTGGTCAGCGGACGGAGCGCCCATGTAATCACCTGTTTTTCAGCACCGTCCTACAAAACACCGGCCTCCGACCCTTACGACCCGTCTCCTTGTCGATCGGCCGCGAGGTGACCCGGCCTCAGGTAGGCGATACCGATCGCCGGAATCACTGCGAACACCAGCGGGAGCACCCAATCACCCTTCAAGACGCCGAGCCCTAGCAAGACCGCCAGCAAGACGTCTCCCGCTATTCCGATCACCAGCACGACCAGCGTGAACCCGAGAAAACCCCGAGAAGCAGACCTGACCGTCACAACCGCCACCAGAAGCAGGACGGCTGCGCCCGGATGGATCAGGCTCACTTGGACACGCTCGAGGAAACTACCGCCATCGGCAAAAGCTCCTACCAAGGCTGTCAAGCCTGTAAACAGGAGGTGAAGTACTACCCCGACAATCATCAACCCTCGTAACACGGCAAGTCCTCTTCCTGTCACAGCACCACCAACTCGAAAGCGGCGGCGCCTACGATTGGACAAAGTGTAGACGTCGGGAAGAGCCGCGGGGCTTCTTCCGCCCACGGGAGTCGGGGACCGTCCTCACGCTGACAGGAGGATGTCGACCTTGGCGGAGGGCATACCCGGGCGGCGATACGGTCCCGTTCCTGGCCTCGGGCCCGGCGGGGGGCCGGGTCGCTTCCGAATCCCTAACCCCAATTTTCATGCAGGGGTTTGGATAGGTAACCGAGAGAGATGATATGAACCACATGACCTGGGAAATAGATATGTGGCGGCCTCGCCTGGCCGAGGTGCGCCCATTACCTAGGACGGTGCTGCAAAACAGGTGATTGAATGGGCCCTGGGTTTCTCCGCACCATCCTAGAGCGAACGACGCCGGGACGCCCGTGAAAGTGGGCTTGACGTGGCCTTTTCGGGCTCGGTGTGTCCGGGGCATGAAGAATCAGGGTTAATATCACCGGCGTAACAGACCCGGCGCCCGGCTTTCCCATAACCGAGAATCCACAAGGAGGGCTCGATGGACTTTACCCTGAACGACGAGCACGCCCTGTTCCGCTCCACCGTCCGCGAGTTCGTGGACCGTGAAATCAGACCGGTGGCCATCGAGTGGGAACACAGTGGACGCTACCCGACCGAGATCGTGGAAGCTATGAAGCATCTGGGTTTGTTCGGCCTGACGGTGCCGGAGGAGTACGGTGGTTTGGGCGCCGACCTTATAACACTGGCGATCGTCTTCGAGGAGATCAGCCGCGGTTGGATGGGAATAGCCGGAATTCTCGGCAGTCACACCCTCTCCTGCTTCATGATCGCCCGGCACGGAACCGAGCAGCAGCGTCGCAAGTACCTGCCCGACCTCGCCACCGGAACCCGTCGCACCGCCCTGGCCTTGACGGAGCCTGACGCCGGTACCGATCTCCAGGGAATCAAGACCAGGGCTGACCGGGACGGAGACGACTACATCATCCGCGGCACGAAGATATGGATCACCAACGCCCGCTATGCCGACCCGCTCCCCGTACTCGTCAAGACCGATCCCGAGGCCGTACCTGCTCACAAGGGCATGAGCGTGCTGCTGGTCGAAGCCGGAACTCCCGGATTCTCGGTCTCGCGGGACCTCCCGAAGTTGGGTTACAAGGGAACCGAGAGCTGTGAGGTGGCCCTCGACGAGGTGCGGGTCCCTTCAGCCAACCTGCTGGGCGGCGTGGAGGGTCGGGGTCTGCAACAGGTCTTGAGCGGCTTGGAGATCGGACGTATAAACATCGCCGCCCGGGGAGTCGGGATAGCTCAGGAGGCATACGCCCAGGCCCTCGCCTACAGTCGGGAGAGGACCGCCTTCGGACGTTCGATATCGGACTTCCAGGCTATCCAACTCAAGTTGGCCGAGATGGCCACCAAGGCACAGGCTTCTCGTCTGCTGACCTGGTGGGCGGCGGCGGAGGCGGACAAGGGTAAACGGGTCGATATCGAGGCTGGAATGGCCAAGTATTTCGCATCCGAAGCGGGGCTTGAGAACTCCATCGATTCGATGCGCATCCACGGGGGAATGGGCTACTCGCAGGAACTCGACATCGAACGGCTCTATCGGGACGCTCCCTTAATGGTGATAGGCGAGGGAACCAACGACATAATGAAGATGGTTATCGCCAAGGGTCTTGTCTCCGAGCGGGCCGTGATCGATTAGGAGACGTTGCGGACAACCCGGCTTTCTGAGGAAAGGCCGGGGCCCGTTCCAGGAGGGTGGAGTACCCACCGACCGGCCAACCCTTACCACCACCCTCCCAGACGAACCGGCAGAAGTAGTGGACCCCCGATTTTTCATGCAGGGGTTTGAATGGGTAACGAGAGAGAGGCAATCAACTCTCTGAACTGGGAAAATAAGCCGCTTGACGGGCTTGGCGTGGCTTTTGCTACATCGGTGTGTCCGGGGCATGAAGAATCAGCGCTAGGAGGGTGCTGAGAAATCCTCGGCTTGGCCCGACGTGCGATGGTAAACTCCCTAGTCAGTGGACAAGGGCCGGTCGAATCACCTGTTTTTCAGCACCCTCATAGCTCTTCGATAGGAACATCCGGCTCGGGCCAGAAGCCTTTGTCGTGGGTAGCGTCCCGCTTGTAGATGAAGATCGACCTCTCGTAGACCAAGACAGTCACGCCGTCCTGGTTGAGGCCGCGGGTGCGGACCTTGACGATCCCCCCGTATGGTCGTGATTCGGATTCTCGTTTAGCTAGTACTTGTGACTCGACATAGAGGGTGTCTCCCACCATCACCGGATGTGTCAGCTTGATCCGGTCCCAACCTAGATTGGCAAAGGCTTTCTGCGAGGTGTCGATGACGCTCATGCCGAGAACGATGGCCAACGTCACCCCCGAATTGACGATCGGCTTCCCGAAGGGGGTGGTTTCGGCGTAGTGATCGTTGAAGTGTGACTGGTTGGTATTCATGGTCAGCAACGTCATCCACACGTTGTCGGCCTCGGTAATGGTTCTACCCAGGGGCCCTCGGTACACGTCACCGATCTCGAAGTCCTCGTAGTAGCGCCCGTACCAGGTCTGCTTGTAGGCCATGACACCTTCCTTCGGTTAGGCGAGCACCGCGACCGGAGTACCTACCGGTGTCCAGTTATAAAGCTGTTCGGCCTTGTCATAACTCTGGCGAACACATCCCGCGGATAGGTACAGACCGAGTTCATCCTCCGTCTGGACAGGAACCCCGCTGCGGGTGACCGGGATGGAATGGAACCCTATCGACCGTCCGGGGGCGCGTTTGACAAAGCGGACCATGTACTCCATCAACATCGTACCGGTTCGCGACTGCGTGTGTCGGGATTTGGAAAACACCCGATAGTGACCAGGGGGAGGATCGGTGGCTCGACCGCTGATCAGGTAGGAGTCGAAGAGGGTACCGTCCGCCTCCACCAACCAGACCATCTGGTCGCCGCGCCCGTAAACAATGTGCTTCTCGCCGTTGAGCCCCACATCGGGGGCCGGGAGACCGGCGGACCAGAGGATGGGTTCCCCTGAGCGGCGGAGCACCGCCCCGCCTTCGTCCCGGACCGAGAGACGCGCTCCCGGGAAACCGCCGCTGGAGGACCTCCAAACCGGTCGGGGGAAGGGGCCGTACAACGATAACATCACGAGATCCCCGTCGGTTTGCATGACCAGATGGCCACCCCCGCTCCCTGCGGTTCCCGATGACCAGCTCATGGTGTCGTCCCGGTAGAGAACCAGGTCCCCGTCATCTTGGAATGCAAGCTCCGTCCGTCCGTTGGAGGAAACAAGAGCCTCACCGGGCCGGAGGACCTCACCCGGTTCGAGCGAGACTTTTCTAGGGGCGGCCGGGTTACCGGATGGCGCAACCGCCCAACTCGCCGTACCCACCAGCAGCGAAACAGTAACAACAAGAAGGCCCAGAGCCGTTCGTGAAGAGGGGGACATGATTTCGAGCCTATGGGAGTTCCGTAATCCAGTCCAAACCGAACGCGAAGGGCGCGAAAAAAATCAATCCGGCGGGGTTCGTGGGTTGGAGAACTATCTGGTCAGAAGATTCACGACGCCCGTATTGGACCCCGTTCCGGTGTTGCTTCCTCGATTCGCTGACGGATAACCACGGTCGTTACCGGGCTACCTGCTTGCAAGTAGCCAAGACCGTGAAACCGGCCCTTCCGGTCTGGTTGATTCCATAAACGGGTCCCACCCCCAACCGCCGCCTCCTCGGCGTCGAAACGCGTCCCGCCATACCCCGAATCCGGGGTTGGTACGTTCAACATGATCGCCGGCCCGGCCCGTCCGGTACCCAGGACAGGCCGCTTGGCGCTTTGCGGTTACCTAGGACGGATTATTCAAACAGGGGTTTGAATGGGCAACCGAGCGAGACGCAAAGAACTCTCCGACCCGGGCGGATAGCCCGCTTGACAAGCTTGACGTGGCCTTTTCGGGTTCGGTGTGTCCGGGGCATGAAAGAATCAGGGCTAACAGTATGCAACACGGCAGGGACAAAATCCGGTTCCGTTACCACCATACGGGCCTCCGGCAGAAAATGAACAGGGCTTCAGGCGCCGGCGGCGACCGAACGTCAGCCTAGGACCACTACCGGCGTGCCCAGCGGGGCCCAGTCGTAGAGTTGCTCAGCCTTGTCGTTCGCCTGGCGGACGCAACCCGCCGACCGGAACTGCCCGAGCTCCGCCTCCGTCTGAATGGGTGTTCCGGCCCAGGTGACCGGTATGGAATGAAACCCGGTCGCAGCGAGTCCGGGCGGCTGCACGAACCGCACCATGTGCTCCATGGAAACATGCCCGGACACCGACGATGACCGTAGCGACTTGGATAGCACCTTGTACCGGCCCGGCCTCGGCCATGTGGCCCGGCCGCTCACCGGGTATGAATCGTGCAGGACGCCGTCCGCCTCGACCAGCCACACCATCTGGTCACCCCGCCCGTAGACCACATGCTTGACACCGTCCAGTCCCACATCCGGGGCGGGCAGCGCCGCCGACCATATGATCGGGCTGCCTTCAGTCCGAAGAACCATTCCGCCCGCATCCTGAACCGAGAGGGTTGCGCCGGGGACCGCTCGACCGGGAGATTGCCAGACAGGCTCGGACCCGTACGCAGGGGGACGGTATAGCGCCAGAACGCCGTCGTGCTGCATGATGAGTCGATCCGCGCCGGTTCCGGTCGTACCGGTGGACCATATCACCCTCCGGTCTTGGGAAAGGACAAGATCCCCGTTGTGACTGAGCGACAACCTCACCTGTCCGCTCAGCGAGGTGACTGACTGACCGAGCTCCAAGACCTCCCCGGGCGCGAGTACCTGATCGCCTACCAAGTCCGTCACGGAAGAACCTGCCGTCGACGGTCCCAAGGGACCGGCGAGAGCCAGAACCGCGCCTACGACGAGCGCCGCTAGCCTTCGGGATTTCATAAGAATCTCCACGGTAACGGGTAGGCTTCCCTTAGTGGTGGATTTCGATTCCCCCCGATCCCGGTTGCTAGCCTTGACTGGTCCGCCCCGTTACCAGGAGGCAATTCCGATGGCCGATGTCACCGTATTCCATAATCCACACTGAAGCGCGTCTCGCAGCGCCTTGGCGGTCGCCGAGGACAGCGGACTGGACGTCGAGGTAGTGCTTTATATGAAGACCCCGCCGGACCGAACCGCCCTTGAGCGGTTGGCGGCGATACTTGATGACCCGGTAGAAGACCTGGTACGCAAGGACGCCAACTTCAGGAAACTAGGTCTGGTAGCCGACGACTACGTTGATGATCCAACGGCAATAGTGGAGCTATTAACGCTTAGAAAGGCTCTTCTCCAACGACCTATCGTGGTCAAGGGGGATCATGCCATCGTGGGTCGCCCCAAGCGACGGGTGGAGGAGTTCCTCAACCGTTGAAGGCAGCCCCTCCCGGACCGAGAATGGCCTCACCTCCCTTTGCGCGCCGCTCCTTGTCGACTCCGCCCAACCCCGGATGACCACCGCCCTTCATTCCGACCTGATCAAACGCTTCACAGCGGTCGCCGATCCCGACCGGGCCGAGGGCCAGCAACGGTACATGAAGTCCGAGATGCCTTTCCACGGGATACGGGTGCCGGAGGTACGCCGTCTCGTCCGGGCCGCCGTCAGGGAACATCCTTTCCCCGACGCCCGGGCCTGGGAGGAGACCGTCCTGGATATGTGGCGGTCGGCCACCCATCGAGAGCAGCGTTACGCGGCCGTCGAAGTGGCATACGCCGCCCCCTACCGGCAATGGCTACATCCTGAACGGCTGGGTTTGGTGGAAGAAATGATCGTTACCGGCGCATGGTGGGACTATGTGGATCAGCTGGCCTCAAAGCATATGGGCCATCTGCTTTCCTGCTATCCGAAGCGTATGAGGCCCATCCTGCTTTCTTGGGCCGAGGATTCCGACATGTGGAAGCGGCGGAGCGCGATCCTCGCTCAACTCCGATTCAAGGGCGATACCGATGTGCGCCTACTCCGGATGGTCATCGAACCCTCTATCGACGAGAAGGAGTTCTTCCTCCGTAAGGCCATCGGTTGGGCGCTGCGGGAGTATTCGAAGATCGATCCCGAGGCCGTGTTCCGGTTTGTGTCCGCTAACGAACAGCGGCTTTCCCCGCTCAGCAAGCGAGAAGCCTTGAAGGTCATAGCTCGGCGACGCTCCTGAAGCGTGTGCTACTTCAGTTCAAGGTCCGGTTGTGACAGGCTTTGAACGAAGAACGTTGAACACCAGCCACGCCACTACCGCCGCCGCAACCGCGATGACCGCCATGACCACGGAGTACCCGAAGTAGGAGGCGTCCGACGCAACCACCAGTATCGCTGGATCGACATCAGGCGACGCCACCCCGAAGCTGATTTCGGAGATATGGCCCGACGCATCCTCCGTTCCCGGCAGAAGCGTTCGGATTCGGGCTCGGGTAACCACGGTGGCCAGCACGCCGGAGAGGGCTATGCCGAAGACCCCGCTCAGCTGGCGAGCCGCCGGTAGAGACGCCGCGGCCGCGGCGCTCTGGCCTTCCGGCGCAGTAGTAACCGAGGCGGCGGAACTGACCACAAAGAACACTCCGTTGAGCAGTCCGGTCAAAGCCAGACCGACAGCGACATAACCGAGGATCGCCGTTCCGGGACCGGCCCGACTGAGCAACAGGGCCGCTAACGCCAGAACAGGAAGCATGATTCCCACCGGGATCCGAAACCCGACCCGATCCTGCAGATAAGCCCCGACCGGCGCCCCCGCCAGCATCGCTACCGAGAAGATTCCCATTACCAGGCCCGTATCCCACGGTGACAGACCCCGCAACGCCTGAAGGTAGATGGTCATCACGAAGATCATCGCGTTGGTAGCGGCGTAGAGCACAAAGGTGACCAGCAGTATGGACCGGATCGATTGGCTCCTGATGAACCGGAAGTCAAGCATCGGGTGGGCGAATCGCGACTCGTGCTTGACAAACCACACGGAGAGAATCAGCCCTAGACCCAACACGAGAATGATCGGCGCCCTACCGAAGCCGCCTCTCCCTCCCTCGATCAGGCCGTAGCTGAGCAGGGTGAGCGCCCCGGTTCCGAACAGGATTCCCGAGAGATCGAGGGACCGCTCACGAATCGGGCGATCAGGCGGTATCCACAACACTGTTCCGATCGACCCGATCGCGGCCATCAGGAGGAGCGGAGCGAAAACCGCGTTGAAGCCGAAGACGGCGATCAGCGCTCCCCCCATGATCGGACTGACCGCGAACATCGCCGCAGCCAGAACCGTCCACACCGCCACGGCCCGCCCGCGCACCCGTGGAGAGAAGCTCAGAGCCATGAGAGCGAGGGAGTTCGGAAAACCGAGAGCCATCCCTACCCCCAAAGCCAGCCGCGCCAGGATCAGCACCGCCATCGACGACGACAACCACCCCATCGCCGACCCGGCCAGCAAGAACCCGTAACCGACAAGCAGAACCTTCCTGCGCCCGTAAAGGTCGCCGAAGGCGCCCCCGGTCGGCAGCAACGACACGAGAGCGAGCGCGGTAGCGGCCACCACCCATTGCAGGTCGGCCAACTCGGAGGAAAAGCGATCACCGATGGACGGCAGCGCCACGTTGATCATGGCTACGTCCACGCTCTGGATCATGGCGACAGCCGTACAGGCTACGAAGACCCGCCAGCGGGATCTCATCGGAGAGGTTCCCCACCGGGAGGCGGTGTCTCCTTCCTTCCTGTGGATGGTCTCAAGTCGTTGGTTCCTTCCCGGTACATTCCTCCGGCGGGGGACCGGGATCTTCCAACCCTTCCCGGACGGCCAAATCCCGGAGTATCTCGAAGGCTTCCCGCCGGCTGAAGGGACCTTCATCGATGCGCTTGTCAAGCAAGACGGACAGGAAGGCGCCTACTTTCGGGCCGGGAGCGATATCCAGGTAGGTCATGACATCATGGCCGTCGATCGGCGGACGAAGGGATTCAAGATGTTCCTTTTCTCGCAGTTGGATGATTCGTTCTTCGAGTTCGTCGATCTGACGCTGGATTCTACGGGCCCGGTAATCGCTCCTCGTTGTTACGTCGCATCGGGCAAGCTGGTTCAGCTTGGGGAGCAGCTCGCCTGCATCACGGACATAGCGGCGCACCGCCGAGTCGGTCCATCCCATCTTGAAAGTGTGTGCCCTCATATGGAGGAACACCAGCTCGGCCACCTGCTCGATCGTCCGTTTCGGATAGCGCAGGCTGCGCAATCGGGCCCGCGTCATGCGTGCGCCCACTACCTCGTGATGGTGGAAGGTGACTTTGGGTCCCGAGAACCGGCGTGTGGCCGGTTTGCCGATGTCGTGAAATAACGCGGCCAGCCGGAGAACCAGGTCGGGGTCGGTCTTCGTCATCACCGCCAGGGTATGGGCGAGGACATCTTTGTGCCGGTGGTCCGGGTCTGCTGTCATAGCCAGTGCAGGAATCTCGGGAATGAACCGCTCGGCCAGCCCGGTATCGATCATTAGAACGAGGGCCGCCTCCGCGTTATCGCCGACTACCAGCCTGGACAGCTCATCGCGGATTCGCTCCGCGCTCACGATCCGGAGGCGATCATTCATCCGGGATACGGCTTCGAGCTCCGCCCGCTCTGGTTGGAAGCCGAGTTCCGACATAAACCGGAACATCCTTAACATCCGCAACGGATCGTCAGAAAAAGATACGTCCGGTCCGATGGGAGTTCGCAGGGTCTTGCCCACTATGTCGACAATCCCCCCGAAGGGATCCACCAGTACCGGGGCCTCCCTGCCTAACTTCAGGGCGAGGGCGTTCACCGTGAAGTCCCGTCGTTCGAGATCCTTTTCTATCGAATGCCCGAAGGTGACTTGCGGACGGCGGCTGTCAGCCGCGTAGCTCTCCGCCCGGAAGGTGGTTATCTCACAACGGACTCCCTCCCTCAGCACCGCAATGGTTCCGAACCGCTCGCCTACCGAGTAGAGGTGGTCGGCCCAGGCGCCGAGTAGGTCCTTCAACCGGTCGGGCCGGGCGTCGGTAGCGAAGTCGAAGTCCGTCGACTCCCTACCAAGAAACGCGTCACGGACGGACCCTCCTACCAGATATATCTCATGGCCGGCAGCCGTAAACCGTTCACCGAGTTGCTTGGTGACGCCACTGTCCAGCCATCGCAAACGATCAGGAAGCATGGAGATATCCGATCATGAATGGAACAACGACGGGTGTATAACCTTGCTCATGCGCTCAATAAACCCCGGTTTTCGCGCAGGGTTTTGGATGGGTAACCGAGAGAGACGAAATAACGACATGACCTTGGGAAGATAGCTGCGTGGTGACCACGCCTAGCAGGGGCGCCCCCATCATCCGAAAGGTGAAGGCCGGGACGCCCCACGATGCTGGGCTTGACGTGGCCTTTTTGAGTTTGATGTGTCTGAGGCATGAAGAATCGGGTTAAATAGCTATAACTATGACGAACCGACCCTCATAAACCCCATGCTCCGGCCACCTGCCGAGAAACCGAGTCAAGGATCTGGAAAGCGCCGTCCGGAGAGGGGAAACGGCTGGGCTCGTCGGGAACGGGCGCGCCCACAGCGCCGGCCAGCGTGGCGGTAACCGACGCCCGGATCGCCCCGAGATTATAGCCGCCTTCAAGGTAGTAGATCGTACGACCCTTTGGAGTGACAGCCGAGACCGAGTTCGCCATGAAGGCGTAATCAGACGCCAGTAGATTGATGCCCGCCAGGGGGTCGAGGGCATGGGCGTCGTAGCCGGCGCTTACCAGCAACCAATCCGGCTGGAATCTCCCCAATAACGGGACGACGAGTTGCGTAAAGGCGAGCCGGTACAGGTCCCCCGCCGTTCCGGAGGGAAGCGGCAGGTCCACAGTGGTACGCGCCGCCGGGCCCGCGGTCATGTCCACCACCGCGCCGGTACCCGGGTAGTAAGGGTATTGGTGCAGGGAGATATAGAGGATGTCTTCCCGCGTACGGAACATCTCCTCGGTGGCGTTCCCGTGGTGAACGTCCCAGTCCACGATGGCCACCCGCTTGCCTTGCTCCGCCAGCATCGCCGCGGTCACGGCCGCGTTGTTGAACAAACAGAACCCCATCGCCGTATCGCGGCGCGCATGGTGGCCGGGCGGTCTAACTGCCAGGAAAGCTGAATCGGCCCTGCCCTGTTCCAGTCTTCGAACCGCTAGCGGGCCGGCGCCGGCCGCCCGTTGAGCGGCCTCCCAGGAGGCCGGGCCGGCTCGGGTGTCGAGATCGAGAGCCCCTCCTCCGGCAGCGCAGAACTGTTCGATCCGGGTTATGTAGCGGGGATCGTGAACCAGTTCCAACAGCGACCGGGCGACTTCCGGGGCTTGTTCTTCAAGAACCTCGGCGGGAGAGTCTCTCACTCCTTCGACCGCCGCTTCCAGCCGGTCCGGCGTTTCAGGATGGCCGTAACCGGTCTCATGGGCGGCAAAGACCGGGTGATGAACAAGTAGTACTCTCATCACGCCAGCGTAACCGGAAACGAGGCCGGAGCAATGGACGGTATCCATATGGACTCGCGCGGACTCACCGGACCGGATGTCTTGCTCGAAGCGACCACTCGACCGCAAGCCTATGCAGAGCAATCGATCCTGGTAACCGGGCCGACCCGGCGCGCCTGGTGTGCCGGGTCTTGGTTTTCTTTTGTCCGGGACCAGGCATCGTGTTGGTAGGGCCGACTTCTGTCCTACCCATGTTGCATACTGGTAGTTAACCGTAAGCGCCGCGGCGGCTCGTTTTGGGTACCGGACGGGCCGGGCCGGCATCATCTTGAACGTGCTATCCCTGGTCAGGGGTATGGCGGGACGCGTTTCGACGCCGAGGAGGCGTCGGTTGGGGGTGGGACCCACTTCAGAGGGTCACCCGAACCCGAGAGTTGGTTTTCACGGTCTCGGAGGTGCTGAAAACCCCCCTGCTTGGCCCGATGTCCGATGGTGAACTCCCTGGTCAGCAGGCGGATCGTCAACCACTCCGGTCCTTTTCAGCACTCTCCTCGGGGTCCCCCAGGGGCAGGTAGTCCGTTTGGCCACGAAGCTCTTCATCGTCACCTCCGGGAATCAGGAGGCTACGAGCGACTGAAGGCGTGGAGGGCGGGTCCGTAACGCGGCCGCTGACTCGCCGATGCTTGGTCACCGGACGAGCCGACTGAACTTCCAACGACGCTTCTCGCCTAACCCTGATTCTTCTTCATGCCCCAGACACATCAAACTCAAAAAGGCCGTGTCAAGCCCAGCATCGCGGGGCGTCCCGGCGTTCGCCTTTCGGGTGATGGGCGCGCCCCGCCCCAGGCGGGGCCGCGACGCAGCTATCTTCCCAGGTCATGTGGTTAATTTCGTCTCTCTCGGTTACCCAATCAACCCCCTGCATGAAAAATTGGTTAAAGCGCAGGACCGGCCAGGCTGTATTGCGATCAGCCTTCGGGAGGAAGGAACATAAGGGGTATGAAGGTAAAAGGGACATGGCCTGGGCCGGTCACCATCGCCGGCCCTTGGGCTAAGGCAACCGCTCGGCCTTGGAACTCCGACCTCCCTTACGGTCACCTGAACCTCGAGCGCGGCGGCGTCCGTTTCCTGGCGGCGGCAACCCGGCAAGTCATGTCCTACCAAGTCGAACTGGTCGCCTCCCCGCCTCTCCTGGATACGGAAGCCGCCCGATGGGAACGCGCCCACTACCGGCCGTTCCTTGATCTTCATATGTATCGACGTAGCCTGATCGGACCGCATCCGCCGTCCCCGGAGGGGGTTCGGGAGGTGAAGCCCGACTACCGTTCCCTGGCGGAGGTTGACCGGATATCCTTTGACCCGCTGTGGAGAACCGACGACGCCGGTCTGCGGGCCTCGCGAGGAGCGACCAGCCGGGGTACGGTGCTGGTAGCCGAGGTCAAGGGCTCGCCGATAGGATTCGCCATCGTCGGATGCTCAGGCATTACGTCCTATCTCCAGCGAATCGCGGTCGCGCCGGCCCACCGTGGGCGAGGCTGGGGGTCACGACTGGTGCAGGCGTCCGTTTCCTGGGCCGTGCGACACGGGGCTGTTTCGATGGTCCTGAATACCCCGCCGGCCAACGACGGCGCCGCCCAACTATACCGGTCAGCCGGATTTGCGCGTCTGCCTAACCGTCTCCGGGTCTTCCACTATCAATAATCCGTGTCGTCCGATCTGAGTCGACGCTTCACGACAAGACGACGCCTGCGGTGACCTTCCGGCGGGTCAACCGGTTGGCGGCCGGTTAACCCCGATTTTTCATGCAGGGGTTTGAATGGGTAACCGAGAGAGAGGCAATC
>CAZEZF010000070.1:0-18323 GCA_964516495.1 uncultured Acidimicrobiia bacterium | reverse complement strand
GATCGCCTGACACGCCGTGAAAGTGCGCTTGACGCGGCCCTTTCGAGGTCGGCGTGACGGGGGCATGAAGAATTGGGGCTAGAGCAATCGGCGGCGTCATGTGGCCTGCGACCAGGGTCGACAAAGTGCTCCCTGTTCGCGGTACCAAGGCAAATTATGACTCCTTCCCGCCCCATGCACCTGACCCGGCTGGGCACTACCCTGTCAAACCGACCTATTATCCCCTCTCACTCGACCTGCGATCAATCCCGGACATCCGAGGGTCCGGTTGAGCGAACAGATACAGGTCGTGGTTGTAAAGGGAACACGAATCAACGTAGGCGAACCCGAATCAGGAATCGGCGGGACCGAATATCAACGAGACGTTGTGACCACCGAAACCGAAAGAGTTGGTCATCGAATACTCCACCTGGGCTTCACGAGGCTCGTTAGGTATATAGTCGAGATCACATTCCGGATCCGGGGTCTCATAATTGATCGTGGGAGGCAGAACGCCGGTAACCATGGCCATCAGGCAGAAAATGGACTCGATCGCTCCGGCGCCCCCCATGAGGTGACCGGTCATCGATTTGGTCGAGGAAACAGGAACGGTCCGGGCCGCGCTTTCGCCGAGAGCCTGCTTTATCGCCAGGGTCTCGGTAACGTCGTTCGCTTTGGTAGAGGTACCGTGGGCGTTGATGTAGTCCAGTTGTCCAGGATCAAGGCCTGCGTCTTCCAAGGCGGCCGTCATAGACTTCGCCGCTCCGCTTCCGCCGGGACGAGGAAGGGTGACGTGATAGGCGTCCGAGGTCATGCCGTAGCCGACCACCTCCCCGTAAATCCGCGCTCCCCTGGATAGCGCCCGGTCGCGGTCTTCGAGAATCACGCAGGCCCCTCCCTCTGACATCACGAACCCGTCCCGGTTCAAATCGAAGGGACGGCTCGCACCCTGCGGATCATCATTGCGGGTACTCAACGCCCGACTCCTGTTGAAAGCGCCGATACCGAACTCGCAGATGGTCGCCTCGGCGCCTCCGGCCAGCATTACATCGGCGGCGCCTCTCCGGATGATCTCCGCGGCGTCCCCGATCGCGTTGGCCGAAGCGGCGCAGGCGGTCACCACGCAAGTAACCGGACCTCGCATATTGAACCTGATCGACGCAACCCCGGCCGCTTCATTGGGAATGATCATCGTCACGGCCAGAGGGCTGATGCGACGAGCTCCGCGACTGACCATAACCTTGAGCTGGGCGTCGAATGACAGCATCCCTCCTAGACCGGACCCGACAATCACCCCGGCCCGATCCGCCCCGGTTTCATCCTTCACGAAGGATAACCCGGCGTCGTCCAACGCCTGCTGAGCCGCTCCGATGAACAACTGGGCGGAACGATCAAGGCGCCGGGCCTCCCGCTTGATAATCACCGACTCCGGATCCCACCCCCTGACCTCGCCGGCAAACGACGTGGCCACGTCGGAGGGGTCGAACTGCGTTATGGGTCCGATCCCGGAACGGCCGGCTAGCGCCGCCTCCCAGGTTTCGCCGACCGTATGACCTAGGGGCGTGATGGCGCCCATGCCTGTCACCACCACTCGCCGGGCCTCCGGACGCATGGATATGACCTCGGGACTCCGGCTAACCCAGCTTGGCTAGCACTAGATCGACCGCCTCCCCCACCGAGGTGATGTTTTCGGCTTCCTCATCGGGAATCCGAACATCGAACTCATCCTCGAGGGCCATCAAAAGTTCAACGACCCCCAAGGAGTCCACTTCAAGGTCTTCTTCAAAGGTTGCTGAATCGTTGATTTTCGAGGCATCCAAGCCTAGTTCGTCCACGAGCAGGTCCTGCATCTTGGACTGGACTTGTGATCGATCCATATTGCCGTCTCCCTTAGTGTATTAGCTTAGAGTGGTTTATTCACTCACAGGGCGAGCCCACCGTCTACGACGAGGACCTGGCCTGTTATGTATGACGCCTCGCCAGAGGCTAGATACCCGATAGCCGAAGCAACCTCGTCCGGTCTACCCAACCGTCGGAGGCTGGTTGCCGAGAGTACCCGGTCAACAACCCGCTCGGGTAACCCGGCCGTTAGCTCGGTCTCGACAAATCCGGGAGCGACGACGTTAACCGTGATACCCCTCGAACCAACCTCTTTGGACAGGGATTTGGAAAACGCTATCACACCGGCCTTCGAGGCTGCGTAATTGGTCTGACCGGGATTCCCGGATATTCCCGCTACCGATGCTACGGATACGATCCTCCCCCACCGCGCCCGCAGCATCCCTCGAAGGGCGGCCTTGCTGCACAGATAGACCGACTTCAGGTTGACATCCATGACCCGGTCCCAGCGCTCCTCATCGAGGCGAACCAGCAGGCTATCGGAGGTAACTCCGGCATTGTTGACCAGCACTTCCGGACAGCCCAGTCTCTCCTCGACTGCGACGAACAGACCCTCGACCTCTTCAGAACGACTGACGTCGGCCTTGAACGCCTCCGCTACCCCGCCGGCCGCCCGGATTGTCCGAACCAACCGCGTCGCAGGATCGACCCGGGTCCGGTAGTTGACCGCCACCGTGTGACCGGCGGCGGCAAGCCTGAGGGATACTTCCCTCCCGATACCGCGGGACCCGCCCGTAACGAGGGCAACCCGGCTCATGGTCTGGCCAACCGACCGTAGAACTCGAAGTTCGGCCGGATCAACTCCCAAACCGTCTGGTCGGTTCCCGGAAGCTCATCCTCGATTACGTCGACAGGCTCGACCCTTTCTCCGAACCGTACCGCGGCGGCCGCCCAGGTCAGCCCTCCACCGAAAGCCGCGAACACCAGGTTGGCGCGGGGAGGCACCCTTCTCGCTTCTATAGCCTCGGTCAACGCAATCGGAATAGTCGCCGCGCTGGTGTTGCCATATGCATGGATATTGAGGAACACTCTCGACGGATCCAGCTTGAGGCGCCGCGCCGTAGCGTCGATTATTCGCTGGTTTGCCTGGTGCGGAACCAGGAGATCGATGTCATCAAGGTCCCACCCGGCCTGTTTGACAACACTCTCGGAGGCGTCGGCCATCGCGGTCACCGCCCGCCGGAACACATCCGACCCCTGCATCACCAAGCGAGTCCGCGGGCTCGCCGAACCAGGTTCGATAGTCCCGTCGTTCGGAACGCACAGTATGTCAGCCATCGTTCCGTCGACTCCCAACTCCGAAGCGAGCACTCCGGCGGGGTCCTCCGTGGCCTGGATCACCACCGCTCCCGCGCCGTCTCCGAACAGTATGCAGGTACTCCGATCGGTGTAGTCCACCAACCAACTAAGACGCTCCACTCCTATCAACAACACTGTCTCGGCCACCCCGGAGCGAACGATCGAATCAGCCATTACATATCCGTAGACGAAGCCCGAACAGTTGGCGTTGACATCAACCGCGCCGGAACGGACCGCTCCCAGTTTTGCTTGTACATAGGAAGCCGAGGCAGGGATGATGGACTCGGGTGTACAAGTCGCATTGACGATAAGATCGATCCGCTCAACGTCGATACCGGCCGCCGCGACAGCCCGGCGGGCGGCCAAGGCGGCCATATCGGAGGCCGGTACATGCGAGATTCGCCGCTCCTTGATCCCGCTCCGGCTGGTAATCCACTCGTCGCTGGTGTCGACTATCTGTTCAAGGTCGGAGTTGGAGAGGACACTCGGAGGCAGCGCCTTGCCCCATCCGGTGATTTGCGCGTACGGCAGCATTGGTACCAGTCCTTCTCTCACGGGTATCCAGCCCAACTCATGACTGCGTCCTGTTCGGACCGAAACCGTCCGTTCGGCAGGCGGCTCTGGGCCCACCGATCCCGGTCTAAGCCAGTCCTCGTTGTATCAAGAAACTTTCCTATTGTATTGTGGAAGGCAAATCCTCCCTGTACCCCGGTTGGTTCATTCATCCGGTCACACCCACCGATATAATCCTAGGCCGCATACCGACGATTCAACACTATTCGCGGTTCAGCCCCGAAGGTGATCCAGCCAAAGCCGAGGACCCTCCTACAACTCTCGTCTCCACGGTCGAAGTCCACCATGTCCGACACCGCGACAACGCACATACACACGCCCAGGAAAACCAGACCTATGCGGCCAGTTCGGACGCTATCTCCTTCGCTTGCGTGACCGATGACACAACCCGTGTTGATGATCCCCTGACAGTTCGTCTCGCCATCCCGGCCGTAACATCACCCGGCCCGATATGGATAAACGTTTCTGTTCCTGATAAGGCGATCGAGCGCAGCGAAGCGGAAAAACGAACCGGCGCAACCAACTGTCGGCTCAGCATCAGGCTTTCCCGGCCCGGAATATGGGGATGCGCGGTTACGTTGGACCAGACCGGGAAGGCGGGAGATCCCATCTGCACCTTGTCCAGCGCATCTTGCAGGCCGGGTGTAGCGGACTCCATCAATGGACAGTGGAACGCCCCGGCCACGCTGAGCCTCACCACTCTCCGTAGACCCAACCGTCGCCCGTTTGCGACCAACCAGTCAATGTCCTCGACACTCCCGGAGACGACGGTCTGCCCCGGCGCGTTTAGATTTGCTATCCACAACCTCCCTCCCGACGAGCGGCGGTGGGCGGTCACCCGCTCGACCCGCTCGGCAGCCACCCCCAACACCGCGGCCATTCCGGATGGATGTTCTCTGACAGCTTCCGCCATCGCCCGGGCTCGGGCCGTAACCAATTCCAATCCCTCCTCGAATGACACCACACCGGCGGCCGCCAGCGCCGTGTATTCACCCAACGAGTGCCCCGCGGCGGCGCTCGGAAGTCGACCGACCCGTTCAGCCAATTCCAGCCATAAGGTATAAGAAAGGGCGTAGATGGCGGGTTGGGCGTGTTCGGTAGCCCTCAGCCGTTCTTCAGGTCCTTCCATGCAGACCTCTTGAAGCGACCAACCCAGTATTCGATCGGCGGCTTCTATCAGAAGGTCTGGTCTCGACCGGAACAGATCGGCGCCCATTCCGACTTGCTGGCTTCCCTGGCCTGGAAAAAGGGTCACATACTCCACGCTGATGTTCGACCTCGCCAACCTCGATCGGGTTACCGGCGCCTGATCCGGTGATCGGCCATCATTACCAAGCGGAAGGTAGGATCATGGCGGTTCGGACCGCCAACCCGGTCATGCATCCGCCTTACCGGGATTCGAGTAGTCGATGGGCAACCCGGCGACCTTCCTCCATGCCGGAAACGATCCGATCCGCCGGAATACGACGGAGCGCGTCAAGGGCGTCGATAACCGAGGCCGGGGCGCCTGATAATCCGACGACTACACAGTCGGTGTTCTCCGCAATCGCCGAGTCTATCAATTGCTCGATTACCAACGCGGCGCTGTCATCGACGAAGGTGGTATCGGAGAAGTCGAGGATTACCACTTCATGGTCGCGTATGTCGATGCTTACGACGCTGATCATCTTGCCGGCCGACGCAACTGTAAAGCTGCCTCGAAACGCCACCAGGCCGACCCGAGCCGAGAACTCATCCCCTTCATGGCTGTCCAAGAAGGATTGGTCGAGCAACGGAACCGATATGACGCTGTCGAGTTCCAGACGCTCGAATTGGCGCGCCGCCACCATACCAGCCACCAGTAATCCGATAATCACCGCCGTGACCAGATCCAGGAACACCGTCAAACCCATAGTCACCACCATCACCACAAGATGGTCCCGCTGGATATGGTGGATCCGGGTCAGGAAACGCCAATCAATGATATCCCACCCCACCTTCATCAATATCCCCGCCAGGACCGCATGCGGGATGGCTTCAACAAGGTCCCCCAGGCCCAGCACCAAGGCCAGCAGCACCAAGGAGCGGATCATGCCCGAAACAGGGGTACGCCCTCCGGCTCGCAGATTGACAACCGTACCCATCGTGGCGCCGGCGCCGGGAAGCCCTCCGAGAAACCCCGCCACCACGTTGCCGATTCCCTGACCTATCAACTCGCGATTGGGCTTGTGACGAGTCCGGGTCATCGAGTCGGCTATCAACGAGGTGAGCAAACTGTCGATCGAGCCGAGCATCGCAAGGGTAAAGGCGGGCTGGAGAGCTCCCAGCACCAAGTCGACCGAGAATATAGGAACCCTGAACTCCGGGAGTCCGGTAGGTACCTCGCCTATAACAGGAACCTCACCCGCCCAGAACAAACCGATAATCGTTCCGACCGCTAACGCAACCAGTGTCGGTGGAAGAAACCTGCGAAATCGAATAGGCCACGCTATGCCCACTACCAATGTGGTCGCGGCGATGATGACAGCGCCTATGTTCAGATCGCCGATTGCATCCGGCCAGGCGCGTATCGCAGCCAGCGGACCCCCCTCGGCCACCGAAGCCCCCAGGAACGGCAGGCTTTGCAGGATGAGGATGATCAGCCCGATACCGGACATGAAACCCGAGATCACCGAGTAGGGGGTGTATGCGACGTAGCGACCGATCCTGATAGCGCCCAGTAGGATCTGTATCAGGCCCGCCATGATGGCGATCATGAAAGCCTCGGCCAGACTATCCGCATAGCTGGTAACGATCACCGCCATAGCAACAGCCATCGGACCTGTCGGCCCGGAGATCTGGGAACGGGTTCCGCCGAACACCGCGGCGAAGAATCCGACCGCGATCGCTCCGTACATCCCGGCCAACGGCCCCAGACCGGAAACGATCCCGAATCCGAGCGCTACCGGAATGCCTACGACAGCTGAGGTGAGGCCGCCGAAAACGTCTCCCCGCAAGGTATCCAGGTCGTATTTCATTCCCACCTTTCGTCAGATCGAATGCAGCTACCGACCTCTATCTTCTCCAGGGCGCAGGCCGATTCCTGTCAGTATCGGATACGATTCCTTCTCCGGCGCCGGGCCGGACCAGCAACATCGTTGGAATCTTAACCCCGGCCCAATGCCATAACCCCGATTTTGATGCACGGGGTTTGAGCGAGCGGCGGGAAAGGCTTAGTGAACCTCCTGGCCCGGGAAAACAACCGGCCGGGTGGCCTCGCCTGGTCAGGCTGCGCCCACCACCCGAAGGCGAACGCCGGACGCGCAACGAGAGTGGCCTTGGCCGGCCCTTTGCGGTGGAGATGTCCGGAGCATGAATAAACCGGGTTACCGGCATCCCGCCCACGCTGCTCGGTCGACGATCCGGTGATCAACGACGTAGATACGCGTTGACAGCGATCCTGATCGGGCGAGGAACCAGCCCGGAAATCACGTCAACAACATCCACGATCACGTCCAGCACCTCATCGGGACCATTCCAGTGTTCCCTGACAATCGATAAACCAACCTGCTGGATGAGGCAGTCAAGCGCCAGAGCGATGATCACGATGTCATCCGACCTACCGATCACGGGAATGAAGTCGGGTACCAGATCCACAGGGAGAAACAGGTAGGCGGCCGAAGCGGCCACCATGACCTTGACACGGCGTGGAACCCTGGGATCCTTGGCCAAGCCCACCAGCAACGCAGCCAGATTCGGACCGACCATTAGGATGGTACGCGCCTTGTCGCGGACGGCCGGATCGGAGAATACCCGTGTCAACCATCGGCTCGTCACATCAACTGCTCCCGCGCATATAGTCCGGCGCCGATAACTCCCGCATTCTCGCCCAGCGCCGCACACACGATCGGCGTCGGCGCCCGGTGATCCGCTCCCTCGAGAGCGTCCTGGAACGCCGTCCTGGCTTCGTCGAGAAGGAGATCGCCGGCTACGGATACCCCGCCTCCGATCACCACCACCTCGGGATCGAATGCGGCGACGAGTCCGGCGATACCCAGTCCCAACCAACGCGCCATCTCCTTGAGATACTCCAAGGCGTCCGGATCTCCTTCGATTGCTCCGCGTGTGAGGTGGAAACCGGCCGGGGTGGTTCCCTCGGCCAGCTTTGCGACCAGACCGTCGGGGCGGGCGGCGACCAGATCTCTGGACATCTGATCCAAGCGCCTCCCCGATGCAAATGTCTCCCAGCAGCCTCGTTGGCCACAGGTACAGAGCGGACCGCCCACGTCAACCGGCATATGGCCGATCTCGCCCGCGAACGCCCGTCCCCGATACAGATCACCGTTGATGATCCAACAACCACCGATACCCGTTCCGAGAGTGATCATGCAAACATTCTTGTATCCGCGCGCCGCCCCGATGCGAGCCTCTGCAAACCCGGAGAGATTGGCATCGTTGTCTACCACGGTGGGGAGACCCAACTCGCGCTCGAAAACCTCACGGAAACGTACCTCTCTGCCTTCGACATTAGGTCCCCACACCAGCACGCCCTCGTCCGCCTTTACCAGGCCGGCCGCTCCGATCCCTACCGCCCTGACCTCGGGATCCACCATTTCCTTGGCCGCCGCCACCGGAACAACGTCCATAGCCTCCGCCGTGGCGGGTCGGGGCATCGTTCGAAGGTCGACAACGCATCCGGCAGAGTCGATCCGAGCCAGAGCCATCTTGGTACCGCCCAAGTCGATACCCAGTGTGAGGTTGTGATTATCGACCGTCACCCTCCCTGTGCCGTACACCGCCGACGCTCGTCCGTTGTTACTCGAATGTCCAGGACGGTGCTGAAAAACAGGTGATTGAATTGGCCCTCCGTCCGTTGACCAGGGAGTTTACCATCGGACATCGGGCCAACCCGGGGGTTTCTCAGCACCATCCCAGCAGAAACCACCAACACCGGCGACGACATGGCGCCTGCCGTGACAGACGCAAGCCATGGAACGTCGAAACCCGGTTACGAACTCTTGTGACGGGATTGGTGTCCGAAGACCCCGGTGACCATGCATGTGGCGATGAAGCAGATGCGGATGGTCGGCCGCCTACTCATATGAGAGACCACCCCGGTCCGCTGATCCGATCCGGAAACCACCGCTTTCCCCAGGTTCTCGGTCCTCGATACACCCTACCGAAAAAGATGGAATAAATCTGAGTCTGGGTTAGTTAGATTAGTTGATTAGTTATGGAAAAGGGTGAGCATGTCACGGCTCATCCACGACTCGGATTTAAAGCATGAAAGGTATAACAACGATGCACCTGGTTCGAACCCGACCCTTCCGCCTCAACCATGACGTTGAGGCGCTTCTTGAAACGCTTCCACTACCGACGGCGCCTGGTTTCGGCATCCGCGAGGCCCGCTGGACCCGACGGCCATGGACCCCTCGCATCGATGTGATCGAGACCGACGAGGCTCTTGTTTCCCGCTTCGAACTGGCCGGATTCCGGCTTGAGGACCTCGAGGTCACCCTCGACAACAACCTGCTGACGATCAAGGGAACCCGTTCGTCGGATGCTCCTGAGGGCGCTGTCTACCGAGTCCGTGAACTGGCCGACGGCGACTTCTCCCGCTCGATCAGAGTCTCGGACGACTTCGATGCGGACGGTGTGGAGGCCGGTTTCTCGAATGGGATTCTCGAAGTGGTCGTTCCGAAGCGCCCACAGGTATTGCCGAGGACCGTCCGGATCACAGAACGAAACAGCTAACACACTCCAGTACATCCGGACCGCTGTGGGTGACACGATACCCGGCCCTACCCGTCATCCACTGTCCGGTCCCCCGTTCCGGCGCACCTCCCGGCGCCGGAACGGGACTTCCCGCACGATGACGACCCGAATCGAGCAGAAATCTTGCCGAGGGCCCGCCACAGTTATAAGCCGACGGGAGAACAAACCACTGTCGAAACCCTGTTCAGGTAACCGATGGGTCGGCGCCCGGCCCTCTCCTCACACCCTTTCGACCGCGGCGATCGGGGTTCTTGCCGTGTAACGGACCGGTTGAGTCGGCAGATCCACTACCTACGCTTGTGGACTCGTTCTCGTAGACCTCGCAACGCCGTTCCAACCAGTTGTTTTTCGGCTTGACGCCTCAAGAACCCCGGTATGTCAAAGGACGGAACGACCCGTAGCATGTACACCACCGAGGTGGCGCCCTCAACCGGTTGGAACCGGTAGGACCCATGCAACTCGCTGATATCAGGCCCCGGTTCCGCAGTCCAGGACATCATGAAGGGTGGGTCATATACATACGCGAAGGTTGCTTCGACCTGTCTGACCATTGCGTCGATTCTCAGGGTCGCTCGGACGGGTCTCGACGATTCGTCCCGCTCAAGGATTACAACCTCCCGTACCTGACTAGCCCACCGAGGGTAGGATTCCAGGTCGGCGGCCACCTCGAAACACTCGCGCGGTTCAGCATCGATCTCTATGGTCTGGATGGTCGCCTCGGCTGCCCTCATCCTGCACCGGCCCTTCCGCCATCTTCCCTAATCCACCCAAGCGTAGCTTCCTTCCGGGCGTCAGCCTGCCCGGAGAGCGTTTCCAACACGAGCGGCAGCTTTCATGTCGGCTGCGCGCACGACGATCGAATCGATTCCGATCGCCATCAGATCTCGAAATCCGGATGCCACCTCGGACAGTGATCCCACATGAACATAGGGCGACGCCCGAACCTGGTCGGGAGTGACGCCACTCTCCTCCGCTACCTGGTCTACCATCTCGTCGGATCGGTTCGTCACCTCCACGCGAAAGAGGAGTATATCGATTCGCCGGACTCGAGAACCCTGTTCACGGACCAGCCGCACCCTCCGGGCTACCTCCTCGAAGGTAGCCGCAGCCGAGGTGTACGCCATGTCGGCCCGCCGACCGCTGGTCAATGGAATACCGATCGACACCACATCGGCGACCTCGGCGGCCACTCGTAGGAGTTTCGGTCCGCCCCCGGCCACAATGATCGGTGGATGGGGCTGCTGGACCGGACGGGTCATGGGTTTGAGTCGGGTCTGATACCAGGCGCCGTCGTGATCTACATGCTCGTCCATCCAACAAGACCTGATCAGGCTCACAGCTTCCCGCAGCCTGGAGATACGGCGGGCGGGTGAATCCATTTCAAGGCCCACCGCGTGGTAGTCGGCGGGCCACCACCCCGCCCCGACGCCCAACTCCACCCGTCCTCCGGAAAGCACATCAAGCGTAGCGAAATCTCGCGCCACCATGGACGGATGCCGGAGGTCATTGGCCAGCACATATGCTCCAACCCTCATGGAGGTAATCGCCGTAACGGCGGCTATGGCCGGGATCGGCGACAGCATTTCATTGAAGTGGTCAGGAAGGTAGAAGGCGTCGAACCCCAAGGCCTCCGCCTGCCTGGCCACCTCCGTCAATGGTTCTTTAACCGATGGCGGCGCCATCAACACCCCGAGACAGGGTCGCCCACGGACAGCGCCGACACTAGTCATGGTGGACGCCGCCCATGGCCGGGGCTCGGATCAAACCGCTACCGGTCGTCACAGGAGTACCGCCTCGCTGATCTCCCGCATCTCCTTCCGCAACTCGGCCACCTCATCCCGGAGACGGGCCGCATATTCGAAACGAAGTTCTTTGGCGGCTTCTCTCATCTCGTCTTCAAGACTCTGGATCAAACGTCCGAGGTCCTCCCCCGCCAACTCCACCGGCGCCCTGATCTCGGTATCCGGACGCCGCCGCGGCCCGCGCGAAGCCGTGTCGGACGTGACCAACTCAAGGATATCAGAGACCTTCTTGCGGATGGTCTGGGGATCGATCCCATGCTCCTCGTTGTGATTCACCTGGAGATTCCGGCGACGGTTGGTCTCTCCGATCGCCGCCCGCATGGAGTCGGTTACCTCGTCCGCGTACATAATCACCTGTCCCGAAACGTTACGAGCCGCCCGTCCGATAATCTGGATGAGGCTGGTTTCGGAGCGGAGAAAACCCTCCTTGTCCGCGTCAAGAATCGCCACCAACGACACCTCGGGTAGATCAAGGCCCTCCCTGAGCAGGTTTATACCCACCAGCACGTCGTACTCGCCCAAACGGAGGTCACGCAACAACTCGATCCGTTCCAAGGTATCGATCTCGGAATGCAGGTAGCGGGCGCGAACACCCATCTCGAGCAGGTAGTCGGTCAGATCCTCCGACATCTTCTTGGTAAGCGTCGTCACCAGGACTCGTTCGTCCACCACCGTGCGAGACCTGATTTCCTCGATAAGGTCGTCGATCTGCCCCTTCGCCGGACGAACCATCACCTCCGGGTCGACCAGCCCGGTAGGCCTGACTATCTGTTCCACAATGCTGTCGGAATGATTCCGCTCGAACGGCCCCGGGGTCGCCGACATGAACACCACCTGGCCGGTCTTCTCCAGCCATTCGTCGAAGCGGAGAGGTCGGTTGTCAACGGCGGAGGGAAGCCGGAAGCCGTGCTCCACCAGGACGTTCTTGCGACTCCGGTCGCCTTCATACTGTCCGTGTAGCTGGGGTATGGCGACATGGCTTTCGTCTATGACGGTCAGGAAATCGTCGGGAAAGTAGTCGAGCAGGGTATAGGGGGCCTCTCCGGGCGCCCTACCATCGATATGCCGACTGTAGTTCTCGATACCCGAGCAGAAACCTACCTCCCGCATCATCTCCAGATCGTAGGTGGTCCGCATCCTGAGACGCTGCGCTTCGAGTAGCTTGCCCTGTCCTTCAAGTTCGGATAGACGTTCATCCAACTCGATCTCGATAGCGGCCATCGCCCGCTCCATTCGTTCGGTGGTAACGGCGTAATGGGTGGCCGGATAAACCCACAGTTCCTTCATGTCCTCGATGACCTCTCCGGTCACCGGATTCATCCGGACGATTCTCTCCACCTCATCCCCGAAGTACTCAACCCTGGCCACCGTCTCCTCGTAGGAAGGAAACACCTCGAGAGTGTCACCCCGAACCCGGAACCTCCCTCGCACCAGGTTCACTTCATTGCGTTCGTACTGGATGCTTACCAATCGACGGATCGCCTCATGAAGCGGATACTCCACACCGGTCACCAAGCGCAGTACCTGCCCTGCATATTCTTCTGGACTGCCCAAACCGTATATGCACGAAACGCTGGCCACGATCACCACATCGTCTCGGAAGAGCAGGGATGAGGTGGCCGCGTGGCGGAGCCGATCGATCTCATCGTTGATGGTGGCGTCCTTCTCTATATAGGTGTCGGTTTGAGGTATATATGCCTCGGGCTGGTAGTAGTCGTAGTAGGAAACGAAGTACTCGACCCGGTTTTCAGGGAAGAACTGGCGAAACTCCGACGCCAACTGGGCGGCAAGGGCCTTGTTGGGAGCGATCACCAGGGACGGACGCCGGGAACGTTCTATCGTCCAGGCGATGGTGGCCGATTTGCCCGAACCGGTAATGCCCAGGAGAGTCTGGAAGCGGTCTCCCCGCTCGATTCCCTCGACCAAGCCGGTTATGGCGTCGGGTTGATCCCCGGCCGGGTCGAAATCGGATTGAACGCGAAACTCAGCCATATGCATGACTCTACAAGAGCATGAGACCCTCGCCTTATCGGTTGAACGAACAACGGCGCCGGCTAGGTTATGCGGTCGTTAACGTAGCAACAATGAGAGAGCGACTGCCCATGGCCACGGTAGAACGATTACCGCGCTACCTGCGCTGCATCGAACAACTGCCATCCGACCGCGCTACTGTCTCATCGAAGGACCTGGCGCTCCTCAGCAACATGAACCCCGCCGGGGTGCGCAAGGATCTCTCATTCCTTGGTTCATCCGGCATCAGGGGGGTCGGCTATCCGGTCGACGAGTTGGCAGCCCGCATCCGCGCTGCGCTGGGCCTGACCCAGGACCGTGCGGTGGTCGTGGTGGGGGTGGGCAACCTCGGCTCGGCGCTCGCCAACTACGGCGGTTTCTGGAAGCGCGGGTTCAGGATCGTCGGCCTCTACGACGCCGATCCGGCTAAGGTCGGCAGCATCGTCTGTGGAATCGAGGTGCGTTCGATCGACACCTTGGCCCGGGACGCAAAGGATTCCGACATTGCGGTGGCCATTATCGCCACCCCGGCCGAAGCCGCCCAGGAAGTGGCCACCCTTCTCGCCCGGGCCGGGATACCCTCGATCCTGAACTTCGCCCCCGCCGCACTGACCGTTCCTCGCAAGACCCATCTCCGTCAGGTTGACCTGGCCACCGAACTCCAGATTCTCAGCTTCCACCTGGCGGGTCGGCAAGACCGGTAGAAAATGCCTGCTTGCAGCCTGTTGATTACGGTGCTGCGGGCGAAGGCGAGGAGTGGCCTCCCGGCGCTCTCACCTACGGCAGGAGCATCGCACGTTCCAACGGTCCCGATCAACAATCGTGTCGCACCTGACGTGTACCCTGAATCGCGATGAGCGCGATGATTACACCTCCGGCGGGGCCGGTCCATTCCGAGTGAGCTACCTCAACCCCGAAGCTGCGGCTCGTACCAACATCGATCAGCAACTCGAAGCCTGTGGTTGGGTAGTTCAGGACTACAAGCACGCCGCGGTCGCAGCTGCTCCGGGCGTCGCGGTCCGGGAGGTCCCGACCGAGGCCGGTCCGGCCGACTACGTCCTGTTCGTGGACGGTCAGGCGATGGGCGTCATCGAGGCCAAGAAGGAGGGCACAACACTCACGGGCGTCGAATCGCAGACCCTCAAGTACCAGACTGCCTATCCCGGCGCTCTTCCGGCGTTCCTGGTGAACGGCGCGCTGCCGTTCGGGTATGAGTCCACCGGGACCGAGACCCGCTTCACATCCCTGCTCGATCCGGTGTCGGCCTCGCGGAGGGTGTTCTCTTTCCACCGCCCGGAGACGCTGAGGCGCTGGCTGAACGACTACGCGGACGGAAGCGGGGTGTCCGGGATCCGAGGTGGCTTGCATCTGCTACCCGATCTTGAGCACGAGGGTCTATGGCCCGCCCAAGCCCGAGCGATCCGCAACCTGGAGGAGTCACTACAAGACAACCGCCCCAGAGCGTTGATCCAGATGGCCACCGGCGCCGGCAAGACCTTCACCGCGGTGAACGTCTCCTACCGGCTGCTGCGACATACGGGCGCCCGGAGGGTGCTGTTTCTGGTCGATCGAGCCAACCTGGGCCGCCAGACCATCCGCGAGTTCGAGGGGTTCGACACGCCCGACGACGGTCGCAAGTTCACCGAGCTGTACAACGCCCGGATGCTGGACTCGTCCGAGTTCGACATCGGAGGAGAGCAAGCCACCAAGGTGCATGTCTCCACCATCCAGCGCCTCTACTCCATCCTGCGGGGTAAGCCGATCGACCAGGATCTGGACGAGAAGACCGGCTTCGAGACGGCCCCGGAGCGTCCGGTGGAGGTCACCTACAACCCGAGGCTGCCCATCGAGTCCTACGACGTCATCATCGTCGACGAGTGCCACCGCTCCATCTACGGCGTGTGGCGGCAGGTGCTGGAGTACTTCGACGCCTTCCTCATCGGACTGACCGCCACGCCGGGCAAGCAGACCTTCGGCTTCTTCAACCAGAATATGGTGATGGAATACGGCCACGAGCAGGCGGTGGCCGACCGGGTGAACGTGGACTTCGACGTGTTCCGCATCCGTACCGAGGTCAGCGAAGCGGGCGGAACCGTCCCCGCCGGTTTCGTGACCGAGTTCCGGGACCGGGAGACCCGCCAACTTCGTTTCGAGAAGATCGACGAAGACATCGACTACCCGGCCGCCAAACTCGACCGCCAGGTGGTGGCCCCCGACCAGATCCGCACCGTGGTCCGCACGCTCCGGAATTCGATGCCCGAGATGTTTCCCGACCGTATGCTGCGAGAGGACGGAAGGCTTGAGCACATTCCCAAGACACTGATCTTCGCCAAGACCGACAGCCACGCCGACGACATCGTCCAGATCGTCCGCGAGGAGTTCGGCCTCGGGAACCTCGGGGCGGTGAAGATCACCTACACGGCCGCGCTGTCGGGCCACAAGCCCGAGGAGCTCCTGCAAGGCTTCCGCACCGGCTACGAGACCCGCATCGCGGTCACAGTGGACATGATCGCCACCGGAACCGACGTCAAACCCATTGAGTGCGTGGTGTTCATGCGCATGGTCCGCAGCCGCAGTTTCTTCGAGCAGATGAAGGGTCGTGGAGTGCGCGTGATGCGCTCCAGTGACCTGCAGGCAGTCACTCCCGACGCCCAAGCCAAGGAACGCTTCGTACTGGTGGACGCGGTGGGAGTCACCGAGACCGGCCTCCACGACACCGTCCCGCTCGAACGCAAACCCGGTATAGGCTTCGACCGCCTCCTCAACCTGATCGGCCTTGGAGACACCAGCGAAGACGTGATCTCCTCCGCTGCCTCCCGCCTAGCCCGCCTCGACAAGAGGATCACCGCATCTGACCGGTCAGAGGTCGAGGAGATCGCGGGCATGAGCCTCGGAGAAATCGCGAGCCGGATGGTGGCCGCCCTCGATCCGGACCGCCACTACGCGGAGGCGCAAGCCGCGGCAGGCGGCGAAGAGCCCGATGAAGCACAGATCGCCGCCGCCCGCCAGCAGTTGGTCAAGGCCGCGGTCCAGCCCCTGGCGGGCAACTCCCAACTCCGCGAGAAACTCATCGAAGTACGCCGCAGCTACGAGCAGATCATCGACACCGCCACCAAGGATCGGGTGCTCTCCGGCGAGTTCTCACGGGATGCCACCGATCGCGCCCGCACGACGGTCGATTCCTTCCGGCAATTCATCGAGGAGAACCGTGACGAGATCGATGCCCTGGACATCCTCTACCGCCAGCCGTACGGCGCCAGGCTCACCTACGCAGATATCAAAGAGCTGGCCAACGCCATCGGCAGGCCGCCGAGAGCCTGGACCCCGGACCTGCTGTGGAGGGCCTACGAAGTACTCGACGCCTCCAAAGTACGAAGATCGGGACCGAGGGTCAACACCGATCTAGTCAGCCTGGTCCGCTACGCGCTGGGTGCCTCCGATGAGTTGGTTGCCTACTCCGAGTTGGTGAATGAGCGGTTCGAGGCCTGGCTGACCCAGCAAACCAACCTGGGCCGCGCCTTCGACAACGACCAACTCGCCTACCTGCGGCTCATCAAGGATCACCTGGTCGCCAACCTCTCCGTGGAGAGAAGAGACCTGATGGAAGCTCCCTTCAGCACCAAGGGCGGTCTAGGCCGGGCAGATCAGCTCTTCGGTGCAGATTTGGATCCGCTCCTCACTGCACTATCCCGCGAGCTAGCGGCATGAATGAACTGTTACCACAAGGGTGGGAATGGGCAACACTAAGTGATATCGCACAATGGGGCAGTGGTGGTACACCTAAAAAGTCTGAAGGTCGTTATTACGGTGGTGACATACCGTGGGCCGTTATAGGGGACCTAAACGATTCAGTTGTCTCTTCTTGTAAGGACTCTATCACTCCAGATGGCCTAGCTGAGAGCAGCTGCAAGCTTGTATCACCGGGCACTGTTCTGATTGCTATGTACGGATCGATTGGGAAACTGGGTATTGCTGGTATCGAGATGGCAACAAACCAGGCTATCGCCTTCGCCAAGCCATATATCGACCATTGGTTTCTGTTCTACTACCTATGGTCACAACGCCTTGTTCTAGCTGGTGCAGGTAAGGGGGCGACGCAGAAGAATATCAGTCAAACTGTCTTAAGGCCGTGGCCCATGCCTATTCCGCCCCTTGCAGAACAGAAACGGATCGTCAGGCGGATTAAGGAGATCCTGACACGTCTGGATACTGTGGAGTCTACACTGAAATCCCTGCTCAATAAACTGGAGCTCCTCCGCTCTACCATCCTAGCCGACGCATTCCACACCAACCGACACACCTTGCCACGAGGTTGGGTAGAGGTAGCTCTTTCGGATGTGGCCCAGATCATCCTAGGCCAATCGCCTCCGGGGTCAAGCTACAACGATACCGGCGATGGGGTAGCCTTTTTCCAAGGCAAGGCAGAGTTCGGCAAGCTTTATCCTGTCGTTGTCAAGTGGACTACAGAACCGAAACGGTTAGCCAAAACAAATGACATCTTGCTTTCAGTCCGTGCCCCTGTAGGTCCGACGAATCTGGCTCCCGTTGACTGTGCTATCGGTCGTGGGCTCCACGCCATTCGACCTAATCCAGACATTGACCACCTATTTCTGTTGTGGTCAATCCGAGCCAGTGTAAGTCGACTTCAGTTCAAATCAACCGGTAGCACGTTTAGCGCCGTTACAGGCCAACAGGTTAAGGCACACAGGATATCGATCCCATCACTAATGGAACAAACACGATTAGTCAAGAGCATCGAGACACAGTTTTCATACATCGACACTATCGAGGCTTCCGTAAGCCACGGACTCGCGTTGGTGGACGCGTTCCGGCAAACTCTGCTCGCCGAGGCGTTCGCCGGCCGCCTAGTGCCTCAGGACCCCGACGACGAGTCGGCTTCTGCGTTGCTCCAACGTATCGCCGCCTCCCGACCCGCCAAGCCCAATCGCCGGAGGAAGGCTCCCGCATGAGCACCGACCCGAAAGTGCTGGTCCAGCGGCTCTGGGACTTCTGCGATGTGCTCCGCGA
>CAZEZF010000069.1:0-18825 GCA_964516495.1 uncultured Acidimicrobiia bacterium | reverse complement strand
TCCGAGGTGCGATCCACCATCCAGGCGATCACCTCCCGCCGGGTACGACCGCTACGCTTTGGTACCCGGAACCCGTGGTCGGCGTCAGGGATGATCTCGATAGTGGCCTGTTCCAGCGGGGCCAGCCACATCTGCACCTGTTCAGGAAGGGCCAGCGCATCCCGGCTTCCGGTAAAGAACAACATCGGCGCGGGAACCTCGGGTAGGTGAGCGGCCCGGATGCGGTCCGGTTTCCCGGCGGGGTGAAGCGGGTAGCCGTAGAATACCAAACCCTCACCTGGCTCCCCTTCGGCGGCCAGGTAGGAAGCCATCCTTCCTCCCATAGAACGACCGGCCATTACCAGAGAGGGAAACCGCTCACGCAGCCAAGCGGCCGCCGCCCGGTGGCAGGCAACCAGCTTGGGTTGGCGATCAGGGAACCTGCGGCCTGCCTCCATGTAGGGGTAGTTGAAGGTAAGCACCGGATGACCCCGTTCGGCCAGACCATCCCGGATGGAGACAACTCCGGGGTGGTCTTGGCCGGCCCCGGCGCCGTGAGCTAGGAGCACCGCCGTTCTAGCTGGATCGTCGGGGCACATCAACCGACCCGACACGGACTGGCCATCCCATCTGATCGTTACCCGTTCCGGATCGTTTCTCATAGCGGAATCTCCGGTAAGGTACTTCTTGATGACACCATCTTCACATCCATACCCACCCCCTGACATATCGGTGTTCGAGGACCCCGGCGCCTTGGCCTCGGGCGCGGCCGAGTTGATAGCCGGATTTATCAAGGAACACGCTAGCAAGCGCCCGATCACCGTAGCCATGGCCGGAGGATCCACCCCGAAAGCCGCCTACCGGCATCTGGCGGGCATGGATGTTCCTTGGGATCGGGTGTGCGCCTGGGTGGGAGACGAACGTTACCTCCCCGCCGACCATCCGGATAGCAATACCGGGATGATCTCTCGCCTGCTTCTAGGTGGTACCGATGCTCGATTCCTGAAGATCCCGTGGGCGGAAGGTCGTTCGGCTGAGCAAGCCGCCACCCTCTATGAAGCGCAACTGCTGTCTGCCATGGCTACCGGAGAGGATGACCCGAGGCCCGACCTCGTGCTGGCGGGGATGGGTGATGACGGACATACCCTTTCGTTGTTTCCTGATTCGCCGACCCTTCAGATAACCGATCGCTGGTATGTAGCCGACCGGGTGGACGCAAAGCACCCGTGGAGGCTCACCGCCACCCTCCCCCTCGTCCATCGAGCGAGACAGATTTACGTCCTCGTTTCGGGAGTTGAAAAGGCCGCCGCCCTAGCTGAAACGGTGAACCCTAAAAATGCCTGGGCGCTACCTGCCAGACGGCTAATGGAAGGTAATGCGCCGGTCACCTGGCTGGTGGACCGGCCCGCGACCTGTTTCCTGCCGTACGATTGGCAGTAGCCTGCCCGTAAGACCTGATCCAAGGTCAGTAGCGGCGAAAATCTCGAGGGGCCAGCCGTGGACCGTAGGCCGGCGCCCTTCCCGCATATCGCTCCAACAGCCGGATCACCCGGCCTCGCTGGCCTTCATAGGGAGCGAGCAGTTCCAGCATCCGCTGGTCATCCCCTCGGGGTTCCCCCGCCAATGCCCAGGCCACCGTATTGGGCAGATGGAAGTCACCGACCGGAACTGCGTCAGGATCGCCTCTCGCCACCCTCATAACCGAAGCGCTCGTCCAGGGACCGATCCCCCGAAGTTGGTGAAGGAACCGGTAGGAAGTAGCCAGGTCGTGGCGCATGGTCGCCTCGATGCGTTCCGCCACCCTGCACGCGCCGATGATCGTTTCGGCCCGTCGTCGCTCCACCCCCAGCGGATGGAAATCGAAATAGCGCATCTCGGCCAGACGGTCGGGGTGGGGAGGCAACTTCACCGGATCCCCGGGACCGGGCGCGTCCGCCCCGTACCGCTCCACCAGGCGCCGGTAGCTTCGCCCGGCTTCTACCCCGGTGACCTTCTGGGCGAGGATCGTGGGCGCCAGGACCTCCACCAACCCTCCCACCGCCGCCATCCGCATGCCTCTTCCCTTCCGGACGGCTCGTTCGACCGCCGGATGGCATGGAATCAGCGCATCCGGATCGTCGAACTCTCCCACCCATTCAGGTATCCGGTGCAACGCCCATTCGGTCCCTTTGCCCCAGGCTTGCGCGACCAGGCGCCGGTTCTCCAAGTGCATCCTTACCGTCACCGGACCGTCCGGCGTACGGGTAGCCCTCCATAGCCCATCAGGACGTACCGCCAGGGACGGTCCTTTGAGACCGGTCACGGCGAGGGTGGCGCGCAGATCCAGCGGACGAGCAAGCGTTATCGACCGGCGTCCGGAGACCGCCACTACCAACTTCTCCCCGCCGCTCGCCCACACATGACGACCAAGCTACCAGCGCCGGCGCCGAATCAGGACCGCGCCGCCGGTTGTCCAGGGACAACGCCTGGAGCGGACTATTGTACGATTCGCATCAGCGACCGGCTAGGAGTTCCATGCACTTGCAGCGGTCAGGTCCCTCCCTAATCGGTCATCTATCCGGCTTGGCGATGTTGCTGACCACAGTTTTCTCCACGCCGACCCTTGCCCAGACCGAAGACGGCGGCAGCATTAATCAGGATCACGAGATGGAACTAGCTACCTGCGAGGAAGCCCTCATCGTGTTCCGGTTATTATGTCTCGCCTACGAGGTCATAACCGTGAACCACATCGACCCGGTGGACGACGCCGACCTGGCCAGGGAAGCGGCAAAGCGGATACGGGAAGCGGAACTGACCGAGCGACAGGAAGGCAGACCTCCTCCCTGTCCACTGCCGGCCCCGGAGTTCGAGGAGGTGTGTCGGGAGATCGATGCTGTTGAAGATACGGCGACGGCTGTCGAGATGGCCATGAGGGGAATGGTCGGAGCGCTGGACGATAACTCCTACCTCCTTACCGCGGCCCAGTACCAACGTTTCCTGGATAGCATCGAGAATCGGGGGACCTCAGGCCTCGGATTGGCCTTCGTTCTTGCCGAAAACGGGGAACCCTGCTTCACGGTGTCATCCTCCTGCGTCCCGGTCGTCAGCGAGGTCTACGAGGGAACACCGGCTCATGAAGCCGGGTTGGTGGTCGGCGACATACTCGAAAAGCTCGGCGCCGCCTTCCCCGCGGACCTGCAATGTGATGCGGTACCCCGCCTCGACCGGTTTCCATCCGGTAGCGATGTCGCCATTACGGTACGGCGGGGCGGCGAAACCATCTCTACGACGATCACCGCCGCCCGACTTGCCATCCCATCCGCCAGAGGGCGCCTCGTGGACGACGAAATAGGGTTGCTGCGTCTCGATTCCTTCAGCAGTACAGCCGACCATGAAGTAAGGGATGTGCTCGAAGGGCTGACCGGCGAGGGGATCAGCAGCCTGGTGTTCGACCTCAGAGGCAACCCCGGCGGTTATGTCGATTCGGCTGTAGGGGTGGCCGGGCTGTTCCTCGAGAACCTGACGACCGTAGTGCATCTGGTCAGTAGGGAGCAGGTGGAATCGATCGCCGCCCGCGGAAAAGAACTCCATCCGGATCCGATACTCCTACCCATGGTGGCGGTAACCAACCACAACAGCGCCTCGGCGTCGGAATTGGTGACAGGCGCCCTTCGCGACCACGGACGAGTGACCGTAGTGGGTGAGCGGACCTACGGGAAGAACACGGGACAGTCCTCCTACCGGCTACAGGTGAACGATGACACGGTTGCCGTCATCCACCTGACCACCCTTCGGTGGCTGACTCCCGGAGGCCATAGCGCCGGCGGCGGGTTCACGCCGGACACAGCAATGGATCTGCCCACCTGCCTTCCTCCCGCCGAGGTAGCCAGAAGAGCTGTCTCGGTTATCCGTCCCCGCGTTGCCGATGTAGCGATCACCAGCGAGCCCCATGACCAAGCGGGCTACGCCGCGGGTGAGACACTAAGGCTGACCGTGTCCTTCACATCCCCGGTGGTGGTTGAAACTAACGGAGCAACCCCCCTACTTGAACTCCGGATCGGCGAGGACAGTCGTTTTGCCCTTTACCGGCGAGGAAGCGGGACCTCCCGGCTGACCTTCGAGTACCTGGTAACCGAGAACGATTACGACGAAGACGGAATCACCATAGAACCCGATTCGATCCTCACCGGAAGGGCGGATATCCAGCTTCCGGCGGGATTGGACGCCGTCCTCTCGCATGCGTCCGCAGGCCCGGACCTCACCCAACGCGTAATGGGAAGGAGGGAGGAACCGATCAGCGACACTGGGGTGTCGTTCATCGATATCGCCGGTTCACCTCATCGAGCCGGAATAACCGCCGTCGCAGCCGCGGGGATAGCGGAAGGTTGCGGAGACGCGGTAAACAGAAGGTTCTGCCCGGACGATCCGGTAACCCGCGGACAGATAGCCACCCTCCTCACCAAAGCACTGAACCTACCGGCCACCGACCACGACCACTTCACCGACGACAACGGACACCCCCACGAAAACAACATAAACCGACTCGCCGCCGCCCACATCACCCAAGGCTGCCACCCCCACAACCACCGCTACTGCCCCGACCAACCCATAACCCGCGGACAGATAGCCACCCTCCTCACCCGGATACCGGGTCTGGTGGTATCGATGGAATACCCGGCCTGATGAACCCGACTCCGGGTGGATGCCCTATTACCCCGATTTTTCATGCAGGGGTTTGAATGGGTAACCGAGAGAGATGCTATGAACCCCTGACCCGGGAGGATGGCTGTGTGGTGGCCTCGCCTGGGCGGGGTGCGTCCATCACCCGAAGGTGAACCCGGGACGTTCCATGATGCTGCGCTTGACGTGACCTTTTTGAGTTCGGTGTGTCTGGGGCATGAAGAATTGGGGTTAGAAGGAGGTCGGGTCTCGATCAGCGCGACGGTTGGCATACCCTGGCGTGCAAACCGTGTGCAATGCCGACAACAACGACGACCGAATCGGGACCGAGGAACCCGACCCGCCACTGAGGACGGCGCCTGAACGGGACGCCTGATCATCGGCGAACTGTGATCCACCAGTCTCGGTGCGGATCATTGCGACCCGGCACAAAGGATGCCCGCAACTCGATGGAGCGCACGGCTTCCGCTACTCGCCCGGGCAGCCCAGCCTGTTCCACGGCCCAGCCCCGCAGCAGGTTAGCCGTGGTGACGATTTCCACCTCGGGCGCTCTCTGTCGCGCCAAGCGCTGAGCTTTCCGGTCATCGGTGGCGAGTGGAAGCCATGGTAAATGTCAGACTAGACCCTGCCGCCAGACTGGAACAGGAGCGGGTGAAGTTTCGGTTCGCCGGGTCGGGGGTCGGATCCAGAACTCTGGAGGCTACTACACCCCTTACATGCGGAGCTGGATGACCGCCTTCAGAGACCCTTGGGGTGCCAAACGGTCTTGATCTCGGTGAACGCCGCTATCAGGTAAGGGCTCTGGGCGCCTCTGTCGTCATGCCAGTCGATCGACTCTTCCGGTGGGCGCGCTACCCGCTTGATCCCCTCGGCTGCGGCCTGTTCCAACTCGACCATCAAGCCCGGCTCGACCCCGCAGGCGTCAAGAGCGTTCACGTCAAGGTGGGAGGCAAGGTAGGGAACCATACCGGCTCTCGGTCCGGTCAGTATGTTCACCACCCCGGGAGGAACGTCGGCGGTGGCCATAGCCTCCGCGAGAGTGATAGCGGGGACCGGCCACGCTTCCGAGGCGAGCGCCACCACGGTGTTCCCCGAGACGATTACCGGCGCCAACCTGGACACGAGACCGAGCAGCGCCGACTCCTCCGGCGCCACAATCCCCACGACGCCGGTGGGCTCCGCTACCGAAATATTGAAGAACGGCCCCGAAACCGGGTTCAGATTCCCCACCACCTGCTGGTACTTGTCAGCCCAACCGGCATACCACACGAGGCGGTCGATCGCCTTGCCCACCTCCTTGCGGGACTTGCTCGCACTCACTCCACCGGCGCGGATCCCCTCGGCGAAGGCCTCTGTCCGGTCTTCAACCATTTCGGCTATCCGGTACAGAATCTGTCCCCGGTTGTATCCGGTGCGGGAAGCCCATCCGGGCTGCGCCTTCCTGGCGCAACGTACCGCGTGCCGCAGATCCTTGCGGGTACCCGCCGCCACCCGGGCGATGATCTCCCCCCGATGATCGTAGGCCGGATAGGTCCGACCGGATTCGGAGCGGGGGAAATCCCCATCGACATAGAGTTTGTAGGTCTTCCTAACCCTGAGTCTGTTCACATTCCACCCTTAACGTAGGGAAGAAGGCCATGGCGGCCCCCCTCACGACCGAAGCCGGACTCCTGGTATCCCCCGAAAGGGGAGCTCGGATCGAACTTGTTGTAGGTGTTGGCCCACACCACACCGGCCTTGAGCCGGTCCGCCATCCAGAGGATGCGCGAGCCCTTGGATGTCCAGACACCGGCCGAAAGGCCGTATGGAGTGTTGTTGGCCTTCTCTACAGCCTCCGCGGGAGTGCGGAAGGTCATGATCGAAAGCACCGGACCGAATATCTCCTCCTGGGCGATGCGATGGCTCTGCGAAACCCCCATGAACAAGGTGGGGGTGAACCAGTAACCGCGGTCAGGCAGCGAGCAGGGAGGCTGGTACATCTCAGCCCCTTCAGACAAGCCCACATCTACCAGATCGGTAATCCTGTCCAGCTGGGCCCGGCTGTTGATCGCCCCCACATCGGTGTTCTTGTCGAGCGGGTCTCCCAGACGGAGGGTCGCCAGCCGAACCTTGAGCCTGTCGATGAAGGTGTCGTACATCGACTCCTGCACCAGTAGGCGGCTCCCTGCACAGCAAACATGTCCCTGATTGAAGAATATCCCGTTGATCACCCCTTCGATGGCCTGGTCGATGGGGGCGTCGTCGAATATGACATGCGGCGCCTTACCACCGAGTTCCAGCGTCAACCGCTTGCGGGTACCGGCCAGGGTTTTCTGGATTGACTTCCCCACCGCCGTGGAACCGGTGAAGGCCACCTTGTCAACCCCCGGATGGGACACGACCTCCGCCCCGGTCCCCCCATCTCCGGTGACGATGTTGAGCACTCCGGGAGGCAACCCGGCTTCCTCAGCAAGGCGGGCAAAGGCAAGCGCGGTCAGCGGGGTGGTCTCGGCCGGCTTCAATACCACCGTGTTCCCGGTGGCGAGCGCAGGGGCGACCTTCCAGGCCAGCATAAGCATCGGAAAATTCCAAGGGATCACCTGCCCGACAACCCCCAGTGGGCGGGTGTCGAGACCGGGGAAAGCGTATTCCAGCTTGTCGGCCCACCCGGCGTAGTAGAAGAAGTGCGCCGCGGCGAGCGGAAGGTCGATGTCCCGCGACTCTTTGATGGGTTTGCCGCCGTCGAGGGTTTCGAGGACTGCAAACTCGCGAGACCGTTCCTGGAGCATCCGAGCCAGCCGATACAGATACTTGGACCTCTCCGCGCCGTCCATCCGCCGCCAGACCCCGGCATACGCCTTGCGAGCCGCCTTGACCGCCCGATCCACATCATCGGCGCCACCTTCGGCCACCCTGCTGAGGGTTTCTTCGGTGGCCGGGTTGACGGTGGGAAAGTAACGTTCGGTGACCGGCTCGGACGGCCCGCCGTCAATCCACAGTTGGTAACTCTCGTCTATTGAAACCACATCGGTTGATTCGACCGAAGCCACATAGTCGAGTCCGGACGGAACGATCTCCGGCCTTTCCGTGTCGACGGGCGATAGGCTATCCATCGTTCAATCCTTCGTGAAGTAATCAGGCGACTGGTAACGACCCTCACGAAGCCAGCGGATCTGCATCAAGAGGTCGTTGAGAAGGCTGGATGCTCCGAAACGGAACCTGGACGGGGTGAGCCAGCCCGATCCCAGGGTCTCGGACAGGAGAATCAGGTAACGGACCGCAACCTTGGCGGTGCTTATTCCTCCGGCCGGCTTCATACCCACCGCCCGACCGGTTGACCGGTAGAAGTCCCGGATCGCCTCAAGCATCACCAGGGTAACCGGTAGGGTGGCGTTGGAGGCCGTCTTACCGGTGGAGGTCTTGATAAAGTCGGCGCCGGCGGCCATAGCCAGCATCGACGCCCGGCGCACGTTGTCATAGGGACCGAGTTCGCCGGTCTCTAGAATCACCTTCAGATGGGCTGTGCGGCAAGCCTCTTTGACAGCCGTTATCTCGTCGTAGACCACTCGATAGTCGCCTGCCAGAAACGCCCCTCGGTTGATGACCATGTCGATCTCATCGGCGCCTTCGGCGACCGCCCACACCACATCCTCCACCTTCACCGATATTGGCGCCTGACCGGAAGGGAAGTAGGTGGCCACCGACGCCACCGCCACGTCGCTTCCCTTGAGGGCTTGGACCGCGTAAGGAACCATGTTGGGGTAGACGCACAGGGCCGCTACGGGCGGGATGGTGGGATCGGTGGGATCGGGACGGACCGCCTTGGCGGCTAATTGGATGGTCTTGCCGGGAGTATCGCGACCCTCGAGTGTGGTGAGATCGCACATTCGTATCGCCATTTCCAGGGCGGCCAGTTTGGACTCCCGCTTCACCGACCTGGTCGTCAGGGAGGCCGCCCGCTCGGTTACACCCACCTCGTCTACCGGAGGGACGGAGCGGAGGAAGGATTCAACCGCCGACCGAGAAGTCGAGACGCCGAGTACCGGGAACGCCGGAGCGGTGGCTGAAAGTACCGTCACAACCTTCAGAATATCCGATCAAGGGGACGGAGGGAAAAAGACTTTAATCCTGATCTTCGCGCCCCAGACACACCGAACTCAAAAGGCCATGTCAAGCCCACTTTCGTGGGGCGTTCCGGCGTTCACCCTACGGTGCAGAGTAACACTCCGCTAGGCCGCCAAGCAGTTATCCTCCCAGGTCAGAGAGTTCATTGCATCCCCTCTCGGCTACCCATTCAACCCCTGCATAAAAAATCGGGGTTACGGATGTAACCGATGTCGCCTCGCGGCTCGGTCCCAAGAGATGTCACACCCCCTCCGTACCATGGTTCACATGGAAACCATTGCTCTACTCTCAGCCCTCTTGATATCCGTACTATCCGCTGCGGGGTTCGCCCTGGCATGGCGCCGGGAGCGGCGCGCCCAACCGCCGGTCAATCCCGAAGCGCTTCTGCATCAGGTGGTGACGTTGGCTGACAGCACCTTACGGCGCCATGTGGAGACCGGCAACGCCCAACTCCTGCACCAGAAGGAGATGATCGATCAGAAGTGGGATGGAGTCACGTCCAAGATGAGCGACGAGCTTTCGGAACTCCGTGGCCTGGTCACCGATCTGCAGAAGGAACGGGCGGCCCAAGACGCCCGACTCACCGAGAACCTGCTCGAGACCGGCAAGCAGCAGGATCGTCTGATCCGGTCCACGCAGAAGCTCAACGACATCCTGGCCAACCGCCAGGCGCGCGGTCAATGGGGAGAACGAATGGCCGATGACATACTGAGAGCGTCCGGAATGGTGGAAGGCATCAACTACTTGAAGCAGAAGACCACCCCAGGCGGTACCCGGCCCGACTTTACGTTTCTCCTGCCTGACGGCCAACAGTTGAATATGGACGTCAAGTTCCCCCTGGAGGCCTACGCCCGGTACCTGGACGCATCGTCGGATCTCGAAAAGCGGAAGGCGTTGAAGGACTTCGGCAAAGCCGTCAAAGGCCACATCAAGGCCCTTGCCCGCCGGGAGAACTACATCGACCCTGCCGGCACGGTCGGTTATATGCTGATGTTCATCCCTAACGACGGAGTGTACGCCTTCATCCACGAGCATCATCGAGAGGCTTTCGATCAAGCGCTGGATCTCAAAGTGGTGATCTGCTCCCCCTCCACCTTGTTCGCCATGCTGGCGCTGGTCCGTCAAGCCATCGACACCCTGGCCATGGAAAGATCGTCCCTGGAGATTCTTGAACATCTGGCTACCTTCACCGATCAGTGGCAGCGCTACGTCAACCAGTTCGACAAAGTGGATCGGCACCTGAAACGACTCAACTCGGCATTCAAAGATCTGTCCACCACCCGGCGGAACCAGCTGGAGCGGCAGTTCGACCGGATCGAGGAAATCAAGAACCGCACCAACCGGGAAGCGTCGGCGGAGGTCATGAGATCAGAATCAGAACCGGAGCCGCGGCTGCCTCGCTTAATGGTGACATGACGACCGGGTGGTAGTCATTGTTGGTAGTCCGGACCGCTTTGACTGCTCACCCCCCCCCGGGCCTGGATGCATAGGGACCTATGACTCCGCAAGGCACTCGTAAGTTGTTTCTCGATCCTGAAGCAATCGCACAGGCAACGTCATACACACCAACACCCTGAACCCGGTCCGATAACCCATGATCGAGGTCGCCAACAAGATGCCCTTCCCCACAAGAACACCCACTATGAACACCTACGACGTAAGAATCTCAAACCCCGGGTGAACCGACTATCCGCCCAAGGTTGACGACCTGAATGGATATCAAGGACGGTGATCGGCGGCCTGCGGACCGTTGTTCGATGGCGCCGGCGTCGTTCGGCGCGCCCCTACCGCAATGCGGAACCCGGCCCAGATGAGGGTCGCCGCCATGAGCAGGGAAGCAGAGAAACCCCAGTCGATCCCGAAGGCCAGGATGGTCCCGCCGGTCGAGGCCGCCAGCGTGCCGGCCACGATGACGATGTTGCCGAGCACCAACCGGCGGTTTCGATTCCAGAACCGCACCACTGACACCAAGGCCAGCACGATGATAATGGTGGCGCCCATTCCGCCGCCGATAGCGGCCCACAATCGCGGTCCGAACATCTCCGCCCACAACTCCCGCCCGCCGGGCACACCATCCGGCGGAAGCGGCGCGAAGTCGAAGGGCTGAGCCACGGTCATCGGAATGGAGATGGCGAAGAAAGGGAAAAGAAGCAGCAACATGATATGGCCGGCCCGTTTACCCACCACCAGAAACATCGAACCGAGGGCCAGGACCGGGATATTGACGATGGCGCCGAAAAGAAAGAAGGCGCGATAGCTTGCCGAGGTCCAGCCGGTGGCCGCCCCGATGAACAACGCCCATGTAGCGAGAGCAAAGAAACCTATCCCGGCTGCATAGGCGGCGGTATGGGGCCGTGGAGAAGCCCGATACCGCGAAACCAGGTCGACGAAGAAGAGGGTGGCGACCACCGCCGCCGCGAGAGCCACTGTTACTCTCATCGGTGTCTATGGTAGACACGGCCTCGGACCGCGGCCTTTTCCCCGCAAGTTAGGTGACCTTGCCCGAACTCCGGTACCCTTGACAATATGAACCGACACGTCCTTGTCTCCGTCGCCTGGCCATACGCCTCCGGGTCCCGTCATCTCGGTCACCTGGCCGGCGCCTACCTACCCGCCGACATCTTTGCCCGCTACCACCGGCTGGCCGGTGATCGGGTCTTGATGGTTTCAGGAAGCGACGTACACGGCACCCCCATAACGGTGCGAGCCGACGAGGAAGGCGTATCCCCGCAGGAAATAGTCGACCGTTTCCACGCCGAGTTCGTCTCCAACTGGAAGGACCTGGCGATTCAGTGGGAATTGTTCACCATGACCGGAACGCGTAACCACCACGACGTTACCCGGGACCTCTTCCGGACCCTGCACGCCAACGGCTACATCGACCGGCGCACCTCCGAACAGTTCTACGATCCCGAGGCTGGGCGTTTCCTGCCCGACCGGTATGTGGAGGGAACCTGCCCGCACTGCTCGTACGGAGAAGCCAGGGGCGACCAGTGTGACAGTTGTGGTCGAACTCTCGATCCGGTGGACCTGATCGACGCCCGATCCAAACTATCCGGCGCCACCCCGGTCAGCCGAGAAACGGACCACTTCTACCTGCGGCTCACCGACTTCTCAGACCGGCTGGAGGAATGGCTGAAGTCCCGCCGGGGATGGCGCAAGCACGTCCTCAACTTCTCGCTCGGATGGATAGAAGAGGGCCTTCAAGACCGGGCCATCACCCGAGACATCGACTGGGGAATCGACATCCCCGTAGATGGGCTCGGACCGAACAAGAAGATATACGTGTGGTTCGACGCGGTAATCGGCTACCTGTCGGCATCCAAGGAGTGGTCGCTTATCCAAGGAAAGCCGGACGCGTGGAAGGACTGGTGGCACAATCCCGAAGCCGAGCACTACTACTTCATCGGTAAAGACAACATCCCGTTCCACACCATCATCTGGCCTGCCATGCTCCTCGGATATGGAGGTTTGGAACTGCCTACCAACGTGCCCGCCAACCAGTATGTGACCTTCCGGGGTGGTAAGGCGTCGGCAAGTCGGGGTATCGGTCTCACTATCGACGGCGCCCTGGGGATATACGAAGTGGACTCCCTTCGTTACGCTCTCGCCGCCAACCTGCCCGAGAACAGCGACACCGAGATGACCGAGGAGGAAATCGACCGCCGAATCAACGACGAACTGGTGGCCACCTGGGGCAACCTGGTCAACCGTGTGCTCTCGATGACCCGCTCCAATTTCGGTAGCCGGGTCCCGGAACCGGGACCGGAACTCCCCGAAGACAAGGCGATCCGGACCGCTGCGGACCGGTTACTAGACCGGGTAGGCGCCCGGATCGAGAAGGTGGAGCTGCGGGCCGGGCTTCGGATCGCAATGGAAACGGCCGGGCGCCTCAACGCCTATCTAAACGCCACCGAGCCATGGAAGACCGCCAAGACAGATCCGGAACGGACCGCCACGGTTCTGAAGACCAGCCTCGACGCCATCAACCATCTGAAAGTAGCCTTGGCCCCCTACCTGCCGATTACCACGGACCGACTCCACTCCATGCTGGGCCAACCCGGAACCGTGTCCGAACAAGGTTGGGTAGGTCAGCCGATCCCCGCCGGAACCAGGTTAGGAACCATCAAACCGTTGTATCGTAAGGTTCAGGAACGCAGAATCTGAACTCGAAAGAAATGGTAAAACGACCAGTGACGGTTTCTACTACTTTTTCCTGCCGGGGCCACCGGCTGTGACGGTGCTCCGGAACCTTCGGCGGGTGTTGGTGGCGATCGGCGGCGCCCTACTCATCCTCCTGGGAATCCTGGGAGCAGCCCTTCCGGTGCTGCCGGGAATGCTGTTCCTCGGAGCGGGGTTACTGCTCTGGTCCACCGAGTTCCCCTGGGCGCAACGCCTTCTGGCCGAACTCCGGCAATGGCTGCGAGATCGCCAGAAAAACGATAGGAATACCGGAACGCTAGGATTCGGATCAGGTTCCGACCATACCGGAGAGGAGGAAGGTGGCTGACACACGGAGACCTGACGGCTCCGAGCCACCGATCATAGAAACCACCGGTCTCTATAAACACTACGGGAAGGTTCGGGCGCTCCAGCGGGTAGACCTGCAAATCCCTCCCGGCGTCACCGGCCTGATCGGCGCCAACGGCGCAGGTAAGACCACTTTGATAAGGCTCGTCCTAGGCCTGATCCAACCCACCTTCGGCGAGGTAACCGTATTCGATACCCCGATAGCCGACGATCCTTCCGGACTTCGAGCCCGGATGGGATACATGCCCGAGGGAAAATGCCTTCCGCTGGACCAGACGGCAGCCGATTTCGTGGCCTACGCCGCGGAGTTGGCCGGCATACCGCCCTCCGAATCCCGGCGTCGCGCTTCGGAGACCCTCTTCCTTGTCGGACTCCACGAAGAACGTTTCCGCTACCTGGGGGACTTCTCCACCGGAATGCAGCAACGAGTCAAACTCGCCCAGGGCATCGTCCACGATCCGGAGTTGGTGCTTCTCGACGAGCCTGCATCCGGCCTTGATCCGCAAGGACGGGACCGGATGCTGGATTTGATCGGTCGGTTCCGTCGGTTCGGAATGAACGTGCTGTTCTCGACTCACATCCTAGATGACATAGAGCGAACCTGTGACCAAGTGGTGATGCTGGACGGTGGGCGACTGATCCACGCCGGTCCGCTGGATCCTCCCGGCGAGGACAACCACCTCTCGGTAGAGGTCTTCGGCGATCCGAGCCCCTTGGTGACGGCTCTTCATGAGTTGGGCGCCGACGCAGCGGCCGACGGTCGGATGATCATGGTCTCGAGCCGCTCCGACGACGTATTCCTCCTGCTCAGAACGGCTCTCGAGCAATCCGATTCGTCCGTCCGGAGAATGGGTACCAGCCTGAGCCGCCTGGAAGACGTGTTGTTATCCGCCGCTAAGGAAACAAATGGCTGATCAGCACCCGCCCGACCGTGACGAAGCGATCATAGTCGATCGCGGTTACCGTCACTATGAAGGAACCCGCACGGGACGGAAGGGCGCAGTCCGAGCCATCGTAAGGGACGGGTTCCGTAGGGTGACAGGCCTGCGCCGGAAGGCGCGCCGCAAACTGCTCCCTTGGACCCTGATAACGCTGGCGTTGGCTTCGGTCGTCATTCTGGTCACCATCGCATGGTTCGAGTCGCAACTCCCCACTCCTGAAATGGCGGGGGAACTGGCGCCTCGCTACCGCGGTTACTTCGACTTCATATCGGTGGTGGCTCTCCTGTTCGCCGCCTACTCGGGCGCCCAGCTACTGGTACCCGACCGGAACTATGGGGTTCTCAACATCTACTTCTCCCGACCACTCTCTTTGCGGGACTATCTGTTGGCGAAAGCACTCGCCTACGCGGCGGTGATCCTCAGCTTCTGGCTTATCCCCCAGATTCTGCTCCACCTGGGATTGGCGACCCTCTCGCCGGAAGGTTTCCTCTCCTACCTCGGAGAGACGACCGATATCCTCTGGAAGGTTCCACTTGCCGCCCTGGTCTATTTCATCCTGCACGCCTCGCTCATATTCGTGACAGCCTCCTTCATCAACCGTGTCGGCGGCGCGGCGGCAGCCTTCCTGGCCGGTTCATTGGGACTCAACCTGGTGGCGATCTTCTTCCAAGAGGCGGTTGAGGAGACGCCGGGAACCAGATGGACCGCGTTGATCGCCACCGAACAGCACCCCCGCTATGTGAGAGACTGGATCTTCGGGGTCCATGAGAACGCGGGATGGATACCAGCGGAGGCCGGTTACGGACCGGAGGTGTCTCTGGCCGTGGTCGTCGGGCTGGCGGTGGTAAGCGTGCTGCTGGTCGGCTGGCGCTACCGGAGACTGACATGACCGACACCGTTCGGACGGCCGACGCCCTCCATGTCGTCGACCCTACCGTCGTAGCGACCAAGCTATCGAAATGGTACGGCCCCAAGGTGGCGGTGTCGGAAGTGGATTGCTCGTTCGGGCCGGGAGTCACCGGGTTGTTAGGACCGAACGGCGCCGGCAAGACGACCCTCCTCCGGGTGACGGCGGGACTGCTGGCGCCCTCATCGGGGAAGGTCACGATCCTCGGAGACTCACCCAGGAAGAAACCCGCGGTGTACGGCAAAATCGGATTCGTTCCGGAGGACGAAGCGGTCTACGACCACATGACAGCTCGCCGTTTCGTCCAATGGAGCGCCGCTATGTCCCGCACCGGCAACCCGAAGGTAGACGCAGACCGGGCGCTGGAGACCGTCCACCTCACCGGGGAGGCCGACCGGACCCTGGCGACATACTCGAAAGGCATGCGTCAGCGAGCCAAGGTCGCCGCCGCGCTGGTACACAACCCGACGGTGCTCCTCTTGGACGAACCGCTGAACGGGGCGGATCCCATACAGCGGGCTCGGCTGATCGATCTGTTCGTCAGCCTCGGGCGACAAGGTCGCACCATTGTCGTTTCTTCCCATGTCCTTACCGAGGTCGAGCGGATGGCCGGAAGAGTGGTAGCCATGGTCGACGGACGGGTAGCAGCCGCCGGGACAGTGTCGGCCCTGCGGGATGCGATGTCCGATACACCGCGACTGATCAGGATCGACACCGACCGACCTCGTCCCCTGGCGCGAGAGTTACTCGAAGGAGACTGGGTGGAAGGGGTGCGGGTGAGTCCGGAGAACCTCGAGATACGAACCAACGACGCTCTCTCCCTCGGTCGCCACCTTGCCGTAGCCGCCCGGAGGTCCGGGGCAAGGATCACGTCCGTGAATCCCGAGGACGATTCCTTGGATAGCGTGTTCCGCTATCTGGTGAAGTAGGCCTGATTGTTCATGTTCCTGATACCGACCCATGACAGTCCGGTTGAACAATTTCCATCGGAACGGGTCACCCGGCGGTCGGCGGGTGCGTATCACGCTCGGTGGATGAAGCGAGGCGAGAGGTGAAGCTCCTTCTGTTGATTACCGGGTCTATCACCGGGCGGTTGATTAGGCGCCGGAGATCGCCGGCGATGTTCCTCCTGGCGGCTTCCCCGACCCTGCTGATCGTGCTGATAGGCCTGGGTCGCTCAAATGACCTAATAGCCGAGGTGTACCACGACGTTACCGCCACACTGGGCATAGCAATCCTCTACCCCGTAGTCGCCCTCGCCATTTCGACCGCGGCGCTAGGAGAAGAGAAGAAGGCCCATACACTCCCCTTTCTGCTACTGAAACCGGTATCTCGGTGGGTTATAGCCTTGGGGGCGTTGACAGCCGCCGCAATCTCCTCCTTCCTGATACTGGAAGCCGGAGTGGTAGCGACATGGATCGCCGTCGGCGTAATGACCGGAGAGTGGTCCATAGGCCTGTCTACCACCGTCGCGGTCGCCGTCCAGAGTGTGGCGTCGGCGGCGCTATTCGTGCCTCTCGGCCTTATTCTCAACCGAGCCACATTGGTAGGGCTCGGCTACCTGTTCCTGTGGGAGGGAATACTCGGTGGTCTGATCTCAGGAATCCAGGCTTCCTCGGTCTATAGGATCGTCCTCTCCGCCTGGGCGGACCTAGCCGCTCTGAGCCCTGACTCCTACGATGCGGTAGCCTTTGCCCTGGGACGAGTGGTCATCGGCGCCGGTGGGGCGATATCCAAGGTTCTGGTAATGGCCTTGGTGTCGGTCGTCATAACCGGGACGGTGCTGCGTAACCGGGATTTGGTGGGCGAGTAATCGACCGGCGAGTGAACCCGCCCACCTACCAACCCCGGATCAGATTCGTTTCGGAATAGGTCAGGAGGGAGGGTAGAGGCCCACGTTAGCCGATTCCTCGGTCTGCCAGAAGACACCGGCGATGGCGTCGATCTGGGCGATAAGATCCTCGGCTACCCCCGGATCGGTTGACTTCTTGGCGTCTCCGGCGGCCTTGATGGCGTTCCAGAACATTCCGTGTAGCTCCGGGAACGTTTCGAGGTGGTGCGGCTTGAAGAAGTCCGTCCACAGTACAGAAAGGTGATGCTTCACCAACTCCGCCTGCGACTCCTTAACCGAGATGCACCGTGACCGGAAAACCTCGTCATCACTACCGTGGTACTTCTTGGCTGCCTGAAGTACCGACTCGGCCTCGATGCGAGCCTGGGCCGGGTCGTATACCCCGCAGAACAGGTCGCAGTGGGCGTGAGCCACCTTCGACGGCTTGAAAAACCCCATCGATGATCTCCTTCGGGATTAGCTTCGCGTATCAGACCAAGAATACACTGACCGGAAGCCCGACACGGACGTCGGCTCGATGCATATCCGAGATTCTCACGGAGCCCACACCATCATCGCCGCATCAGCGCCATACTCCTGGCTGGAGAAACAGTTCAACCGCTTCGTGGTGGCTGACCATTCGATGGCGCCTCTCCTCAAGCCCGGAGACCGTCTGATAACCCGGCTTCTTCATTCCCGATCCCTCCCCCGTCGGGGAGACCTGGTGGTGTACGAAGACGGCGACCGCTACCTGATCAAACGGATCGTCGGCCTCCCGGGGGAACGGATCATGATCAACGGCGGAATAATACTGATCGACGGGGAGACCTTCCATGATCCGTGGTGGTCGGCGGCGACCCGCCCGGACGGTGCCTGGACGCTCCCGGCCGACTGCTGGTTCGTGTTGGGGGACAATCGCCCCCACTCGACCCGTGACAGCCGCTCGACCGGCCCGGTCCATGTCCGTGATCTCCACTCTGTGGCCGTCGCCCGTTACCGGCCGATCAGGCGAATCCGTCGCTTCCCTAGCCCCTATTTTTAGTGCAGGGGTTTGAATGGTGACAGAAAGAGATGATATGAACCACATGACCTGGGAAGATCGCTGCGTCGTGGCCTCACCGAGCCGGAGCGTGACCCTTCACCTGTAGAGTGATCGACCAACGCGCCGCCGAAAGTGGTCTTGAACCGGCCTTTTGCAGGTGGGTGTGATGGGGGCATGAAAAAGAATCAGGGCTAGTGTCCTGAAACTTTAGGTTCGCTTGGTTTGTAAACCCCGCAAAAGGGCGCATTACGTGACCGGGATCCGTCTTGGTTTCTCAGTCGACACCGCGGTCGGCGGGACTCGGGGGACCGTTTTCTGTCCCACCCCCTCTGTATGTTGATGACTAACCGTAATTACCGGCGGTCCGCTTCCGACGTCGACCCGGACCGCGTGAAGGGATCATATTCGTTCGAGACAACCCCGCCGGGGGTATGGGAGGACGCGTCTCGGCCAAAGGTGGCGGCGGTGGGGGAGGGCCCGCAAGGAAGGGGGCTACCCGCGTGGCGATTTTCGCGATCTCGTCCTGGACCCAGGACACCAGGAGAGTACTGAGAACCCCCGGCTTGGCCGAACGTCCGATGTCCGGCGAACAGCGTGACCGTCGGCCACATCCAGCGGCGACGCCGTCTCGATCAACGGTAAACCCCCTCATCAGCGGGGCGGATGGCCTACCCACCCCCGTCTTTTTCAGCACCCTCTAGCATGATCGCCGTCAAGGACTGACTTCGCCTCCTCCACCTATCCAGCCCCAATTTTTTATGCAGGGGTTTGGATGGATAACCGAGCGAGATGCAAAGAACTCTCTGACCTGGGACGATAGCTGTTTGGTGGC
>CAZEZF010000068.1:0-19132 GCA_964516495.1 uncultured Acidimicrobiia bacterium | reverse complement strand
GCCGGTCTCGAAGTAGTCAAAGCTGTGCGAGATTCCCGAGTCATTGAAATAGATGTGGCCAACCTTCTGGTAGCCAACCTCCAATGTCGTGCTTCTTGTGCTGCGTTTCATGCGTCGCACGAGGTTGGAGGCGCCATAGCCCGCCAGGGCTGCGGCGTAGTCGTGGCTGACGCCGCTTGTGACCATCTCGCGGTACATACTGTCGATGATGCGAGCGAGGCGTACGAACCCGAGGGTCTGGCGGGCATTGCACAGCTCTCCCCAACTCCGATAGCCGTATCCCGCAGGGCCGATGAATGCTGACAATCCAGGGTCAAGCCTCTCGGTCGGGACCGCAGGAAGCCCAGGTCCGAACGGAACCTCAGCCTCCAGCGCGGCATCCACGCCTTGGAGTGCTTCGAGTTCCGCAGGTGTGGGTGTTCTGTATCGTTTGCCGATGTTCTTGTCTAGGTCAGCGACCACGAGCATCGCGTCGTCCTTGAGGCCGTCTCGCATCATCCGCTTGAGTGTGTCCAGCGGATGCGGATGGCTACAGAAGCAGCATATCGCTGTCTTGCCTCTCTTCCCTGCGACTTTGACCAGCGTCGGCTGAGCGGATGGGGGACCGTCATGCACCTCAGTGCGGAACGTGCCCGCTGAGGTATCGGCGATAATCCGGTAAGACTGACCCTCATCGGCAGGCTTTGGTTTTCTGCCTGTCCTGGCGGGTTTCGGATTCCTGAGGGCGAGCTTGCCTGTTAGCGGGAACCGGTTGCCGCAGTTGGAGCATGGCAGTGTTACCGCCCATAGATATCCCCAAGAGCGCTTGCCATTCACAACCGGGTAGAACCGACCCATCTTAGCCACATAGCGTTTATTCACCAGGTCGAGGACGAAGCGCACATCTCGTAACAGTCTTGGCTCGGCGAAGTGGTCCGTCTTGTGCTGTTGGTAGCCGTCGAACGGTAGGTCCGGCTCGTTGTCCCAGTCCCTTAGCGGATAGTCGGCAAGAAGTTTGCCGGCGAGGGTCGCCACCGGCGAGTAGTCGATGCCCCAAGACTGAACTCCTAGCCGGGCCGCTTCCAGCGGTATCATCGCTCGTCCCGAGAACGGGTCGCACAGCTTGGCGCCTTGGGGGTAGTATTTCGCGATCTCGTCTCGAAGTTCGCTGTTCTTGTCGTCGTAGCCCTCCATCGCCTCGCGGACGAGTTTCTTGAGTCGTTCCTGCTCTCGATCATCCTCGGGCCAGGGGAGCAGTGAGCAGATGACGGCTGCTTTCGCTTGGGCGAGTGGTCGGGACGCGAACCATGTGAACAGGCTCTTCTCGGCCAAGCCGGACCCCCACCCTTTGGCCGAGTGTTTGGAAACCTCGGCGCAGGGGAACCATCGTTCGATCATCCGGGTGGTCACGAGACTTCTCCTTGCTTGTCCAGGGCTGATTTGAGTTCGCTGCCGGGCAGTCGCACGATATGCACGTCCGTGAAGCTGTCACGGAAGGCTTCTGCGGGGTTCTGCCATGCTCCGTATAGTTGGCCTTCACCGTCAGAGCAGTTCTCCACTACGTACAGCCAATAGTCGTCACCGAGCTGGGAAGCCTGAGCGAGTTCCCCTCCGGTGAGGGTGATTCCGGTACTGGATGCTTTGCCGGCACGGCCCTTGACCTCTATGCATCGCTGCTGTGCGCCGCGCCGAGCGTAGAGGTCGTAGCCGCGGCCCTCGGTATGCACGTCGTCAACACGCCAGTCGGCGCTTTCGAGCAATGCGGTTACGAGACGCATGGAAACGGCTTCGCTGTCAGCTTGTTCATCCGCGTTCACGTCCGGGTCGTCCTGTGAGACAGCTACGACGTGGGCCCATCCGATGCGGCGAGACTCACCGCGGGTGACCCGCGCGGCCATCTTGGCTTCACTGATGCGTTCCCGGATGGTCGCTTCGATGCACGTGCGTTGCGCCAGTCTGACGTCTCTGTCTGTTATCGGGTCCGTGAGAGCGTTCGGCAGCCGCCGCAGTTGGGTAGAGAGTTGCTTGACCCAACCGTCCAATACGTCGGCACGGCGATCGCGCTCCACATCGGCTGCTTGAGCCGCCCGCCTCTCGGCTGCTTCCGCAACCGTGGGCGAGAGACTTACAGGAGTCAGGTCGGGTACAGGGGTGAGGTTGGGGAGCGTATCCCATGAAACAGACCGCGCCGCGCCTGTGCAATCAACGCGTATCAGCCACGAGATGGTGCTGGGGCGTTGCCGGTGGCGGGGACTGGGCCCGTCCGAGCCTTCGGTGATGTCGCACTCGTAGACGAACAGCGTGTAATCGGTCCGAGCACTCTCGTCCCCCAGGGTCGCACCCCGCCACATCTCCGTTGTGACCCTCTCCCGCAGACCGGAGACCAGCGCAGTGAGCGCCGGGTCGCTCGGTCCCAGCATCAGCGCCTCAGCGGCCCGTTCGTGACCGTCGGCTATCGCTTCCCGGCGGGCCTCAGCTCGAGTCACGACAAGGGAGGAACCGTTGGATGGGTGCAGCGCTTCCGGAAGTTCCCACCCGTGCTCGGCAATCGAGGCCGACAGGTAGTAGAAGCCTTCATCACCGATCGGAGCTCGGTGGCACTCCAACAGACCTCCGGATTCGATACGGTCCAGGAATCGCTCGACGATGATCGGGTTCACGCGGGCGATGTGGTCGTCGTGGAGCGCTGCATTGGCCGTCGGTACGTCTACTTCGCTACTCAGCGCACGGACTTCCGAGTAGTAGTCGTCGCGTGCTTGCCTTATCTGGTCCAGGGTGGGCCAGTCGCTGATGGACGACGCAGCGGAGTCGGTGTCATAGAAGAGTCGCAGCAGTTTCTCGTGTTCGCCGCTGGTTCCGGTGGATGCGCGGACGCGTTCCATGATGGCCTGGAGACTGTCGAACATCTTGCCGTCGAGTTCGTTGGCTGCTTCTATCAGTCGGTCCAGCAGCCTCTCGTGCGCCTGCCCCTCGCGGGTACCCAGAGCGACGAGGTTGTACAGGTAGACCTTCTGCTCCTGGCCGATGCGATGGATGCGGCCCATGCGCTGCTCCAGGCGCACCAGCGACCATGGGATATCCCAGTTCACAAGAACATGAGCGGCTTGGAGGTCGATACCCTCGTTCCCCGCGTCGGTAGACACGATGACTTCGAAGCGGCCGTCCATGAACCGTGCTTGGATTGCTGCGCGCTCGGTGTGGTTCTGGCTGCCGGAGTACTGTTCAGCCGTGAACCCCTCATTGACGAACATGCCGACCAGCCAGTCGGCAGTATCCGCGTACTCGGTGAACACCACGAGTTGCTGCCCTGACCCGGGAGAGATCCCGTTGCCGCGGAGGCATCTTAGCATCGGTTTCCACTTGGAAACGTCCAGATCGCCCAGCGCAAGTTGGGCCGAGTCCAATCCGACAATCGGATCAAGCTCGGCCAGCGTCACGTTGATCGCCTTCCGCTCAGCGCGTGTGTTGAGCGAGCGTGCGGTCACGACCCGCTCCTCGCGTTCGTCGGCATCCTCCTCGGGATGGTCCTCCCTACTGAGCGAGTCGGCTGTGCCCATCTTGACCAAACGGCGGCGAAGAGTCTGGGCCAACGCGTACAGCGACGAGGCAGCCCGCTTGCCGTACACCATGGCCGCGAGAGCACGGCCCCGCACAGGGAAGTACTCGTTCACCAGGTCCTGCGCTTGGTCGTAGAAGCGCTGCTCCTCAGATGTCATCGGCACCTTGACGTTCACGGCCTCCCGTTCCTTGAACAACAGGCTCCGGGTGTCGTAGTCGACCAGCTCCTCCTTCATGCGTCTGAGGAAATGCAGCGGACCCGGCTTCAGCGGGGCGCCGATTCCGGCGCCGCTGCTGCCCGAGCGGGTCTGTCTCGGCAGGCCGCTTTCGGGCTCGCGACTGGTGGGGAACACATCGGGGTCGACCAAGTGCAACAGCTCCCGGAAGAGCCACTCGTCGCCGCGGTGCGGTGTCGCGGTCAAGAACACGGCGTGAGGCGCCGTGGCCGACAGTTCTGTGCCGACCCTGTGGAACGTCTGAGCGGTCGGGGTCATGCGATGGGCCTCGTCGAAGATGACCGCGTCCCACCCTGCCCTGTCCGGATGTAATGCCCGACGCACGGACGGATTCACCGCAGCCAGGTTCATGGAGACCACCCAAAGATCTTCGTCTGGTACCGACAAGGCGCGCTGGCGAATCGTCTCCGCCGTTACCTCACGCATGCCCCCTCCGAAAAACCGCTCGAAGTCCGCCTTCCACTTGATCACCAAGTGGGCAGGACACACCACCAAAGCCCGCTTGACCAGGCCCATACGCTGTGCCTCCCGCAGCCAAAGCCCCGACATGATGGTCTTGCCGGTACCTGGCTCATCAGCCAACAGGAACCTCAACAACGGTTGTGTGGTCATCTGCCCGTAGACTGCCGCCATCTGATGAGGAAACGGCCGCAACGGTGTGGACGCTAAGACCGTGGAGCGGGCTGATCGCGCCGCGCCGAACATCCACTCTGTCCATAGTCCGGCCAACACCACCTCCGGTGCAGCCGCTCCATCCTCAGAAATGATCTCAACGCGCGCTGCCTCATCTGCCCTCAGGGACACCTTCCTCAATACGTCTACCGACCCATCGTCCTGAACGTACAGATGCAGACCATCAGACCGCGAGAGTGCCAAATCCACTACGACGATCCCTGACTCACCGGGCAACCGTATCCGCTGTCCCGGCGTGATCGACGGAGGCCCGAAGTCACGCCTGCCAGCGGCCATCACTCCAGCATCTCCCCACACCGTCCGCGACTTATGTACACCGACGACATACAAGGACACGGAGCAGACGAGACAGTCATTAACACCCGGAGCCTATCTGATGACCAACATGCCGAGGGCGCTCATCCTTGCCGATGTAGTTCCATGCGAAGCGGTCGGGCTTGCCGCATGAGGTTCGGCCGGGCAAACTCGTAGACATGAAACCCGACGAATCGGTCGACGTCAGCATCGTGCTCCCCGTTTTCAATGAGGCCGGGCATCTGGCTGAGGAGGTAGCCCGGATCAAGGAAGCCATGGACGCCTCGTCCCATACCTACGAGATCCTGGTCGTGGACGACGGATCAACCGATGGCAGCCTCGAAGAACTTCGAGAGGTGAGCGGTCTTCGCCTCCTGGAGTTTGAACAGAACCGGGGTTCCGGCGCCGCAAGACGAGCGGGGACCGCCCTGGCTAGAGGGGATGTGGTGGTTTGGACCGACGCCGACATGTCCTACCCCAATCACCAGATACCACGACTGGTAGATCAGCTTCCCGGGTGGGACATGGTGGTGGGCGCGCGAGAGACCGAAGGCGGAACGCTGAAGATAGTCCGGATACCCGCCAAGTGGATGATTCGGATGCTGGCTTCCTTTTTGACCATGACCCGTATCCCGGACCTCAACTCGGGCTTCCGGGCCTTCCGCCGGGTGGTGGCCACCCAATACCTGCATCTGCTGCCCGCCGGGTTCAGCTGCGTAACCACCCTGACAATGAGCCTCCTGTCCAACGGGTACTCGGTTCGGTACATGCCTATCGAGTACTCGCACCGGGCGGGAAAGTCAAAGTTCCGCTGGTGGAAAGACACCGTCCTATACATCAGGCAGGTGATCCGGATGGTGCTGCTTTGGAACCCGCTCCGCTTCTTCGCTCCGATCGGAGTTCCACTCGCCTGCGCCGGTGTGGTAAAGCTGATCTATGACCTGGTAACGAAGGACTTCCGAGTAGCTATCAATACTGTGGTGCTGTTGACGGCTGCCACGGCTATCCTCCTGCTGGCGCTGGGAGCGGATCTGCTGGTCCAGTTGAACCGGCCACGGAACCTGGTGTTACCGGCCATGTCAGCCCGCCGGGAACAGCCTCCCCGATCAGGCTAGGGGGTTCGATAGTGTCCGCGATCCTCGGCGCCGGGATCAACGTCGCCCACCCGGTATGGGCCGTTACTTCAATGATCGAGGTCGTTAGCGACATGCCGGGATGAGCCCTCGTATCGCGATCGCCGGATGGTTCGGTTCGGACAACCTTGGGGACGAACTCATCCTCCGGGCCCTCGCCCGACAGGCACAGGAGCGGGGCGCCCATCCGGTAGCCGTTTCTATCGACAAGACCGGCACCGAAGCCGCCCACCGGATCGATGCTATACAACACAGTTCGCCTATCGCCACGCGCCGCCTCGAACGTTCCCTACGACAAATGGACGGCCTGCTCGTCACCGGCGGGCTGATCCAATCCGAAACCTCCATGTGGAATATCCCGTTCCACGCCACGCGGATACGCTCGGCGCGCCTCATTCCCGGATATGCCGTGGGTCTGGGGGTGGGCCGGACCACCAATCCACCGGCCGCGGTGATCGCTCGCCGGGTCCTCGGACGGCTGCGCACCATCGTCGTCCGGGACCATGACTCGGCCGATCGGCTGCTCGGATGGGGACTCGACAACATCAGAGTGGGAAGCGACGTTGTATTGGGAGAGCAGGTGAACTCCGTTAATGCCCAGGACAGCATGTGCGTGATCCTCCGACCACCTAACCGACGAGGAATCGGAACCGCCGCCGCCAAGGCGTCAAAACCTCCTTCCTCCTCCCGCATCGCCGCCTTGGCGGAGGGGATCGCCGCCATATCCGAGGCCATCGGATTCTCGATCCGGATGGTCGCCTTCCAGAAAAGCCGGGATATGGTGATCCATCAATCCCTTGCCGATCACCTCGCCACGAATGTCGAACTTCTGGCGCCCACCCTCGACGATGTGATGTCGGAAGTCGGTCGGAGTCGGCTGGTTATCACAATGCGCTATCACGGCGCTATCGCCGCCCTGCTACACGGAAGGCCCGCCGTGTTGCTCGACTACTCACCCAAGATGGGTTCTCTGGCGGAAGAAGGTGGGCGCTGGGCGCCGTTGGTGAACCCGCTCCAAACGGAGCCTGACCGGATGATCAGGGCCGCCGAAGCCGCCCTCGCGGTAACCGAACGGGTGGTCGAGGCGCGAGAATCGCTCAGGAGTCGCCTCATCGAGAATGATCGGGTCTTGGAAATGGTGATCGGATGACACTCCTGGCCCGACTGAAGCCCTTCCTGAGGGTCCTCCGCATCCTTTATCTCGTCGGCTTGGCGGTCCTGATCGGATGGGTGGTGAGGTCCGAGTGGGCGGATGTGGTCAGGTTGGTGTCCGCCGCCCGGCCGGAACTGATCGCCGCTTCGCTGGCGGTGAGCTTCGGGCTGATCCTGGTGGGCGCCTGGTTCTGGGTGGTCGGTCTTCTCATGCTGGGCTACGAGGCGCCTTCGAAGGATTTGTTCACCAAGGCGACCCTTGCCACCTCCCGCTCCCTGCTGGCGAGATACGTTCCCGGTTCGGTCTGGTTCGCAGTGGGACGGGTGGGCCTGCTGCACGCGGCCGGATTGCCGATCGGCTCTCTGAGCGCCACCGCCATACTGGAAATGGCCACCAGTCTGACCGTGGTTATCGTCTGCGGCCTCGGTGTTCTGAGCCTCTCGGGCGGTCTACCGGGCGGCGCCGGCTGGATGATCCTCGCCGCTTTCGGCCTGATCGTCGCCTCCTCCCCGACGCTAGGTGGTCGAGCGATCTCCTGGTGGGCGGCTCGCCGGGGAGTGACCTTTTCCCTGACCTGGCGTGATTACCTGAAGTTGGTCGGAGTCAACGTGGTCTTCTGGGGTTGGTCCGCCCTGACCTTCCTTCTCTACCTGCGCGCTTTCCCGGTCGCCGATCCCTTCCGCACGCAACTCGTGGTGGGTGGCTTCCTTCTGACCTGGGGTATCGGGTTCCTGGCGCCGTTCGCTCCGCAGGGCATAGGGGTCTTCGAGGTGGGAATGGCCACCGTCCTCCGAGCGGAGGAGGTGGTCGGCCTGGCGGTCGTTCTGGGCGGTTACCGGCTGGTTCTGCTGGTACGCGACCTGATCGCCACCTCGGTGGCCGAGTTCATAGCCACTCGCGCAACTGTTCGAGGATCCGGACGGAAGGATTGGCGGCAGGTATTCGGGCAGGCCGCCGGAAACGATCCGGATCCATGATGAAGTCCCCGATGATGGAAGGGTCGTAGCAACCCAGCACCACGTTCTCCCCCATCCCGTCGGGGCGGTCGGTGCGTTTCCGCCACAGGAGGGTGGGAACCCCCAGCATCGCGCACTCCTCCTGGATCGATCCGCCGTCGGTAATCACGAACGGGGCCGCTGCCAGCAGGCCCAGGAACTCAGTATGGGGCGCCAGATCCGTCACGGTTACGCCGGCGCCCGCCAACCGGTCGATGGTGGCCGAGCCGAGAGCGTTCCTGGTCGGCTGGTGGAGCAGCCAGCGCACCTCACGGGTGGCCGCCAGCCGGATGGCCAGCGCAACCAACCCTTCCCGCCTTGATCTCCGATGGAGATTCTCCACCCGATGCATGGTGATTACTACCTTCGGAGACCCGCTGTCGACCGGAGCTACCCGACGCAAGGCTTCGATTACGGTGTTACCGGGCAGGGGAACGATCCGGCCCCTGACCTTCATGGTTTCGAGGTTACGAACCGCTCGGCGGTCGGGAGCGAACAACAGGTCGGCCCGCCGGGCTACCAGATGACGGATTATCTCCTCAGGGAACGGATGCAACCAGCGTTCGGAACTCAAACCGGCCTCCAGATGGGCCACCGCCAGTCCGGCGCGCCTCGCCATCATCGCGCCTAGAAGGGTCGACGGCGTGTCCCCGTGCACGACACAGACACCCCCCCTCCCCCCGAATATCTCCCGGTGGATACGGCGCTTGGAAACAAGCCGGGCCGCCAATCGCAGGCTCCACAGGGCGGCCCGGGGGATAGAGGACACGTCCGCCCCTCGCCCCAGCCGCAGATCAGGCGGGCGGACGCCCAACTGTTCACGGAAGCCGGTCGCCAGGACGGCATGCTGACCGGAGTCGATCAGTCGGTAGTCCACCCCATTGCCGTCCATCAACCACAGCAGGGGCGCCGTCTTTATGTATTGGGCCTTGGTTCCTATGAAGACATGAATCATGAGTCCAACCCCGGTCGGATCATGCCGAGATCAGCCGGCTACTACGGGAGGGGCTCGCACGTACGCCTCGACTACCGACTCCGGAGAGCCCACCTCACGGATCCGGCCGCGCTCCAGCCACAGGACACGATCACACATCTCCACCACCATCTGGAGTGAGTGGCTGGCCACGATCACCGTACCCCCCCTCACAAGGAGGTCACGCATGGCGTCCAGGCTCTTCTTCCTGAACCCGGCGTCGCCGACCGCCAGAACCTCGTCGAGAAGTAGGATGTCGGGTAACAGGTGCATCGAGATCGAAAAGGCCAACCGGGAAAGCATACCCGAGGAGTAGGACTTGAGCGGCCGGTCAATCGCCTCCTTCAAGCCTGCGTAGCCGACGATATCGTCATACAACCGGGTGATCTCCGCCCGTCTAAGCCCATGTGCCAACCCACTGAGATAGACGTTGCGCCTTCCGGAGAGTTCCGGGTTGAAACCGGCGCCCAGCTGAAGCAGTGTGGAGGTCTCACCCCTAACGGTGACACTCCCCCTGTCGGGCCGCATCGTCCGGGCGATAACCCGTAGCAGCGTGCTCTTTCCGGCGCCGTTGTCGCCGACCAAACCGAACGTCTCCCCTTTATCCACCTCGAACGAGACATCATCCAGCGCCACCACCGTGGTTGTCCGGCGTAGCCGCCTGCCGACGATAAGGCGGCGTACCGTCGGGACGCGCTCGATATACGACCGGTAGGCCACCCCTACCCCGCTGACCGAGACCGCCGCAGGACTCATAGGTGCCTGACCATGTTGCCTTCATGGCGAACAAAGCTGATGATCCCGCCGGCGCCGACCAACCCGATCCACAGAAGAGCGGCGCCGAAGGCCGCGCCGTCCAACTCCCGGCCCATCAACGCCATCCGATAGAAAGACAGCAATCCGAACATAGGGTTGAGGGAGGCCAGTGACTCCAACCATCCACCCCGCCCTTCGATCAGGCTGAGCGGCCAGATGATGGGCGACAGGTACAACCACAGGCGGTTTATGTGCGGAACGAGATTATTGATGTCACGGAAAGGTATGGCGAGGCGGGCCGTGAACGCCGCCAAGCCCAGGTTGAAAAAGGTGTGGAGGATGATGGCGACCGGAAGCCACCCGATCATGAGTCCGGGTAGAACCCCGTTGGTGGGCCAGGCGATCACATAGAACACCGCTATGGAAAGCAGGAATCCGACGCCTGTTTCAATAACCGCGGAGAACGGCAGCACCAGACGCGGGAAGCGGATGTTCACGAGTAGTTTCCGGTTGGCCAGAACGCTGTTGGCGCCCGAGGTCATGGTGGTGGCCGTAAAGTTGAACGCAAACACACCCGACAGCAGCCAGGCGAGAAAGTCCTCGTCGCCCCTCCTCCCGTCGAAAAGAACCCCGAACACGAGGAAATAGACCGCGGCCATTATCAAGGGGTTCAGTATCCACCAGAGCAACCCCAGCGAAGTCGAGGCGTTCCGCGCTTTGAGATTGCCCATCGCCAGGAACCATCCGAACTCCCGCCAACGCCATAGGTTCCGTACATAGGTACGCCAGCCCGAGAGGCTGGGAGCTTCGTCGGCGGTTACAGTCGCCACGCGCGGCCCTTCCGTGTCGTCAACCGGTCACGGCCCGATTCGGGCCGCGCCGGAGGTGGTAGCGGTGATCCGCCCGGATCGGTAGTCTCCGCATTCCCGGCCAAATGAACTTGGACCGGTTCAGAAACCGGCGAGCCAGCCGTCTAGACGCTCGGCCACCCCGGTAGGGGTGAAACCGAGTTCTTCGGCAATCCGACCGGCAGGCGCCGAAGCGCCGAAGCGGTCGATACCTATGGTCAATCCATCCAGACCTGCGAACCGGCGCCAGCCCAGGGTGGCCCCCGCCTCCACAGTGGCGATAGGGAGGTCTTCGGAAACCACCGAACGGCGATAACCACTGTCCTGTTCAAGGAACAGTTCCACGCATGGCATGCTCACCACCCGGATCGAATAGGAACCCGACAGCAGGTCGGCGGCTTCCAGCGCCACCGATACCTCCGACCCCGTTGCAATAACCACCGCATCACCGCCATCCCGTAGCACATAACCCCCTCGAGCGACTCCGCCTTCCCGACCGGAGCGGTCCAGCACCGGTACGCCCTGGCGGGTGCCGAGTATCACCGCCGGATGCCGCCGGTTCAATACGGTCTCCCAGGCTTCCACCATCTCACCGGCGTCGGCCGGTCGGAACACCGCAAGATTGGGCATGGCGCGCATCGCGGCCAAGTGCTCGATGGGCTGGTGGGTGGGTCCGTCCTCCCCGAGGAACACCGACTCGTGGGTGAACACCCATATGGAGGGGATATCCATAATGGCGGAAAGCCGGATGGCCGGCCGCATGTAGTCACTGAACACGAAAAAGGTAGCTCCGTAGGGTCGCAGCCCGCCGTGGAGGGCCATCCCGTTCACCACGGTTCCCATGGCGTGCTCCCGCACTCCGAAGTGCAGGTTCCGACCGGCTGGATTGGTGCGGGAGAAGCTACCTCCTTTCGACAGGATGGTCTTGGTCGACTCGACCAGATCGGCGGAGCCTCCGATCAGTCCCGGAACCTTGTCGCCGATCTCATCGAAGATCGCTCCCATCGCCCGCCTGGTGGCCAACCCGGCGCCGACCTTGAAGCCGGGACCCTCCAGCTCCACCGGGGCGGGGTAATAATAGGACGACCACCGGTCCGCCAGACCCGGATCCGCCTCGGTAGCCGCCTCGAAACGCTTCCGCCAAGACGATCGGGCCTTGCGACCCCGGTCCATCCCGGCGTCGAAGAACTCCCTCACTCCTTCGGGAACGTGGAAATCCTCATCCGGCCAACCGACCCCTGCTCGCCATCCGACGATCTCCTCCCTACCCAATGGCGCCCCGTGGGCGGACGGGGTGTCCTCCTTGGCGGGGGCGCCCTTCCCTATCCGGGTGCGGGCGATGATGAGTGAGGGCCGCTCCCTCTCGGCTGTTGCCTCCGTGAGGGCCGCGTCGATGGCTTCCGGGTGATGGCCGTCAACTGTGACCGTGTGCCAACCGGCCGCCTCGAAGCGGTCCGCCACGTTCTCGCTGAACGTTATGTCGGTGGGTCCGTCGATCGAGATACGGTTGTCGTCATAGACATAGTTGAGTTTGCCCAATGCCAGATGTCCGGCCAGTGACGCCGCTTCCGAAGAAATCCCCTCCATCAGATCACCATCCGACACAAACGCCCAGGTCCGGTGATCTACCAGATCATCGGAGAACACCGCATTGAGGTGAGCCTCGGCGACGGCCATGCCGACCGCGGTCCCGAATCCTTGGCCGAGCGGTCCGGTGGTCATCTCGATTCCCAGATGGGGCTCGTATTCGGGGTGCCCGGCGGTAGGCGATCCCCACTGCCGGAAGTTCTTGATGTCCTCCATAGTTAGGGGGAACCCGCACAGGTGAAGCAACGCGTAGAGGAGCATGGAACCGTGCCCGTTGGAAAGCACGAAACGGTCCCGGTTGCTCCATTCGGGATGCTCGGGATGCACCACCAGGTGGCGACTCCAGAGCACGGTGGCGAGGTCGGCCATACCCATCGGCATCCCCGGATGGCCGGAGTCGGCTTTTTGGACCGCGTCCATCGAGAGGGCGCTGACGGTTAGAGAAGCCTTGCGATGCTGGTCGAGGTCCAAGGGAGAATTAACACGGCTCATTTGCTTACCCTAAGGATGCCAGCGACTGCATGAGAGCGCCGGCCAGATCGGCGGATACTGCACCACTGATCCGCTGCACCACATTCCCGGATCCGTCGATCATCACATAGTAGGGGAAGGCGGTGAGCCCATATGCCGTAGAAATGCTGTTGCTGGAATCGTCCACTACCACCCGGGGCGTCCAACCTTCCCTACGCAACCATGCATCAGGTGGGTAGTTCGCCCGTATCTCGTCGATGGAGGTTACGACGGACACCACATCCACTCCGGTCGGTATGCCGTTCCGATCGATCCATGCCTGCAACGCCGGAACCTCGCGCTGGCAATGGGGGCACCAGTGGGCCAGGAATATGAGCATCTTGGGAACACCGTCATTCTCGATCGTGGCGGGTAATCCGGAAAAGTCGGTGGAGGTCGCCTCCGGCGCCGGCGACCCGACCGCCGGATCGGCCTGCTCGTTGCCGGAATGTGGTGGGAGGAAGCCACCGCTCACCGTTACGTCCGGCAGCAACAAGGCTTCACGGTCCGGTTCGGCGGCTTCTTCGCTTGCCAGCCCCGCGCCGATCACGATCAGGATCGCCAGGAGCACCAGAACACCTGCGATTATCAGGATCCTTCGCCCGAGTCCGGATGACTCCTCCTCCGCGGTGGGAAGTGTTGATCGGGTGGGTACTGATCGGGAGGCCGAAGGCCGAACCCTCGGATCGCCGCGCTTTCCTTCAGTTCTTGCCATTGAGTACTCCTACCTACCTGCTGCCAGTGCCGCGTTCCCGAGCATCTTCAAGCCTGCCAGCAGGACGACCAGCAGAAACCCGGAGAACGCCATGAAGGGTATCGACATGAATCCGAATTGCTCAACCCATACGAAGGTACAGGGGGCTGACGCATCGCAGAATTGTTCCGTGCCGCCTACCCAGCCCCGCTGCTCTCCGTAGTGATAGACCGCCACCAGACTACCCAGACCGGCCAGGACCAGCGCTGCAGGACTCGCCCATCTGATCGGGCGGAAGGAGGCAACCAGGAGAAGGACGGCCAGCGGGTACATGAATCCACGCTGTATCCAACACAACAGGCAGGGAACGAAACCTTCCACCTCCGACAGGTAGAGCGATCCGAGCGTCGAGACCGTCGCCACGACGGCCGCCACCGGTATGGCGTACGACCCGAACTCGGCAACCGCGGTTTTCCTGGTCCCCGGACGGGCGAGCATCACTATCAGGCCCAGGGAGGCAGCCAGGGCAAGCAGGCTGAACAACGACAACAAAAGGATCATTCCGGGACCACCATCGACGACGACAGATGAGTCTAGCCCGGGTTCTTCATGCCATCGTCACGCCGGCCTCGAAAAGGCCACGTCAAGCGTACTTTCACGGCGCGCCGGGCAATCACCCTACAGGTGAAGGGTCACGCTCCGGCCAGTCGAGGCCACCAAGCAGCCGTCTTCCCAGGTCAGAGAGTTCATTGCATCTCTCTCGGTTACCCATCCAAACCCCTGCATAAACAATTGGGGCTAACTTCACGGTGTAGGGCGTCGGCAAGGTTCGGCATCGGTGTCAGCCGGGGTCGGATCGACCCGCCTTGCGATCATGGAGAACGGTGCATACCTTTGCTTAAACATAATCACCTTTGATGACGCTTACGGAAGCGCCTGCTAAGGCTGGAAGGGCGCCCGGTGAGCCTCCAGTTCCGCCAGGCTCGCCCATTCGAGTGTCCGGGCGTGGGTGGCCTCCAGCACGACGTCGGGGGCACAACCCGCCTCCTTGGCCTGAACCCAGCGAGCCGCGCATAGACACCAGCGATCCCCATCCTTGAGACCGGGGAAACGAAACGCCGGAATCGGCGTGGTGAGATCGTTGCCGACCGAACGCGAGAATTCGAGAAACTCCTCCGTAACCACCACGCAGACGGTATGGACGCCGTAGTCGCGTGCATCGGTGTTGCAGCAGCCGTCGCGTAGCCAACCGGTCAAAGGATCCAGTGAACACTCCAGAAGTTCGCCGCCGAGAACGTTACGCGCCATAGGAGGGATTGAACCACATCACTGGTCGTTGAAGCAACAGGAACAACGGCGTTCAGAAGCTCTGGCCGAAGTTCGAGATGCCGCGCAGGCCTAAACCCATAATGAACAGCAAGACCAGACCCCAGTACAGAGCGGGGCGCCGCTCGAACTGAACCCGGTATATGTAGATGAAGGTGAGGGTTAACAGGATCACGAATCCATAGAACATGTGGATGCTGCCCGGCTCGTAATCCTGCGCAAAGAGGACCAATCCCAGGCCGACCTGCACCAGCATCGCAACCACCGAGACGCCTGCCGCCCCTTTGAAGAGGATGTCAGGCGGCCGTCGAACAAAGTGGTAGACCAGTCCTAACAATCCGGAGACCCCGCAAAAGACGGAAGCCCCCCACCCGAGCCAGGAATGCCAGGTAGCCACCGCGTTCAGACCGTACCCTGATCAGACCGAAGGCTCTTCATCGCCGGAAGCGCAGGTCGGCCATCAACTCGCGAGCCAACCCCGTGAGGAGTTGCGTAAGGGACTCCATCAGATCATGGTCGCGCCGCAGGTCGCGTCCGATCTCCATCTGAACACCATTACATGGGGGGAGGTTGACGGGATTGTTCGGATGAGTACCGCTTAGGTAATCGGGTATCGATCCCAAGTCGTCGATCGCGTCGAAACCGGCGGCGCGCAAGGTCGAGCCGATCCGCCTGGCAATCGGGCGGTTCCGCCCCCCTAAGGCGATCGCGTCGTTCAGGTCGCGACGATTCATACCGTGAATCGAAAACGCCGTCGATATCCGATCGAGGAAAGCGTCCAGCAGCCGGGATTGACGCCGGTTATACAGGGTTGAAGTCAGATGGCCTTCCTGGTCCCTGTCCTCGGGTTGCACCACTGCGTACAGACTGGCGCCGACCGCACAAGCCACCCCTCGGGCGATCTCGTAGGTGGCCGGCTCGATTCCCCCGTGGAGCGCCATGAGCCCCAGCGGCCCCTGGATGATCGCCTCCTCCCGTACCTCCGGATGTTGTAGCAACTCCGTCAACGAATCCGGCACGCGGTCATCCAAGCAGAAGGTCCGGGTAGCGGTCCCTGATCAGCTTCTTGTCGAACTTACCTGTGCTGGTCTTGGGTACCTCGTCGACGAACAGATACTCGTCGGGAAGCCACCACCGAGCTATCTTGCTCTCCAGATAGGAAGCCAAATCCGGCCCGGTGACCTGCTCACCATCCCGCGCTACCACCAGCGCAGCCGGTCGCTCCTGCCATTTCGGGTGCGGAAGCCCCACGACCGCCGCCTCGGCAACCTGCGGATGACCCATGATGAGGTTCTCGACATCTATCGAGGAAATCCATTCTCCGCCCGACTTGATAACGTCCTTGGATCGGTCGGTTATCCGTATGTACCCCTCCGGGGTGATCTTGCATACGTCGCCGGTCCTCAGCCAGCCGTCCACCATCGTCTCCGCGCTCCGAGCATCCCTCAGGTACTCGGCTGCTATCCAGGGTCCCTGGATGAGCAGTTCACCGAAGGCCTTCCCGTCGTGGGGAAGTTCGTCTCCGTTGTCGTCCACGATCTTCACCCGCAGGCCCGGCGCCGGAAGACCGGCCGTCTCGAGAAAGTCCAGTTGGCGCTCCCAGTCCCAGTACTCCATCTCGGGCCGAAGGTTGGCCATCGTCGCCAGGGGGTTGGTCTCCGTCATACCCCAGGCCTGGACCACCCTGATGCCCCGATTGCGCCAGAACCAGTCGATCATGGCCCTGGGGACCGCCGATCCGCCGCATAGGAAGGAATGTATCGAGGAGGTGTCGCGGTCCGGATTGGCGTCCAGATAGTTCTGTATGCCCAGCCACACGGTGGGGACGCCGGCCGAGAAGGTCACCTTCTCACCTTCGATGAGACCGACCAGCGCCGACGCGGAGAGATCCTGTCCCGGGTAGGTCAGTTTGGCGCCCGCCGCCGTTCCCGTGAACGGAAGACCCCACGCCGCGGCATGGAACATGGGTACCACAGGCATAACGTTGTCGGACGGCGCCACCGGCTTGTAGGCGATGGCCGTCAGGGTATGCATGTAGGTGGAACGCTGCGTGTAGGCCACCCCCTTGGGGTTCCCGGTGGTACCCGAGGTGTAGCAGTACATGTGCGGTGACCGTTCATCAAGCTGAGGCCATCCATCAACCTGGGGCGAATCTGCGATCAGGTCTTCGTAGTTTATGGAGTTGGGGAGGGAGGTCTCGGACGGTTCGCAGTCCATCAGGATCCAGTTGGTCACCTGCGGCAGATCGGAAGCCAGAGCTTCAACGACAGGTAGCTGGCTGCGCTCCACGAACACCACCCGATCACGGGCGTGTTCGATGATGTAACGGATCTGGTCCGCGAAGAGGCGGATGTTGATGGTGTGGCATATCCTTCCGGTATTGGCGGTGGCCCAGTAGATCTCGTGGTGACGATGGGTGTTGAAAGCCAGGGTCCCTATCGGGTCTCCGGGCTCGATCCCGAGGCGCGCCAGGGCGGCCGCCAGCTTCCTGATCCGTACATCGGTTGTTCCGTAGTCCGTGCGGTGCAGCGATCCGTCCGGGTCGACCGATACGATCTCCTGATGAGGGTATATGCGCACCGCCCTCTCGTAGAGAGTGGACAGAAGGAGCGGATAGTCGAGCATGTGGGGCGGCATAGGCTCCTTTCGTAAGTTACCGCGCAAGGGTAGCGAGCCAAGAGGCTGGTCGAACGATTCCCCTTAAGGCTCATACCGGTTCGATATGTGTACCTTTGTCGGACCCGCTAACCCGCGATTGCTTGGAGTCGCACCTTCCGTGGTCGAGTAACTTAAGGTGCATGGCGCCTGTCTACCGAACCGAACTGACCCCCCTCTCCTTTCTGGAGAGGTCATCGCTTGTCTACCCCCACAAGACAGCCATTGTGGATGGGGACCGACGGATTACATATGGGGAGATGGCCGACGAAACCGTCAGGTTGGCGAATGCCCTGACGCAGTCCCGAATCGAACCCGGTGATCGGGTGGCCTTCCTGTGCTCCAATATCCCGGAGATGCTGCTGGCGCACTTCGCCGCGCCGCTCCTCGGCGCGGTCCTGGTAGCTGTCAATACCAGGCTCTCTCCCGAAGAAATTCGCTACATCCTCGATCATTCGGGATCAAGAATCCTGGTGGGAGAATCATCCCTGCTCGCCGGGATCGCCGGTGTGGTCGATGACCTGTCAAGCGTGGTCGAGACCGTTTCTATCGACCGGGACGGAACAGACATCGGATTCGACACCGTCCCCTATCGTCGGTTCCTGGAACGTGGATCAGATCACCCTCTTCCCTGGACGGTGGACAACGAGGAACGCACCATTTCGATCAACTACACGTCGGGGACCACCGGTCGCCCGAAAGGGGTCATGTACACCCACCGCGGCGCCTATCTCAACTCGCTGGGGGAAATCATCCACTCGGGTTTCGTACCCACATCCGTATACCTTTGGACCCTGCCGATGTTCCACTGCAACGGCTGGTGCACTCCCTGGGCGGTCACCGCCATCGGCGCCGCCCACATCTGCCTGCCTCGTGTCGATCCTGGCCTGATCTGGTCACTGATCGACCGGTACGGGGTCACCCACTTCAACGCCGCGCCAACGGTTCTGATCGCTCTGGTCAACGCCCCGCAAGCCCATACCTTCCCACAACCGGTGACCATCACCACGGCCGGAGCGCCGCCGAGCCCGACGATCATCGAGGCGATGGAGGGTCTCGGAGCGCGGATCGTGCATGTATACGGCCTCACCGAGACCTACGGTCCACATACCGTCTGCGAGATGCGGGAGGAACTCGATGACCTTCCGGCATCCGATCGGGCCGCTTTTCTCGCTCGTCAAGGAGTCTCGTACATCATCGCCGATCCGACCCGCGTAGTCGACGAGAACATGGAAGACATCCCGATGAACGCCTCGGCCATGGGTGAGGTAGTAATGCGGGGAAACAATGTAATGAAGGGCTACTTCGAGAACCCCGAAGCGACCGAACAGGCCTTTCGGGGCGGCTTCTTCCACTCCGGAGACATCGCCGTGTGGCACCCCGACCGCTACATCGATCTGCGTGACCGTTCCAAGGACATAATCATTTCCGGTGGGGAGAACATCTCCACCATCGAGGTGGAGAAGGCGATCGCCAACCACCCCGCGGTAATGGAATGCGCGGTGGTGGCGATCCCTCACAAGCATTGGGGAGAACGGCCCAAAGCGTTCGTGGTTCTCAAACCCGGACTCGACACCACGCCTCAGGAGATCATCGATCACGTCAAGGCAAGGCTGGCCCGCTTCAAGGCGCCCGACACGGTGGAGTTGGTGGAGTCCCTCCCCAAGACCTCAACCGGCAAGATCCAGAAGTTCGTTCTACGCAACCCGGAGTGGGAGGGTCACGGACGGAGGATTAATTAG
>CAZEZF010000067.1:0-19311 GCA_964516495.1 uncultured Acidimicrobiia bacterium | reverse complement strand
CGAGTTCGTGCTGATGCCCGAGGACTTCGACGACGAGGATTAACCCCAATTTTTAACGCAGGGGTTTGAATCGGTAACCGAGAGAGGCGCAATGAACTGGGAGAATAGCCTCTTGGTGGCCTCGTAGCCGGTGTTCACCCTTCACCGCAGGGTGAACGCCGGGACGACCCACGCAAGTGAGCTTGACGTGGCCTTTTTGAGTTCGGTGTGTCTGGGGCATTAAGAATCAGGGTTAGGACCTAACGCCACAAACCATTGAGTTGAACCGGTCCCCCGGCGGGCGCTCCTAGTGGGCGTTTCGCCGGGGGACCGGACTCGCTTTACTCTTTGCGGGTGTTCAAGACCCGGTAGGTTACTCTCCGGCTAGGTAACCGAGGCGGTATCCGGTTTGGTCGATCTCAGATCAGGAAGTACTGACCGTAGGATCGTTCAGGAGGACTCGCTCGTATGCTGCTCTCCACTTGTATACCGTGGCTAGACCCAAGATATGTTGTGGAACAGGCTCTACATCGTGAGGATTACCTTTCCGACGACGGAACGATCCGCAATGGTGGATAGCGCATCCACCGCCGATTCCAGCGGGAAGCGAGCGGAGATACGAGGCGCGATGGTTCCTTCCGTTGCCCAGCGGAGCAACCTGTCGAAGTTTGCTCGGTTCCTTTGTGGACTGCGTTCGGCGAAGGCGCCCCAGAACACACCCACTATCGAGCACCCTTTAAGGAGGGGCAGGTTCATCGGGGCCTTGGGTATGCGTCCTGATGTGAAACCCGCAACGAGTATCCGTCCCTCCCAGTTGATACACCGAAGGCACTCCAAGAAGGTATCACCGCCCACCGGGTCATAGATCACATCGGCGCCTTGGCCCTCGGTTAGTTGCTTGGTCCGTTTCTTCAAGGATTCCACTGTGTAGTTGATCGTCTCATCGGCGCCTAACTCGCGAGCCGCCTCCGCCTTGTCGTCGGAACTGACCGCGGCGATAACCCGCGCTCCCAGAGCCTTCCCGATCTGGATCCCCGCAGAGCCGACACCACCGGTCGCTCCGGTGATCAGGAGGGTCTCGCCGGGTTTCAGTCGGGCTCGATCCACCAAGGCGTGGTATCCCGTCCCGTAGGTGAGGGCTACACAGGCGCCCTGTTCCATGGTGACCTCCTCCGGCAGGACAAACACCCTTTCCTCTGACACCGCGAAACGCTCCGCCATGGCGCCGGACAGGAGGTTGTATCCGATCACCCGATCGCCGACCGAGACCTCCGTCACTTCCCTACCGATCGCCAGCACCCTACCTGCTGCCTCGGCGCCGGCCACGAAGGGCAATCGGGGACGATCCTGGTAGAGACCTCCGATCATCAAGATGTCAGGAAAGTTCAGCCCTACGGCCTCAACACCGATGACCACCTCACCCCGTCCGGGGACGGGAGATTCAATATTCTCGTAACGGAGTCCTCCAATCGCTCCGAATTCATGGACTACCTGAGCTTTCATACCAATCTCCCTAATCGCTTCGAATGGACCCGGCCCTTCGCCTACCATCCCTACACTCCGGTGTTCATGATGGTTGAGGTGAGCTTGTAACTCTATATTGGTGCTAATATGGTAACCATGAACACCATATCCATCGTTGACTTAGCGCCGGTGATCGCGGCCATTCTCGGGCCGATGCTTGTCGTTGTAGCTGCCTTGATGCGATACCAACACGTCGATAGCACCCGGACGAGAGACCTGATCGCGAAATACCAGCAGGAAACCAACAACCAGTTCGCGAGGTTCCGGCTGGAAGTCCAGGAACAATTCGCAAACGCCAAACGAGAAAACCAAGAGATCATCAAGGGGTTACGGCAAGAACTCGTCGAGCACAGGCTGGAAACCCGGGAGCGGCTGGCGGAACTCCGCAGCGGGCTAGCCGACACCCGGGAGCGGCTGGCCCGCATTGAGGGACACCTCGGCATCGGTATACCTATTACCGGCCAGGTGGGCGGCGAGGCAGCCGACGCCGCCTAGGCGGACATGGCGTAACCCCGGCGTCCACGGGTTCAATACAAGAACAGTGGCTTTCCGGCCAGCGCGGCAATACGCGGCCGATAGTTCTCCACGTCGTAGAAGGTTTCCACGTCAACCTTCCGAGCCCCTTGAGCAAGCACATCCAGGCGCTCGGTGGTGTACACACCGTTCTGAAGGGCCACCATCCGCCCGCTTATATTCGAGAGTACCAACTCGGCGGCCATAGCGCCGTAATTGAAACCCACCATGAGGTCAACGACATCAGGAGGCCCGCTTCGCATCAGGTAGGCCACCTTTTGGTTAATGACGCCGATTCCCGTCTTCCTCTTGATCAGATCGCCCGTGATCTCCCCTATGCCACCCAACTTGCGGTGTCCGTAAGCGTCCGCTTCGCCACTCTCGACACGTTCGCCTCCAGCAAGGGAAGCTCCCTCCGACACCACCACCACCGCATAGCGGCTGGGATTGGCAGCCCGATCAGCGCTCACCATCTCCACCAGGCGCTCGACATCGAAAGGCGCCTCGGCGATAAGGGTACGGTCGGCGGACGCCAGGTAGCCGGTGGTCAAAGCAGTAGCGCCCGAGTAGCGACCGAACAGCTCCACCACCGCCACCCTTTCGTGGCTTCCGGTGGCGCTCCGAAGCTGATTGACGAAACCCACCGACCGGGTAACGGAGGTCGAGAACCCGATACAGTATTCGGTTCCGGGAACATCATTGTCCATGGTCTTCGGTATGGCAACCACGGGAATGCCTTCTTCATGCATTCTGAGGGCGTAGGAGAGGGTGTCATCTCCCCCTATCGCCACCAGGGCATCAAGGCGGAGCGCTTCAACCACCCGCACCGCATGATCGGTGAGGTCGTAGGGCGGGCTTGATTCGGGTTGAGTCAAGAAGGATGGAAGAGACTTCGGGCTGACTCGCCCGGGGTTGGTCCGGCTGCTGTGCAGGATCGTGCCTCCGGTCCGGTCAATGGTCCGAACCGCCGACCGGTCCAGCGCCGTGGTGTGCGACTTAACCGATTCCGGATCGTCCGGATCGATATTGAGCATCGCTCCCCAACCACGCCGCAGTCCTAACACCGAGTGGCCATTCTCCTCAGACCGAGTCACAAAGGCTTTGATAACGGGGTTGAGTCCGGGAACGTCACCCCCACCGGTAAGGATCCCTATACGCACTGCACGCCTCCTCTAGAGTCCGGGCGGCCGGAGCAGGTAACCTCTTCAATACTCGGTAAACCCTGATCCGACGGTTCGCCAGGAACGGTACCCGATTCAGCCCGCCTCCTCACCCAAGGTTACGCTGTGGCCATGAAGCTCTTGAACCTCGATCATGTGGCGATCGCAGTCCACGACCTCGACCAGGCTGTAAGGGACCATCGTCGCCGGTACGGTCTAGCGCCGATGTACCGGGAGGTGGTCGAGGAACAGGGGGTGGAAGAAGCCATGCTGGCGATCGGTGGTTCTTTCGTCCAACTCCTGGCGCCACTCCAACCTGATACGCCGGTGGGTAGATTCCTGCAACGGCGAGGAGAAGGCCTTCACCACATCGCCTACGCGGTGGTAGACATCGAAGCCGCTCTCTCTCACCTCGAGTCGGAGGGCGCCCTTCTTGTCGACCGGCGCCCTCGAAACGGGGGGCGAGGAACCCGGATCGCATTCGTCCATCCGAAAGGTGGAAACCAAACACTGATCGAACTGGTCGAATACCCGACATGAACAATATATCTCCCCGACCCGAAAGGGCTCAAACACCTCGGGTTCGGATCAGAGGCGGCGCCGGTTCATACCATGCGGCGGCCATAGCCGCCGTCGTTGAACACGTCCTAGCCCGGGAACACCGTGCTAGCGCCCCCACCCCGCATCGCTTCTCGAATTGGATGATGGCAATCCGCAGTGGACCCTTCATCATTCCCCGAACCCCGAACGGAGCAATCGAAAACGGCGCCGAACAGCCGCCCGCACCTCGACGGGTCCGGTCATGAATGTCATCAGAAAGTAGATCACCACCACCGCGCCCAGCCCGGCCAGCGTCGACAGCAAGGCGGCGCCGAAATCGGGTATGCGGCGTCCCGCCGGGACATCAGCCGCCAGGTAGCCGCCGAACGCCGCCAGGGCAGTGGCCCCCGCGGTTCGCATCACTGTCCCCAACACCCCCTCAAGACCTGCGGATGAATGGTATCTACCCCAGAGAAGGCCGAGGCTCACGGCATGGCCGGTAAGGATGATCGAACTGGCCACCGCCACTCCGGGAACCCCTCCGATACGTAACCCGCCCATGAACAACGGGATCGCCGGAATGGTCCATGCCGTACCGACAACAACCGGTACCCACATCCGGCGATATGCGTAGAAGCCGCGAGCAAACACCTGATGAACCCCCCAGGCGGGAATGCTCAATGAGTAACCGACCAGAGCCGCAGCCGTCAGCACCGTCGCCTCCGTACTGAACTCGCCATGCTGGAAGGCGGCTCGCACGGCCGGTCGGCTCACCGCAATCACTCCGGCCACCGCCAACCCCCCGGCGACGATGACCAGACGGACCGTACGACCCATCTCATCGAGCATCTCACTTCGCCGCCCCTCTGCCACCAACCGGGCCAGGTAGGGATAGGAAACCACCCCGACCGCTTGGGCGATAACCCCTACCGGCACCATGTTTACCCTCCGGGCCAGGTTCAGGGCGAAGATCGATCCTTCAGGAGCGGAAGCCGCCACGATCTTCCCCAGGGATTCATCGAGAACCACGATGGATTGACCGATCATCAGCGGAATCGCCAAACGGAGGTACTCACGGAAAGCGGCATGGCGGAAATCAGGACGCGGTAGCCGCAACCGAAGCCCGGTCCGCCTTGCACCCCACCATTGGAGTAACAGGTTGCCCAACAACCCACCTACCACCGCTCCGACAATAAACCCGGTAGCGGAGACATTGCCCGAACGGGTTCCCACCAGTCCTCCGGCGATGATCCCGACGTTATAGATAATGGGAGCGAGGACGGGAAGCAGGAATCGCCCGTGGACGTATTGCACCGCCATGAACAGGCCACCTAACACGAAACAGATCTGGGCGGGCAGAACCAGCCGTGTCAGGCGGGTGATCTCCGCCAGCTGGGACGGCCCCAGACGACCCTCCGATCCGAACATCCACCCGACAACAGTGTCCGCCGCCGCCATAAAGAGCGCCGTGAGTAAGGTGATTGCCAGCGCCACCGGCCAGAACACGGCATTGAAAGCCGCCTGGGCGCCTTCATCGTCGTCGGATGCCCGATACTCGCTCAGGATCGGTATGAAAGTTATGGTGAGGAACCCGCCTGCCAGCAGGTAGTTCAGAAAGTCGGGAACTATAAAGGCGGCCTCGTAGGCGTCAGCGACCGGGGAGGCGCCGAGGCGCCCCGCAAGCACCACATTTCGACCGAACCCCAACACGCGGGATAGCAGGATGCCGGCCGCTACCACCCACACAGCCCTGGCCAACCGCGATCGACCGAAGGTCATCGACGCGCTTCCCTCAATCCATCCAACACGCGATCGGGTACCACGAGATCACCCCTACCCTTCCCCACCTGGAGCCCCGGCTTGTAACGGCCGTGGAAATCCGACCCGCCGGAGGGGAGCAACCCGAACGACCGGACCGACCGTTCCATATCCAACCGCGTAGCGGGATCGTATTCGCCGTAGTAACACTCCACTCCGACCAGTCCGTAACGGGCCAGACGGCGATACGCCGCCTCGTATTCCGAGGCCGTGTCCAACCCCAGGGTATGTGGGTGAGCGAGGACCGGTACAGCTCCTGATTGCCGAGCCGATGCGATCGCTTCGCGGGCCGTGAGTAACCGACGAGGCACGTAGGCAGGCGCCCCCACCCCGAGATAGTCACGAAACGCGGTGGAAATGTCCGCGACGTAACCCCTCTTCTGCATTACCGAGGCGAAGTGTGGACGCCCGACAGTGCCGCTCCCCGCCTCCTCCAAGACCTCCGCAAAGTCGATGGTGACTCCGAGTTGGTTCAAACGCTCCGCCACGGTCTGATTCCTAAAGCGGCGGGAAGCAACCATGTCCTGCAACCGGTCCTGCAGAGGCCCCGACCCCGGCTCTAGGAAGAGGACCACCAGGTGCATCCCCCCACGGCGCCACTCACAGGCGATCTCCACCCCGGACACCAGTTCGATACCCTGCCTCTCCGCTTCCTCTCTCGCCTCATCCACCCCCGCAAGGGTGTCGTGGTCGGTCAACGCTACCGCCGCCAACCCGGCGGCAGCCGCTAGCCGGACAACCTCGGAAGGGGATTCGGTCCCGTCGGATACGTTCGAGTGGACATGCAGATCGACAGCCATGTAGAAACGAGGCTACCCACCGACCTTGGAGCACGAGCGTGCGAACCGGCCGTGCAGGGAGAGATCAAGTCTCCGATCTAGCTGTCCGCCCCGACCAGCGTACTGTCGGTAACCGCCGGCGGGGTCGGGGGCGTCGTCCCCTGACCACCCTGACCTCCATCGTCGGTAAGCAGGTTCCCGATGACGAAAACGGTCACCACCACCACCGTGATTACCACCACCCGGATTATCCGCCTCCGCCACTTCATCCGCAAGGCGGTCCGCCGCTCTTGTTCGATGCGGGCGCGACGGTTCTCCTTCTGGCGGGCTCGCTTTGCACTTCCCATACATCCGCCAGTCTAGATGATCTTGGGAGTAGCGCCCGCCGCCTTGCTTCGGATGCCTGAACACGGATCATTTCAACCAATCCGATGGATCCTCTGAACGCCCGGTGACAAGTTCGGATACGGCCTACAAAACCAATAAACTATGTCACCGGCGCCATCAGACCCCACTCCAGGAGCCAGTTTCCATGCCCTTGATCGTTCAGAAATACGGAGGCACCTCGGTGGCCGACCCGGAGCGCATCAGGCGAGTCGCTCGACGGGTAGCCGACACCCGACACACCGGCGCCGACGTCATCGTGGTGGTTTCAGCCATGGGGAACTCCACCGACGAGTTGATCAGCCTGGCTCACCGGGTGAGTTCCAATCCTCCCGCCCGGGAAATGGACATGTTGCTCACCGCCGGAGAACGCATTTCTATGGCGTTACTGGCCATGGCCCTCCACAACCAGGGTATCCCGGCCCTGAGCCTTACCGGGTCTCAGGCCGGTATCATCACCGACGACTCCCACGGTGAAGCCAAAATCAGGGAGATACGCGGTACCCGGATCCGCTCTGCTCTAGAGGCCGGGCATGTAGTGATCGTGGCCGGATTCCAGGGGGTGAACCCGGCTTCGGAAGATGACACCACTCTGGGTCGGGGCGGATCCGACGCCACGGCGGTCGCCGTCGCGTCCGCCCTCCGCGCCGATGTGTGCGAGATATACACCGATGTGGAGGGGGTTTATACGGCTGACCCGCGCGTGGCGCCGGACGCCCGCAAGCTGGATGCGGTGTCCTTCGATGAGATGTTGGAACTAGCCGCCGGGGGCGCCGGGGTGTTGATGGCGCGTTCGGTCGAAGTGGGTCGGAGGTTTAACGTACCGATCCATGTCCGTTCGTCCTTCACAGAGAATACGGGAACCTGGGTCAAGGAGAACACTATGGAAGAGGCAATAATCAGGGGAGTCGCGCATGACACCTCAGAAGCCAAGGTGACCGTCTGGGGAGTACCTGACCGGCCCGGGGTGGCCGCCACCCTATTCGGGACCCTTGCCGCGGCGAACGTCAACATCGACATGATCGTCCAGAACGTGGGTAAGGATGGCAGCACGGACATCAGTTTCACCGTTCCTCAAGCCCACGCCGAGGCTGCTCGCCGGGCAGCCCTTCCCCTGATACCCGAGCTGCAAGCACGAGACCTGGCGGTCGATCCCGACATAGCCAAGGTGTCGCTGGTAGGCGCGGGCATGAGGTCCAGTCCAGGCGTAGCGGCCCGGGTCTTCCAGGCGTTGGCTTCAGCCGGCATAAACATAGAGATGATCTCCACCTCACCTATCCGGATCTCTTGTGTCGTCCGCCGCAGCAGCGTCAAGGAGGCCGTGAGAGCACTACACACCGAGTTCGATCCACCGGTCATCAGCGAGGAGGTGGGCGCCGATGCCTGACCTCCGAGTAGCGATCGTGGGCGCAACCGGAGCGGTCGGACGCACCATGCTGTCCATCCTCGAAGAGCGGGATTTCCCCGTCTCCGAACTACGGCTGATGGCTTCAAGCCGCTCGGAAGGTCGTACCATCAACACCCGCTGGGGCGAGGTTACGGTCGAGAACCTGTCCACAGCCGACCCGTCCGGGATCGACATAGCCCTGCTTTCGGCGGGAGCGAGTCGCAGCCGCCGCTACGCCCCTCTTCTCGTGGAAGCCGGCGCGATCGTAATCGACAACTCGTCAGCTTTCCGCCAAGCGCCGGAGGCGCCGTTGGTGGTTGCAGGAGTCAATGATCATGCTGTCTCCGCCCACTCGGGAATAATCGCCAACCCGAACTGCACCACGATGGCGCTGCTCATGGCCGTCGCTCCTGTCCACCGACAATCCGGGTTGGCTCGGATGGTGGCCATGTCGTATCAGTCGGTATCGGGCGCCGGCATGACCGGTATGGACACCCTCATGGATCAGACGACTCGACTGCTCGGTCAGCGAGAGGGCTTGGTGTCGGGTGCGTGGGATAACCCGTCCGGACCTGGGCCATTCCAGCGTCCTATCGGTTTCAACGTGGTACCGATGGCGGGATCCATGTCCGACGCACACCACACGGACGAGGAATGGAAGTTGGTGAAGGAGACCCGCAAGATTCTCGAGCGTGACGACATATCGGTGGAACCGACCTGCGTGCGGGTACCGGTAATGGTGGGGCATGGGATCTCCGCCACGATGTGGTTCGACTCGCCCTTGGATCCGGAAACCGCCCGGCGAGTAATCGAAGAAGCGCCCGGGGTGGAGGTCTGGTCGGATGACCGGGTAGCGACCCCGCTCGACTCGGCAGGCATCGACCCGGTCCTCGTATCGCGCATCCGACCGACCCTGGGCGAACCCGGAGGGATAAGCCTGTGGGTGGTGGGCGACAATCTACGAAAGGGCGCCGCTCTCAATGCGGTGGAGATCGCCGAGTTGGTAGCCTGAGAATCGGAACGGCGCCTCACCGCTTGCCAGATACCCGTCGCCTACGCAACCCCCATGCATAAAAAATGGGGCTAAGAGGCGAGGACCGTCGCCACCAGAGCAGCCGCTGCCCAGACCAGCGCGCGAGCCGCATCGAAGATTGCCGACTCCGTGAGGTTGGTTCGCGAGATACTTGCGATCCTGTTTCGCGATGTGGCCACAGCAAGCGCTGATCCGGCTCTTGCCGGAGGTGTGACATCCTCGAGATCAAGTACATGTCGTTGACCAGGTTTATCAACGCACAAAGCGGCCCAGATCGCTGCTGCCAAGTACAGACTAGACACTCCGACAAGATAGAATACGATTGTAGAGTATGCTCCGTGTTGTGTTACAGCCAGATTGATAGCTACGGCGTCGCCTGCGAACACAAGCCCGGCTGTTTGCAGTACACCGCGTGCCTTCGATTCAACACCTCGGATACGATCCTGATCCGATTCGAATACAGACAGCAGGGTGGCTACCGCAAGTTCGCGCTCCTCAGGCGGACAGGCCTGTAGCTTGTCGTACCAATTCGAACGATCACTACCGAGATGGTGTGTCTCCCCCTCGCCCAGCTTTCGGTTTGCCCGCCATGCGGGAATCAATGTCGGTCTGACGATTCGCCAAACAGGCGACAGTATCCACATCTTGCCAGAAACAGCGACGCGCGCCGATCCGTCTCCACAGCGCCCCGGCGATGGAAGTGATCGCCAACGTTATTGCGCGGCGGGCGTCTCTGTATCGATCCGGCGACATCAACCTGCGGAAATCGGATTTCAAGTCGCCTCGGTTCGGGTTCCGCCATACACCAACCGAACGAGCAACCGGCCGATAGATTCCGACAGTCTCCGGTCAAGTACGTCATCAAGGAACCCGAACTCGCCTGATGGGTTGCACTCGAGGAAAACAGGTCCGCCATGCCGTTTTGACCCGATTATGAAGTCGAAAGCCCCGTAATCGAGATCGAAATCACGCGTATATGCCACAGCCCGTTTGGCTGTAAGCCGATCCGGATTCCAAGGCCTCCAAGTCGCATTCGGATCGGTTCGCCAGTCCAAGGAGTCTCTATGTCGGCGGGCGCCGAGAACCTCATCGCCGATGACGAACAGTCGCGCGTCGTGCGAACCATCGATTCGTTCCTGGACAAACACAGGCTGCGCCCGCCAGGACTCGGGTTCGGCGGTAATCGCCTCATCAGCCTCGGAGGTGAAGACGAATGACTGGTCCGAGAACTCCCAGAAGGCAGTAGTCACGGACTTGACGATACACGGTCCATAACTCTCGTTGAAGTTCGCCGCCTCATCGCGTTCGAATGTGAGCAGGGTTCGAGGGACGTCGAAGCCGATACCGCCGGCGACAGCCAACTGGTACACCTTCGATTCCGCCACATACGTCCTGAGCGGATCATTGAACCAACGGGTTCCCAGTTGGCCGAAAACCCTGGTCCATGCAAGCCATTGACGACGGCGGATAAGGAGATCGTCGATAGCGGAAGGTGCGGGTGACGCTCCGTAGGGATCACGCTCCGGCAGCAGTTGTCTGAGCCAGGCAACCTTGGGTGTCGGACCTTCAGCTCTCCAGTGAGGAGGCCGATCCAAGACCATCGACATCCTGCCGCATTGGGATATCTGTTCGCGGTTGATACGATGCACCTTCAGTTGTGGTTCGTTTAGCCACAGCCAACGAACCACCCGATCAATCGAGTAGTCCGACTCATTCGTCAGAACAAGTAGATGTATCAGGCGCCCTTCTGATCCTCGCCGGTCTCGATATCAGCCTTCTTCGTGGCCAAAGCCACTCTGGAATCCCACGAGTCACGCCAGATTCCATCTTCGAGTACCTGGGAAGTCTGGGTTCGCTCCTGATAACGCGAGACCGGTCGGGGTGTGGTGGCCCGCCGAACGCGGAGTTCCCTTAGCAACACGTTTGCCTCCGTGGTCAAGACCATCCTAGCTAGTGGCCCCCCAGACTACTGCTCATTGGTAGTTACGTTTGACCGCCCGGCCGGAGCTCCCCGGCCGGGCGCAATGCGACTGGATACTCGATGGTGGATACCTTTCCCATGGGTAACGCCGTCGACGGTTTCCCTCCCCCGACTCATGTTGATCGAAGCTGACCCCGCCAAGACCCTTCCTCTTCGTTCTTTTCCCCAGGTCACGACATAGGATGCATACATTGGACATGACTTCCTACCGAAGACAAACCGCCATTACACCAACAAGCCAACGCTTCGAACCGCCGCTCCGTAGGCCGGCGGCTGGTCGGACCTGAACGAGGCCCACCCATAGACAGCTAGCCTTTTCTCCCATCGAACGCAGGAGAGACCGGCAAAGGAGAACGCTCAACATGCAGACACCCATCTGGGCATCCGGCCTTAGATCGAACGCAGGGTCGGTACAACCTGAACCCACCTTCGCCATCGCCGAGGAACTCCGCAACCACCGGAAGCGGACGCTGGTGACCGCCTATCGCCTATTCGGCGCATTCGGCTGGGGCTCACTCGGCGACGGTCACATCACCGCCCGCGACCCCGAGCAGACCGGACACATGTGGCTCATCCGTCACGGTGTGCCGTTTCGGCGAACCACGCCGGCTGACCTCGTACTGGTGGGACCGGATGGCGCCGTGGAGGGGGGTCATCCCATCAACATAACCGCCTACTACATTCATGCTCCTATCCACGAAGCCCGACCCGAGGTGGTGGCGGTGGCGCATACCCACACCCCCTACGCCACCCCGTGGTCGGCCAACGTCGAACAATTCCGCATGATCTGCCAGGAAGCCACCGCATTCTTTGAGGATCACGCCGTCTTTGAGGGCGAAGAGGTTCAGGTATCAGACTTCGACACCGGCAAACGGATCGCCGCCGCCCTCGCCGAGACCAAGGCGGTCTTCCTGCGCAACCATGGACCGGTGACCGTGGGCGGATCCGTGGAGGAGGCGATCGGCTGGTTCCTTATGTTGGAGCGGGTAGCCGAGGTCCATGTCAAGTCGCCTCGAGCCCGGGCGATCAGCGATAACGCCGCCCGGGTATCAGCGACAGAGATCGCCGACGTGAGCAGCGCCCTCAACTCCTTCAACTACGCCGTGATGTCCCATCTGGATTCTATCGTCTGATCAAGTGTGCAGAAGGTCCATGGACGCAAGACCGATCGCTACAGCCTGAAACCGGCTGGGTATAACGGAGGTCGCCTATATATACAGGATTACTACACTAGATAATATATTTCACCGACCAGTAAAGGCGGATAGTCATGGACTTATTCTTGATGCTCCTGTGGATAGGGTGTGGTGTCGCCGCCGCGATGCTCGCTTCCCGAAAAGGTCGAAGCGGTTGCGGGGGGTTCGCCCTCGGATTCATACTCGGACCGATCGGCCTGGTGATCGTGCTCCTGTTGAGATCTAATCAGGATGCGATAGACGCCAAGAACGTTTCTACCGGTGACAAGATGATCTGCCCGTACTGCGCCGAGGTGATCAAGGCGGCTGCCGTCAAGTGTCGGTACTGCAGGTCGGACATCACAACTGACGCCACGGTCGTCGAGCAAGAGGCGCCCGAGAATCCGGTACCGGATCCATGATGCGATCCGACAGCCGACCAGAGGAACGGTGGTCTTAGGAGGGTGCTTAAGGGACGGGAGCGGGGTTTGATCCTCCACCCGCTGACCAGGGAACCATAGGACTCAGGCTGGCAGGGGGTTTTGGCATCCTCTTAACCCCGATTTTAATGCAGGGGTTTGAATGGGTAGCCGAGAGAGATGAAATGAACTCTCTTACCTGGGAAAATAGCCGCTTGACGGGCTTGACGTGGCCTTTTCGGGTTCGGTGTGACGGGGGCATGAAGAATTGGGGTTAGTAAAGTAAAGGGCGAATCGCTTTACTAAGTCTCCCACGAGATAAAGCTCCCTTTACTAAGAATCCGTCCGAGTAAAGAAAATCCCACATTTCTTTACCAACACCCGTCGAAAGGACCCCGGTGCGACCTGACGCCTTCCGCTCCACGGATCGTGGAACGGTCCGGATGACGCTCAGCGGCTTTCACGCCTTCTATCCGAACCCTCTACCCCGCCGGTTGGACCTGCCACAGGAGACCGTCAAGCTGCTGGACGAGGCGACCGGAGCGGTTCATCGACTTGGCGGCCTAGGACGGTTGCTTCCGGATCCCCATCTTCTCATCAGACCTCACCTCCGACTCGAGGCTGTACAGAGTTCGCGAATCGAAGGGACTATGACCAACATACCACAGCTTCTCAGATTCGAGGCGGGAGAGACTCCGTCCGCCGACGATGCACAGGAGGTGAGGAACTACGTCCTAGCCATGGAATACGGACTGGAACGGGTCCATGACGGCTTCCCTATCTCCATGCGTCTACTACGCGAGATTCACAAACGCCTGCTCACCGGAGTTCGAGGACAGCACCGTCTACCGGGTGAGTTCCGGCAGACACCCAACTGGATCCGCGGGACAAATCTTCGAGACGCGGTCTTCGTCCCACCCCCTCCGGAGGCCATGGGCGAGTTACTGTCCGATCTCGAGATTTTCCTCCACTACCAGGAGATGCCGCTCCTGATACAACTCGCCCTTGCCCACTACCAATTCGAGGTGATCCACCCTTTCCTAGACGGCAATGGTCGCATCGGTCGACTGATGATCCCCCTCATGCTGGTTCTCCGTAAGGCCCTGACCCAACCGCTCCTCTATCTTTCCGCCTATTTCGAGCAATACAGGGACGATTACTTCGACCTCCTGCTGAGCACCAGCCAGCGAGGCGACCTCATCCCCTGGATCGGGTTCTTCCTTACCGGTGTCAAGCAGCAGGCCCGCGAAGCCGAGGAACGTACCGTCCGGTTGGTTGATCTACACCACGATATGCGAAGCAAACTACTCGCCGAAAGACGACCCAATTCGGTCGTGCGGCTGGTCGAACACCTTTTCGGTCTCCCGTTCGTCACCGCCAAATGGGTGTCCAACGCCTTGGATGTAACCCCGCCGACGGCCCATGCGGCTATCAGAACCCTGGTCGACCGGGGAGACCTCGTGGAAGTAGGCCAGAGAAACCGGAATCGGATTTTCCTGGCGCCTCGCATCTTCGAGGCTGTTTACGAACAGCCGAAATCGGAGGAAACCGCGACCTAGCCCCGATTTTTAATGCAGGGGTTTGGATGGGTAACCGAGCGAGATGCAAAGAACTTCTGACCTGGGAGGATAGCCACTTGGTAGGCTTGATGTGGCCTTTTCGGGTTCGGTGTGTCCGGGGCATGAAAAATCAGGGTTATAGGGTGCGCGGATAGGTGGGTTCCCATGGCCGCTGTCAGCGTGTCGACACCGGATCGGACTTCGAAGTCCCTGGTCAGAACCTATAACTCAATCTTCGGCGGTCGTGCGCTTACCCGGGTCAGGAGCTATCCGCGCATGCTCTTAGTTCGTTTGGTTGCATCTCCTCAAAAGGCCGCTTTGCGCGATGGGGATCCGTCTTCATTTCTCAGCTGACGCCGCTGTCGGCGGGGATTCGGGGATAGTTTCTGTCCTACCCCTCCTGTATGTTGTTGTTAACCGTAATTACCGGCGGTCCGCTTCCGACGTCGACCCGGACCGCGTGAAGGGATCAAAGTTCGTTCGGGACCACCCCGCCAGGGGTATGGGAGGACGCGTCTCGGCCAAGGTGGCGGCGGTGGGGGAGGGCCCGCCGGGAGGGGGAGGAACGCGCCGGGGAAGGGGCCTACCCGCAGCGATTTTCGCGGTCTTGTTCTGACTCAGGATACTAGCCAAGCTAGGTCCATCTCCACCGATGGATGGAGTAAGGGTCGGGCAGGCGGGATTTGAACCCACGACCTCTTCGTCCCGAACGAAGCGCGCTACCAAGCTGCGCCACTGCCCGTCTGGCTCAGATATTAACCGGTTAGGACCCGGAACGTCTCCTCGTTCATTGGATGGAACGTATCCTGAGTTTCGAGATCCTCCGACGGTCCATTGTAAGCACGGTCAGGACCAGGCCTTCATGACGCTCCTCGTCGCCTGCGGTCGGGATACGACCTGACAGGTAGAGGAAAAGTCCCGCTACCGTCGAGTAGGGCCCCTCCTCGACCGTCACACCGGTCGCAGCCTGCAACTCATCAATAGGGGTTCGCCCATCCGCCAACCATGTGTCAGCCCCTACTTGCAGAGCCGCCGGCGCCCGTGGATCGTATTCATCCTGGAGTTGCCCCACCAGCTCACCTACCAGGTCCTTGATGGTCACCAGGCCGTCCACTCCCCCATGCTCATCCATGACCACCGCTATCTCGATCCGGCGGGACCTCAGATCCCGCAAAACCCGCATAACCGGTGCGCTCTCCGGCGCGTAGTACGGTTCTCGAAGCAGGGCGACGATCTCGCGGGTAGAGATGTCACGACCCAGACTCAGAACATCCTTCGCATAGAGAATACCCAGGATCGAATCCGGATTCCCCTCCTCGCTCACCACCGGATAGCGGGAATGGGCGGTCGTCGCCATCGCTTCCCGCACCGTGTTGAAGGTCACCGGCGCGGTGAGCGTCACGATGTCCACCCTCGGCGTCATTACCTCTCGGACCGATTGCCCGGCGGTGGTAAAGAGACGCTCGATGATCTCCCTCTCGTCCGCCTCTATCTCTCCTCGCCGTTCCCCCATGATGGCCAGCGCCCGGACATCCGCCAGCGTGACCTTATGATCCTCCGACTGAGGAATACGCAACGCCCTGATGATCGCCCTTCCCAAACCTATGAATATCCGCGAGACGGGACGGATAGCTACGGCAAGCATCCACACCGGCATCGCCGCTATCAGTCCGTACCGCTCGGGGAATCGAGCCGCCAGCGTCTTGGGTGTTACCTCCCCGATCACCAAGACCAGGATCGTCACCACCACCGTCGAAAGAGCGGTTCCCCAACCTTCTCCCACCAGACTGATCGCCAGGGTGGCCGCCACCGTGGTAGCAAGAATATTGACAAAGTTGTTGGCGACCAGGATCGTGCCTATTGATCCTTCGAGGTCGCTCACCAAGGCTTCCAGCCGAGCGCCTCGTTTACCGGTCGAGGCCAGCTGGTGAACCCGTTCTCTCGGCACAGCTGTCAGGGCGGTTTCGCTGCCCGAAAGAAAACCGGAGGCCAGCAGGCAGCATCCGAAGATGACCAGCAAGGTCGAATGGGCGGAGCTCAACATTCACGCACCTCACGATGCAGGCTCTGATTCAGATCTCCGCTCCATCCGGCACAACGGAGGCCAGAACGGCGCGCAACTGCTGAGCGTTGAATGGTTTGGTCAGCCAGGCGTCGGCGCCGGCGCGCCGAGCCAGGAAGACGTCCGCCTTACGATCCAGCAACAGTACGATCGGTCCGGGCTCCGGTCCGGCGCTCTTCAAGGCGCGGATTATCGCCATGCCTCCCATCGAACCCACCTGCATATCGACAACCGCCAGATCCTCACTGAAGGATCTGGATTCGACCTGCGTCGGATCATCCAACTCGACGATTTCGTAGAACCCGCTGAGCGCAGCCCCGACCTGGTTCCGAACCCAAGGCGCATCGCACACCAACAACGCTTTCACGGCCACAACTCTAGCGAAGCCGCCTGATCTTCGAGTCGATGCAGCGCGCCGTCAGCCCCGATTCCTCATGCCCCGGACACACCCGCCGGGAAAAGGCCGGTTCAAACCCACTTTGAGTGCGCGTCCGGTAATCACCCGGCCGGTGAAGGTCACGCCCCAAACCGAGCAACGCCGCCAAGCAGCCATTCTCCAGGTCAGGAATTTCACCAATGCTTCCCCGTCGCCCACGCAAACCCCATGCATGAAAAATTGGGGCTAATCCCGACCATGCAGGATCAAGCCGGAATGGAAGGTCGGCTACTACATCTAACATGCTGCAGGATGATCCCGATGATCCCCAGAACCGTTCTTGTGTTGATGCTTGCCGCGATCGGCTGGCTCTTGGCGCCGCCACACATGACTTCCGCCACCGCCTCCCCACACATCGGAATATCCGCCACCGAGGGTCACGTCGAGATAATCAAGATAAGCGGCAACCTGGACCGGACGGCGGTGAGCTTCGTTACCGACCGGATCGACGTCGCCGCTATCTCCGGGGCCACGGGCGCCGTCATCCAACTCGATTCACGGGCCACCTTATCGGAGGCGGTCCATCACTTGGTGGCCCGGATCAAGGACCCACCCCTCCCACTGGCGGTGTGGGTGGGGCCCAGTCCCGCATCCGCCTACGGGGGCGCCGCCGCCATCCTGGCGGCCGCTCCGATCAAGGCCGCCGCGCCCGGGGTCCGGATAGGCCACGCCTCGCCGGTTGTGGCGGGCCGGACCGACACCTCGGCGCCCACCGGCGTCCTCGCCGACCATGCCGACGCCTCCATAACCGTGACCGAACCCATCGATGGGCTGGTGGACATCGTCGCCCCTTCGATCAGCAACCTGCTTGTTGCGATCGACGGAAGGGTGGTCACCGTGCGCGGCGAAAGGTCAGCCCCCCTTACTATCGAACGCACGGACAGCGGAATCGTCCCGGTGGAGACGGTGTTTCACGAACCCGGCGTGGGTATGAGCACCCTCCGCATCGCCACCGGAGCGGAAACGGCCTTCTTCCTGCTGATGATCGGGCTGGCGGTCGCAGCCTTCGAGTTCTATGCGCTTGGTCCCGGCATCGCCGCAGGGGTGGCGGCGGTCTGCCTGCTGTTGAGCGGTTACGGCCTGTCGGTGCTCCCGGTAAGGGGGTGGGCCCTCGCCTTGGCCTTGGTCTCGATCGGGTTGCTGACCGCCGGCTTCCAAAGGGGGGGCGTCGGTCCACTTACCTGGTCGGGCGCCGGATCGATGCTGGTCGCCGGTCTCTTCCTGACCGACGCCGCCCCCCAGATACAGCCCTCCTGGTGGCTGATCCTGGTGATCGTCATCTCCGTCACCGTCTTCTACCTGATCGGGATGCGGACCGTGGCCCGAGCCCGCTTCTCGACGCCCACCATCGGGCGAGACCACATGGTGGGGATGTCCGGCGCGGCGATGACCGGATTCCACCCGGATGGGGTAGTGGAGGTAAACCAGGCCCGTTGGAAGGCGACCGCCCACCGTGAGGCGGGAATCAGCCCCGGGGATCCGGTAGTCATCCGTAGTGTGAAAGGCCAGATTCTGCGGGTTGAACCGGCGCCTAGGGACGAGGCTATCCCCGAACCGGAGCAACCCGAACCCGAATCCGAGCCCGCCTAACCACCTTCGAGTTCATCGAATGCTTTATAGGAGGCTACTGAGAAACCCCCGGCTTGGCCCGACGGCCCCGATGGTAAACACCCTGGTCAGCGGACGGAGGGCCAATCCAATCACCTGTTTTTCAGCACCGCCGTCAACCCTGGGATACCTATTCAACCGCCCGACCTCGAAGGAATCAGTGGAAACTCCGGCCGGGATGGAAGCCCGTTAGTCCACTCCCGGTGACCGGGTGGGTATACCGAACTCTTCAGCGGCGGCCAGTTGGCGCGTATCGTAGCTGACAATCCCGGAAAGGTCGTCGCCGAGCCGCATCGCGCTAGCCAGGTGGATGGCGCCGAGAGAGCGCAGCCTCGCGCCGGGCAACTTCCCGGCCTGGTCAAGAAGGGCCGGCGCCAGCCGGACTTTCGGGATCTCCTTCAGCAACTGCTCGCAGCGCCGACGCACCTGAGGAGGTTCGCCCGATACCGCACGCCTAGCCTCGGTTCGCAGCAGATCCGATGAGAACAATTCGCGGCCCCGCAACCACCGCCGTAGTTCAACCGACTCGGATTCGGAGATCAGCAGCTTCACGAACGCCGAGGTGTCCAGGAACCACATCTCACCGCTCGTCGCGCCGGAGATCGGCCAACCGACCGCTTACCGGATCCGCCTCCAAGGGCAACCCGAGCCGGTCAATAGCCATCAAGAGATCGCCGGAGGGAGTATCCGCCAATCCTTCCGAGGCTAGCCGCGCCAATGCCCCGCCGGGAGGGGCAGGCGGGCCTAACCGAGCCACCGTAGCTCCACGAACTGTGATCTCAAAGCACTCGCCCTCACCAACCCGCCTTAACCACCTACTGGCATGCTGCCTTAACTCACGTACCCCTATCTTCTCCATGTGCTACACAGTAGCATGTCATTGCACGTTCTATGAAGAGCATTAAGAGCGTGCGCGGATAGCTCCTGACCTGGGCAAACGCACGACCGCCGAGG
>CAZEZF010000066.1:0-19598 GCA_964516495.1 uncultured Acidimicrobiia bacterium | reverse complement strand
GATCGCACAACCCCGCCGCCTGCCAGTCAGTCCACGAGACATCCGGTGTGGTATACTCCGGGTGTTGCTCCAAGAATTCTCTCACGTAACCACTTTCCACATGCCAATCATGGACGTAGGAGTTGTAGGCTATGCCGGGCGCCAAGAGTTCGACAAGGGGTGTTATGTCTGTGCCCAGGACTTCCCGAGCGGCCTGTTTGATCTTCACAATGTCTATGGTGTCAATGATCCGGCTGTCTATTATCCGGCGCGGTCCGCCAAGCCGGCTAAGGGCCCTCAAGAACTCACGCAGCTTCCAAGAATCCATCCCGTATTCCCTGAGACCCGTAAAGAACAACATCCCAGTATGGTGTGCATTCAGCCACCTAACGTCAGCCCTTGTTAATGAGGATAGATCAGGCACATCCGCGAACACATTGATCCCTTTTTGAAGTTTTTCCAACGCAAGTGCAGCTTCGGCGCCGAAGCCCCAGTCCTCGGTGTACAAGAATTGGGCTTGCATGCTGATGCCTTCGTCAAACCAGATCTCGTTTGTAGGCAAGGCAGGATTGCGTACAAAGCCTTCTTCTGTAATCCGATACTCGGTTATAGGGATGAGCCCATATGTGAACAGATGGGCGAGTTCATGTACCATATTTCCGTCATACCAACTAGGATTATCCTGGTGGGGCGGGAACTCAACATGTGCTGTTATATTCGGCCTGTAATGTGCCATCGAGATCGAATTCCTCTTGAATATCTGGTAGACGATTGGTGTGGGACGGTTACCGAACAGCCCCTCGTTGAATTCCACCATCCGTTGAACCGCTTCAAGGTCGCGTTGCCTGTCCACGAGTTCGGTGCTGAAGTGATACTCCAACCGAATGGAACCATCCGCACTCTCGATAAAATCCACATATTGACCAAGAAAGGGTGTGCCACCGGTAGGATCCCACGGTTGTGGGGGGATGTGTATCTTGACAGGAGGCCCGGTTAGGGCGGGCGGCGCGGCCTCGACCCGAACCCGTCGCACGTCGGTTTCCGCCACCCTCCCCGAGTCATCGGCCAAACATACGTAGTTGTGATCACCAACCCCGAATGAAGGGGTCTCCACCCGAAAACTTACAGTCACAGCCCCTTGATGATCCGTACTGGAAACCGTCGCTTCGATGCCTTCCCTGATCACCCGCCGACAAAGCGCCGCCTCCTTCGGTCCGTTATCAAACGCATCCGAAGCCACACCCGAATCATGAAGCACAAACCCCGAAACCCCATTATCAGGAGAGAATCCGGTCCCGACCAGATACATGTACTCACCCAGCAAACCCACAGACGGGGCCCAAACCACGCGAGGGGACATCACCGTAGAAGGATCACCGACGACGACCGTCGTCGTAGTGGTGGCAGTAGTAGTAGTAGTAGAAACCGTATCAGAACCGGCCTGCTCGATCAGCCACCTACCATCCGCCTGCTTCGACGCCCTGAACCAATACGTCACACCATTGAAAGTAGTATTACCAAGATCAATTATCCCTGTCCCGGCAGTAACAAAGAGGAAACGGCCACGACCCGAGTCGTCAACCCGAAACACCGTATCCGTCCCTGGATACGTGCAACTCTCACCCGGACCCACCCTCAAACCAACAACACAAACCCCCTGCGCCTCCGCCCGCTGGGAAACCAACACACCCACACACAACAACACCAACACCACGCCACCAACCAACCACTTTAAATAAAAATCTTTCACCAATATACCACCCTTTTTTTGGGAGCGAAGAAAACGATCACTGTACACTACCGCTCTCCTGAATCTCTTAGCGACTTAAGACGAAGACGTCCACACCGTCACCGGTCTCGGTGTGCGGGTTGATGATCTTAGGGCTCTGGGCGCTGGGCGCTCGTTCGGCCGCCATCATAGAGCAGACTCCTTCTCCTAGGCGTTCGCTTCCGTCCCATGGAAGGGATGATGCCGACCTGGCGGCAGCGGGCGCAGAAAGTCGCCGAGGTGTATTTGGCGCCCAGGTCCGAATGGTGGACGACCCTCCCGGGTTTCCGCCGGCTGATGGCCATGTCCAGGGCGTCGGTGACCAATGATGTGGCCAGGTCGGTTAGCATGGCCATGCCACCACTTTCTGTGACCACAGGTCGAGTACTACGGCTAGCCCTGATTCACTTCATGTCCCAGACACACCGAACCCGAAAAGGCCACGTCAAGCCCACTTTTGTAGAGTGTCCCGGCGTTCACCTGCGATGAAGGATCATACTCCGGCCAGACGAGGCCGCCAAGCAGCCATCCTCCCAGGTCAAGGGGTTCATTTCATCACTCTCTCAGTTACCCGATCAAACCCGCTGCATAAAAATTGGGGCTAGTTACACGAACCCGGCCCCGGTGGGAACATAGGTCCGGTGGGAACATAGGTGATGTCCGCAACCCAGGTGCGATCCGGCCCCGAGGCGGTGAACTGGCGGCGGGCCTGTCGCATGAGCCGGGCGGGACGCGTTCGACGCCGAGGAGGCGGCGGTTGGAGGGCCGAACCCACTTCGGGCAATCGCACAAACGGAAGGGGTGTTTCGCGTTCTGTCGCTCCTCAGGACAGCTGGTCCGGCTACGACGACGGTAATCCATCGGCAAGTCCGGTAATCCGGCGCCTTAGGCTGGAAGTTGGAAAACTGGGACGGTAGGCGCAGCGTCGGCGTGGAGGTGGATGTGGTTGATCGTCGAAACCTGATCCGGGTGTCAGGAGCGCGTGAGAACAACCTGAAGAATGTGAGCGTGGATATCCCCAAACGCCGCTTGACGGTGTTCACCGGGGTCTCCGGGTCGGGCAAGAGTTCCCTGGCGGTCAACACGATCGCGGCCGAGTCCCGGCGGCTGATCAACGAGACATACAGCACCTTCCTCCAAGGAATGACGCCGACCATGGCCCGCCCCGATGTCGACCTTCTCGAAGGTCTCACCACCGCCATCATCGTCGACCAGGAACGGATAACCGCCGATGCCCGCTCCACAGTGGGAACCGTCACCGATGTCAACCCCATGCTCCGTATCCTCTTCAGCCGACTGGGCCGACCCCGGCTGGGCTCACCCAACGCCTTCGCTTTCAACGTCCCCTCGGTCCGGGCAAAAGGATCTATCACAGTGGAACGCGGTTCCGCCAAGACGGTCACCAAGACCTTCACCCGAGCCGGTGGTATGTGTCCCGGGTGTGAAGGACGGGGAACCGTGCCCGATATCGACCTGACCCGGCTCTACGACGATTCCAAGTCGCTGGTCGACGGGGCGATTACCATTCCGGGCTACAAAAAGGGCGGCTGGGCGGTGCGATCCTTCACCGAGTCAGGATTCGTAGACCCCGATAAACCGATCCGGGACTACACCGAGGAGGAACTGTATGACTTCCTCTACCGGGAACCCGTCAAGGTGAGGATGATGGACATGAACGCCACCTACGAGGGGCTGATCCTCCGAGTCAAGAAGTCCTTCTTCTCCAAGGACAGGGAATCGATGCAGCCGCACATCCGGGCGTTCGTAGACCGGGCGGCCATCTACACAGACTGTCCCGACTGCAACGGAACCCGCCTGAACGAAACCGCTCGCTCCTCCAAGATCAACGGCGCCGGCATCGCCGACACCTGTGCTATGCAGATCGATGACTTGGTGGAGTGGGTGCGCAAACTGGACGAACCGACCGTGGGGCCGCTGCTCTCCGCGTTGCAGGCGACGCTCGAATCCTTCGTGGAGATCGGCCTGGGGTACCTTTCCCTCGACCGGCCTTCCGGTACTCTATCGGGCGGCGAGGCGCAGCGGGCCAAGATGATCCGCCATCTCGGCTCACCGCTGACCGACATTACCTATGTATTCGATGAACCGACCGCCGGACTCCACCCGCACGACATCGCCCGATTGAACAACCTCCTGCTGCGCCTGCGCGACAACTCCAACACCGTGCTGGTCATAGAACACAAGCCGGAGGTGATCGCCGTAGCCGACCATGTCGTGGATATCGGCCCGGGCGCCGGATCCATGGGTGGGCAGGTGATGTTCGAAGGCAGTCCGGACGGATTGCGCGCCGGTAAAACAACCACCGGACAGCATCTCAAGCATCGCGTCGCCCTCAAGCGGTCGGTGCGGGCGGCGTCGGGAACGCTGGAGGTGAGAGGCGCCGCCACCCACAACCTGCACGATGTCGATGTCGATATCCCGCTGGGTGTTCTGGTAGCGGTGAGCGGCGTGGCCGGCGCGGGCAAGAGCTCGCTGATAACCGGCTCGGTCTCCGGACGGAAAGGAGTGGTGACGGTGGGCCAAAGCCCGATCAGAGGCTCACGGCGAAGCAATCCGGCCACCTACACCCGGATGCTCGACCCCATTCGCAAAGCGTTCGCCAAGGCCAACGGGGTGAAGCCGGGCCTGTTCAGCGCCAACTCCAAAGGCGCCTGTTCACATTGCAAGGGCGCCGGAGTGATCGACTTCGATCTGGCCATAATGGCCAGCGTCCCGGTCGTCTGCGAGGAATGCGAGGGGAAGCGGTTCCAGGACGCCGTCCTCGAATACCGTTTCGGGGGCAAGGACATCAGCCAGGTACTGGGCATGTCCGTTCTTGAGGCCCGAGACTTCTTCGCCGCCGGCGCTTCGCGAGTTCCGGCCGCCCACCGCATACTCGACCGGCTTGTCCAGGTCGGTCTCGGATACCTCACGATCGGTCAACCTCTCACCACCCTGTCCGGCGGAGAACGCCAGCGACTCAAACTGGCTATCCACATGGCCAAGAAGGGAGGAATCTACATACTTGATGAGCCAACTACCGGACTCCACCTCGCCGACATCGACCACTTGCTGAAACTTCTCGACCGACTGGTCGACTCCGGCAAGTCGGTTATCGTCATCGAACACCACCTAGCCGTGTTGACCCATGCCGACTGGATCATCGATCTAGGACCCGGAGCGGGGCAGAACGGTGGACGCGTCGTATTCGAAGGTACCCCTACCGAGTTGGCCGAAGACCCATCGACTATTACCGGCCGTTACCTGGCCGACTACCTGGCCCCTGCATCGAAGCTACATAGTGGATAACCCGCTTCGGGCGAACGGATTGCCCTACATACCGGACTTGACTGGTTAACTCTATGTGACCATACTGGTCATATGACCGTAGCGTCCGTCACTGAACTCAAGGCTAATCTGTCCAGCTACCTTCGCCGGGTTAAACGCGGCGATGAGATCGATGTTCTCGAACGGGGCCGACCGATCGCCAGGTTGCTACCCGCCGTAGACGACTCTGATGGTGATCTGGACCGCTTGGTGTCCTTGGGCTTGGTAACGCCCGGCCACGGTGACTCGGCTCGGATCCTGAATCAGCCACCGATAGAACTTCCCGTTAGCATCTCCGAAGCGTTGGAAGACGAGCGAGCCGATCGGGCGTGAGGTATTGGGACGCATCGGCTCTCGTCCCACTGGTGGTCGCGGAAGCGGGTAGTCAATCCGCACGCAAATGGCTGACCGATGATCCCACCGTAGTAACTTGGGCATGGACGCGAATCGAGGTGATCAGCAGTATCGAACGCCGAACCCGTGAGGGGTCCCTCTCTCGGGAAAAGAGACGGCATATTCTCCGACGCTTTAGGAACTTTGCCGACACCTGGAACGAAGTAACGGAAGTTCTGGCGGTCAGAACCCGGGCATGTGCGCTCCTCGCTCGTCACCCACTACGAGCAGCCGACGCAGCTCAATTGGGCGCCGCGCTACTGGTAAACGAACAACTACCGGCTGCGCTGACGTTCGTGAGTCTCGACAAGAGGCTCTCGGTGGCGGCCGAGAAGGAAGGCTTACGAATACTCCAATAGACAGGACTCCCCGACCGTTTCTACCCGGTCTCGTCAAGCGAGAGAATCGCCAACACGCCGGGTTCAGGCGGCTACTCTGCGAATCGCGCCGCAAGGTCTACGCTCCTGACCGGCGATATCGGCGCCTATCATTGCGTCCATAAAGGAGCACGAGATGGAACAAGCAGGCCCTATCCCTGCGGAAACGCGCAACAGGCTCGTAGGGATCGCCGACGAAGTGGCGGCGCATCCTGAAATACGTCCCCACGACCGATTCGCCCGCCTCACCATCAGCGAAGCTATCGAGGGTGGCCTGGAGGGGAACGCTGCTATCGGCGCCCTCATTGTCGCCCCGGACGGTCAGGTGATCCTCCAGGAACGCAACCGGATGTTCTTTCCCAGGTTCAGGAGCGATTTCCACGCCGAGATGACGCTTCTCACCCGCTACGAGAACGAACTCGGTAATCAGGCCGACCTGCGGGGCCACACCCTGGTCAGCTCCCTGGAACCTTGCGAGATGTGCATGATACGGATCATCAATTCGGGGGTCACCCACACCCTGTATGTGGCTTCGGACCTGGGAAAGGGCGGCGTAACCGGCCCCAACACCCTGGCGCCCCACTGGGCCCGCCTGGCCGAACCGCAGAGCTTCGCAGCGGCCGACTGCTCGCCGCGATTGGCCGAGCTCGGCCTCGAGGTGTTCCTGGCTACGATCGGCGGCGTGGTCGAGAAGATGATGGCGCGGCGGCTGCCCGGATGAGCGACTCGCATACCGACGGTGTGCAGGTAGTCGGGATGGCAGGCCTTCCCTCGTCGGCTCGGCAGGGAACCTGATGGAACCGACCATCACCGCAGTTGAGATCGTATTCCGGCTGATTCCATTATTCCTGCTGATCGGAACCACGGTCATGGGCGCCGTCGTCTGCCTCAACAACATCACCGCGCCGGTATCCAACCTGCGCTTCGTGGAACACATCATGACGATGGACACCACCAACCGGGACCGAGGTACCCGGTGGCGGGAGATCAGGTCGCCATTCCTCCACCGCCTAGCCTTCGTCACGATCCTCTTATTCGAGGTAGTGGTGACCGTTCTCGGTTCGATCGGCAGCTACTACCTAGCCATCGCCCTGACCGCACCGGAACCAGCCTGGGAGTCAGCCAAGCTGTTCGGCTACCTGGCGTTCCTGGCTGCGCTCATCATTTGGTTCGGGGTTATCCAGATCGTGGGCGCCGAGTGGTTTGTCAGTTGGCAGTCCGCAGATTGGAACGCCATCCGGGACTCCACCAGAATAAACCTGATCACCATCGCCGGGATCATCCTGCTCCGACTCTCCTAGCCGTGATTCTCCATGCCCCGGACATACCGAACTCAAAAGACCACGTCAAGCCCACTTTCGTGGGGCGTCCCGGCGTTCACCCTGCGGTGAAGGGTCACGCTCCGGCAGGCGAGGCCGCCGAGGCAGCTATCCTGCCAGGTCAGGGGTGTCCCTAGCATCTCTCTCGGCCACCCAATCCAAAAAACCCTGCATAAAAAATTGGGGCTGATTACCTGCTCGCCGCCAGGTCGAAGCCTTTCCTCCGCTGCAGCGCTTCGCCCCTACCACCGACTTCGGCTAGCCTTCCCCGGAGTTGGGCCAGGGAGGAGACCTGAAGCTACTCGCGAATATCGGCCAACCGGGTTCAATTCGTCGTATATAGTATGCGGAGGTCGAAGCACCGGCCTAAGGGCAATCGGAGTCGTGATCCGTCGGGTCGCGGCAAGAAAGCGAGCGGAAGGACGATTCATATGAAGAGATTTACAGGGGTCATCGTTTTGATGACCGCCCTGTCGTTGCTGGCTGTCGCCTGCGGAGACGGCGACGCTACGTCTGAAGCGGAAGAAGCAGCCGCGGCAGCCGAAGCCGAGGCTCAACGTCAGGCTGAGGAGGCCAGAGCCGCGCAGTCGGCCGCAGACGCGGCAGCCGCAGACGCGGCCGCGGCGCAGGCGGCCTTGGAAGAGGCGCAAGCCGAGCTAGAGGCGACTCAGGCGGCGGCAGCGGCAGGCGACGCAGAAGCACAAGCGGCCTTGGCGGAGGCTGAAGAGGCGGCGGCAGCGGCAGCTGCGGACGCTGCAATGGCCGCGGAAGAAGCGGAGGCGGCCCAGATGGCCTTGGAAGAGGCTTCGATGGTCACGGCGCCCGAGATCAGACAAGCCGAAGTGCGCATGGGCATCTATCCATGCTGCGCCGACCTTGCCTACTGGCAGATTCCGCTTGATCTCGGATGGTGGGAAGAGTGGGGCATCACCATCACTCCCAACCAGCCGACCTATCACTACTTCACAGCTTCCCAGGAGATCGTTCCATGGCTGGAACGCGGGGACGGCGATGTCGCCCAGGGATGGGTTCCGGGCGTATTCGGAACTCTTGAGACCTTCGGCCAGAGCATTCCGCCCATCCACTTCGCGGATATCTATGTGGGATACGCAATCCTGGTGGCGCCCGACAGCGAGTCCAAGACAGCGATCGAGTTCATGGATGAAGGCATGAGCTTCGCGGACGCGGCTACGGCGGCCGTAGAGCAGCTGGTCGGTAAGGAAGTCCACATCCCGCCACACAGCACGACCCAGTCCCAGTACTCGGATGCGTTCTTCGCCTACCTACCCGCGTGGTGGGAGGACGTTCAGGAGAACATTCCGGCGCTGGACGGTGAGGGCAACCAACTTGTTCTTCTCGACAGGGATGGGAATCCGGTACTTGATGACGACGGTAACACCCAGCCTATCCAGATCACCACGAATGACTGGCGCAATTACGCCACCCCGGTCTATGTGGACGATCCGACCATAGTCCAGTTGTCTGCGCAAGCCGGCAGAATCGAATTCGCCATGCCTTACGGCGCCCCGACTCTGGTGCAGATGATGCGTAACGGTTGGGATCCGCTCATCAACTTCGCCATGATGTACGAGCACGACGCCGTCTCTCAGCAGACCGCCATCGCTTCGGCCACCGTCGGTGGAACCGGATTGCTGTCCCGCCGAGAGTGGGTCGAGGAGAACCCGGATCTGGCCTACCGGGTCGTCGCTATGGCCAACCGCATCCTCGCCTATCTTGAGGATCCTGAGACCCAGCGCACCGGCTGGGAAATCGAGGCCAACATCATCAACGAGAAGCGTGGTCTCTCGATGGAGCCTGATGACATAGGAGTGATCTGGGATACGATCGACCCGTCATTCAACTGGGAAGATCAGGAAGCCCTCTGGGATCTGAGCCAGCCGAGTTATCACCCTGAAACGGTGTTCCGAACTCAGATCGAAGCCCTGAAGGCGCGGGGGGTCCTGTCCGAGAATTACGACACCCAGGCCGGGTTGGAACAGTTCTTGCTGGCCCAGGAGATCTACTACGACCTGCGGGGTATGCAGGAGCGTACGGATGAGTTGTTCTCCCGGGCGATGGACATGAACCTGTCCGAGAGCCAGCAGGAGTTGGTGGACCAGGCGCACGTCCTGTACGACAACTACAACTTCTACGATGCAGAGCGCTTCATGGAGGCGGCGCTGATCGGCTGACCCAGGCAAGAACAAACCCGAAATCAGTTACTCCTGCACTTTGCAGGCAGCCCCGATAGGGGCAAAGAGCAGAGCGGGGTCAAGGTAACCTGGCCCCGCTCTCTCCTGTAATCTCAGAAAGAGCACCTACCACAAGTAAGGGAAACCGATAGCCAGTGACGATGACCTCCACCGATGTTCTCGAAGTAAGGGAACGAGCGCGAAAAGTCAGGACGAAGCGCCGTATGCTCTATGTCCTCTACACGTTCCTCGGTATGGCCCTGTTCTTCCTGGCGTGGTGGCTACTGTCGATTGAGGCGTCTCCCTTGTACTACGACATACCTCCTCCCCTCGACGCGATAGGCCATTTCGTAAACAATCTCGGTTCGAGCGACGAAATGCGCGCCAAGTTCGTTCACGCATGTCCTGATCGGCATCCTGATCGGGTCGACAGTTGGTGGCGTCAGGTAGGTTCGAGCCTGATCGGCTACCAGTACTCGCCGGTCGATGCGCTGCCGGGTAATCAACCGGTAGCAATCGGTCAACTACCCGACTACTGCTACGGCTACGCCGTGCATTTGGTGGTGACCATCATTCGGATTCTTATAGGAGCCGCACTCGGAACCATGTTCGGGATAACCATCGGGCTCAGCAGCCTGGTGTTCCCCAAGGTGGCTCAGGTATTCACGCCGGTAGCCTCATTTTTCGGCACCGCGCCGATTTTCGTCGCCGCGCCCTTCTTCGTCATCTGGTTCGGCGTCGAGGTTCCGATCATGACAACGATCGGATTGGTAACCTTCTACACCACTCTCCTCATGTACTTCTTCAGCCGTCGGGCCGCGGAGAACATCCCTGTAGGGATAGTGGAATCCGCTTTGACGCTGGGCGGCTCGCCCAGATCGATTTTCAGGTGGGTGTATCTTCCCGGAACCGTTCCCGAGATAGCAGGTGGCTTCCGGATTGCGCTGGCCGGCGCCTGGGGTTTGGGGGTCTTGGTCGAGGTGCTCGGAATCCAGATCGGAGGCGGCCACCTCATCGATATCTGGCGCTTCCTGATCGGCCTTGTGGAAGCACCCTCGGCGTTGGTTGCCCTGATCACGTTCTACGGGGTTCTGGCGGTATTGGTCGATGCAGTCTTGGTAGTGATCATTCGATTCCTCACCAGGTGGTCAGAAGCCGGGCGTCGGCTTGGTCTCTAGATAAGGAGAAGACGAATCAATGTCAAGACGTGTCAGTTTCGAAGGGCTTTGGTGTGTTTTCGAACACCGCTCCGGCCAATTGGTAAACGCCCTCCAGGATGTGACTTTTGATGTTCAACCGGGCCAGTTCGTTTGTATCGTCGGCAGGTCCGGCCACGGCAAGACCACACTATTACGGGTACTTGCCGGTCTTCAGCCTCCGACCGCCGGGCAGATAACGCTTGGAGACGAGGTTGTGATGGGACCCGGGGCGGACCGAGCAATGGTGTTCCAACAAGATACGGTGTTTCCATGGTTGAACGTCCGCAGGAACATCGAGTTCGGTCTGCGGGCGATGAACGTCAGTGAAGAAGAAAGAGACAGTACCACCGATCACTGGCTGGATGCGGTTGGACTCACCGAATTCGCTGATTCGTGGCCACGCGAACTTTCCGGAGGTATGCGCAAGCGTGTCGCCCTCGCGTCCTCGATGGCTGTCGGATCTGATGTCATCCTTATGGATGAGCCTTTCGGTTCTCTTGACTACTTCACACGAAGAAACCTTCATGAGGTTCTCCTTGACCTCTGGAAGGAAACGAAAAAGACCATCTTCTTTGTAACGCATGACATCGAGGAAGCCCTGATCCTGGCGGATCGGGTGATATTGCTGGCCGAGGGACGTCTGGTTGACGACATTCAGGTGAACCTCTCCCGTCCCCGCGACGAAGACGTACGGGCTAGTGCTCCTTCTGTTGAAGTCACCAAGACCATTCTCGCCCACCTCGGTATCACTGAAGAGGAAGCGACCAAGGTTTGAAGCAACACAGGTTGTTTACCGTTTCGTTCTGGCTTGGATGGTTCGTCTGGCTGCCTGCTTCGGCCTATATTCTGATGTATAGCTCTGACATCGTAGGTAGGTGGAGGTTCGAAGACGGGTTGCTATACCTCAATTGGTCTTTCTTGACGGCATGGACCGTTCTGTTCTGGGCCTATCCGTTTGGTATGCGACCTAGGGCAACATCACAGACCTTCGCCCGAATCGGCAGGAGCGTTATCAGCCTGCCCGAGCGCATCAAGAGATTCGCCATACAGAACCCGACTTTCTTTGTGACCTGGTTGGTGTTGCTCGTTGGATGGCAACTCGTCTCGATGGTGGCGCCGAGCGGAATGTTGGAGCATCCACTTGTTCCAGGATTCGAGTACATTTTCTTCAATCGCGAGGGGGGCATTTACCGCCTATCCGGCAACTGGGACCTCACCGGAGGCGTCAACCTGCCGGGAGTACTCTTACAGTTTGGGGAACTGGCGCCCTTTCCTAGTCAAGAAGGCGCCGAGGGAAGAACTTGGACCGCAGTCTGGCTGGCGTTGGGTTTCCACTCGTTCATGACCCTTTCCCGATTGGTAGTCGGCTTGGCGCTCGGTCTGGTGGCCGGTATCGTTACCGGTCTGGCGATCCCCTACTGGTCGGCTCTGCGCCAGATCTCGTGGGCGCCGTTCAATTTCCTGAGGATGATTCCTTTGCTGGCCGCGATTCCATGGATGCAGTTCGCCTTGGGCGCCGGCCTGCGCGCCACTACCATCTTTATCGGGTTCGGAGTTTGGGTGACGCTCGTGGTAGCCACCATGAACTCCGTTTCGAATGTACCGGACCGCTACATCGAGAGTGCTCGAACCTTGGGCGCCTCACGCCTATACACCTATCTTCGGGTGGTAGTTCCCGGCGCTATGCCGGAGCTGCGAACTGCCCTGCTCCTGGCGGGTGGATTGGGCTGGTCGCTCACCATCGCCGGAGAGTTCCTGGGTTTCTCGACCGGACTTGGTTTCATGGCGGCGGCGGCGGTCCAGGAAACCAATACGGCTCGTTTGGTAGTGGTGGCGATCGTGGTCGCTTTCTACTCGCTCACAACCTTCTACCTGCTCAACAAGATGTTCAACAGGATGGTCAGCTGGATGCCGCAGCAGGCGCAGCAGACCGACATCACGAAGGTGGCGGGAGCAGCCGGCGCCGCCGGAGCAGCCCGATCCGAGGCTGTCCACGGAAGCTAGGAGGGCTGTCAAGCCCAAGCCTCCGGATGCCGGTTCGTTCCTTTTACCAACGCGCGGTTCAGCATGCTTCTAGGGACGTTATTCGGTGTAATCACAGCAGTTACCCTCGGGGTCAATAACCTCCTCACGGCGGTAGTAGCTCGGCGGTTCGGGGTTCTACGGTCCACCACCGCCACCCTCACCATTGCCTTCGTCATCATGATCGGGTGGGCGCTGGTGATCGGCGTCCCTCTCGAGATCACCTCGGATCAGATCATCCTGCTGGGTTTGTTGGGCGCCGCCGCCGCCACCTCCTTCCTGGGAAGCTACATGGCGCTCCGTCTGGGACCGGTTTCGGTGGTAAGCCCTATTTCGGCCCTTTCCGGCGCCATCACCGTCCTCTACTCGTACTGGCTACTGTCCGAACGACCGACGGCAGTCCAGTGGATCGGGATACCGATCGCGACGCTGGGAGCGGTGCTGGCGTCCCTGATCATCGAGAAAGGCGCCAAGGTAAGGCTCGTTACCTGGGGACCGGTGTTCGCCATGATTGCGGTGCTGGTGGGGTCCCTCTCGAACGCCGGATTGAAGATTCCCATTCGAGACGGTCTGGACTCCAACTGGACGATCATAACCCAACGCTTCTACACGGTGGCCTACGTCGCGTTCATCTTTCTGATCATCTCCCGCATAACCCGCCGAATCCACGACCGAGGCAAATCCTCTCGACTGGATGACTGGGACGCCGGGCAGGCGAAGATCACCTGGCGCAACGGTTGGCTGCTCGGATTGGTCGGGCTCATCGACGCCATATCCTTTGTCACCTTCGGTTATGGCTTGGCCTACGCCCCGGCGTGGCTGATCGGACTGCTCTCCCAAAGCGGTCGGGTAATCGCGGTGGTTGGCGGGGTCATGTTCTTCCAGGAGCGACTCCATCGACTGCAATGGACAGGGGTTGGCTTGGTAGCGGTCGGTTTGGTCATGTCCATAATCGGTTGAGCAGTCATCCTGCTACCTGTCCCTGCTAACTAATATTATCATCTGTATTATGATGCACCGTAAGTAATTACGTTGGGCTACTGCGGGAGAGACGCATGCAAACTATCACCTACCAGGAGGCTGCCTGGCAGCTGCTGCACCAGGGATTCGAAGAACTCGCCGAAGGTGACTCCCGCCAAGCCTCCGAAAAAGGCTGGGGCGCCGCAGCACAAATGATCAAAGCCATCGCCCAAGAACGCAACTGGGAACACGACAGCCACGCCTCCCTCTACCGAACCATCGACCGACTGGTCAAAGAAACCGGCGACGACAACATCCACAACCGGTTCGGTGTGGCCAACGGATTACACCAGAACTTCCACGAAAACTGGGGAAGCAGCGACTACGTAGCAAGCGGGCTGGCCGACATAAGAATGCTCCTGATCAAACTGGAACCACTACTCGAGAGATAGGAGAACCCCATGAAAACGATCACCTACCAGGAAGCCGCCTGGCAGCTGCTGCACCAGGGATTCGAAGAACTCGCCGAAGGTGACTCCCGCCAAGCCTCCGAAAAAGGCTGGGGCGCCGCAGCACAAATGATCAAAGCCATCGCCCAAGAACGCAACTGGGAACACGACAGCCACGCCTCCCTCTACCGAACCATCGACCGACTGGTCAAAGAAACCGGCGACGACAACATCCACAACCGGTTCGGTGTGGCCAACGGATTACACCAGAACTTCTACGAGAACTGGGGAAGCAGCGACTACGTAGCAAGCGGGCTGGCAGATGTAAGGATCCTGTTGATCAAACTCGAGCCACTACTCGAGAGATAGGAGTATCCTATGAAAACGATCACCTACCAGGAGCCGGCTTGGCAGCTGCTCGCCCAGGGATTCGAAGAACTCGCCGAAGGTGACTCCCGGCAAGCCTCCGAAAAAGGCTGGGGCGCCGCAGCACAAATGATCAAAGCCATCGCCCAAGAACGCAACTGGGAACACGACAGCCACGCCTCCCTCTACCGAACCATCGACCGACTGGTCAAAGAAACCGGCGACGACAACATCCACACAGGATTCGGAATGGCGAACAGCCTGTACCAGAACTTCTACGAGAACTGGGGAAGCAGCGACTATGTAGCGCGAGGGCTGGTCGAGGTGAGGATCCTACTGGACAAGCTGGACCCGCTGGTGGAATGACCATCCGGCTGCTTGATAGCTGCGATCATGGCTAAGGATCGCAGATCAAACCAGGCGGCGCCTTGCTATCGCCTCCACACACTGCCGGTCTGGTACCGATATCTCTTGATCGATCCGGGCCGGATGCGGGAACTGAAACCCGGTCGCAGAGGCGCCATGTAGGCGCCGTCAACAACCCTTACCGGATCAACGAAGTGTTCATGCAGGTGATCGACGTATTCGATCGAACGTTCCTCGATCTCTCCCCCCACAGCTACGAAGTCAACCATCGCCAGATGCTGCACGAGCTCGCACAAACCCACCCCACCGGCGTGGGGAACCACCGGTACCCCGAATCTGGCCGCCAGCAGCAGATTGGCGATGTTCTCATTCACCCCACCTGCTCTGGTAGCGTCGATCTGCATGATGTCGAGAGCCCCTGCTTGTAGGAACTGTTTGAACATCACCCGATTCTGAACGGCCTCGCCGGTGGCAACCTTGACCGGCGAAACCGCTCTCCGGATAGCGGCATGACCCAGCACATCATCCGGACTGGTCGGTTCCTCGATCCAGTAGGGAGCATGAGAGGACAGCGAAGCCATCCAATCAATGGCTTCGTCCACATCCCACTTCTGGTTGGCGTCGACAGCGATCCGTACGTTCGGCCCGACGGCCTCCCGCGCCAAGACGAGGCGACGCTGATCATCCGCCAGGGAACCTCCCACCTTGAGCTTGATCAAGGTGTAGCCGTCGTCAACGGCCTCGCGACACAGCCGAACCAGTTTCTCGTCCGAGTAGCCCAACCAGCCCGGACTGGTGGCGTATGCCGGAATGCCGTGATCCATCAACCGGGCCTCCCTCTCAGCCTTTCCCGGCTCGGCGCGGCGGAGTATCTCGATTGCCTCATCCTCCGTGAGCACATCGGACAGGTACTGGTAGTCGGCCATCGCGGCCAAATCCGGGGGAGGAAGGTCCGCCAGGTACTTCCAGAGCGGCTTTCCGGCGATTTTGCTTACCAGGTCCCACACCGCGTTGATTACCGCGGCGGCGGCCATGTGGATGACACCTTTCTCGGGACCCAACCACCGCATCTGGGAATCCTGGGTGAGCAGCCGGTAGAAACTCCTTGGCTCGCGAACGATGTCGCCGATTTCCAGACCGATCACCATCCGGCCAAGAGCCTCTATAGCGGCCACCTCTATCTCGTTTCCCCGGCCCAGGGTGAAGCAGAATCCGTGACCCTCCAAACCATCGTCGGCGTCGGTTCGGAGGATCAGGTAGGCGGCTGAGTAATCAGGATCGGCGTGAACTGCGTCCGACCCGTCGAGTTCCTGAGATGTCGGGAACCTGAGATCGAAGGTCTCAAACCCGGCGATCCTATGGTTCCCCCATGGCATCACCATCAAGCCTCGAACGATGTGTTTGGAAACCTCACCTGCGGACCCCATAGATCACCCAGATCAATTTGAGACATAGTACGCACCGTAGCCGATGCCTGAGGCCGATCAGACTTCGGGGAAGTTGTACTGGAACACCCCGCCGGTGCGGACCATCTCCGCCGCGATCCCATCGGCGTGATGAATAAAACGGTTCAACATGGCGTTGATCTGATCCGGAACATCCTGCAACGCCTTATGCCCGGCGCCCACCGGCTTGCCGATCACCACCTGCGGACACAACTCACGCAGCAGGTCCAGATCGAGATGCGGTTGGCCGCAATCGATGTACAGATAGGGGCATCGGACGGCAGCAAGGATCGGGCCGGTGTCGAAAGACATCATCCCCCTCCATCCGTTCAATATCACATGGTCGGGAACTTCAGCCAGGCGCTCGGCAATGGTTCCGACTCGAGAGGGGTCGTCGGTGGGCAGGTATGAGGCCATCAAGAACATCCGCAGAGTCTCTCGGAAGTCCTGGTCGGCGGTCATCAGATGGTCGAAGGGTCCATGGTGACGTTCATGCCATCCAGGAATGTTACTCGGGGAATCCAGGCTGGCGATCGCTCCCACCAACTCGGGATGACGAGCGGCCGTCGAGATAATGACCTGCCCACCCATACTCTGGCCCACCAGGACCGCCTTCTTGATCCCCAAGTGGCGGATTAGCTGTGCGACATCGTCTGCGTGGCCCTCCATCGTGTAGATCTCGTCCGGCTTGTCGCTTTCCCCGTGTCCCCGCAGATCAACCGCAACACACCGATGATTCGGAGAGAAATACTCCTCTTGAAAGCCGAAGCCTCCCCGGTTTCCGAATCCGCCGTGGATGAAGATGATGGCCGGATCACCGGCCCCTACCTGGTGATAGGCAATACGAACGCCGTCTGATGTTGTGAAGTATTCGGTCATACACACATCTTAATGTCGCCCGGTCCCGGGTTAGTATTTTCCTGCAACGCTGCTTGTAGAACCTTTGATTAACCCCAATTTTTTATGCAGGGGTTTGGATGGGTAACCGAGAGAGGTGAAATTACCCACATGACCTGGGAAGATAGCTGCGTGACGGCCTCGCCTGGACGGGGCGCCCCCATCACCCGAAGGTGAACGTCAAGACGCCCCACGATGCTGCGCTTGGCGTGGCTTTTGCTACATCGGTGTGTCTGGGGCATGAAGAATCAGGGTTAATAATCAACCACTATGGCATAGTTCAAAATCTAACGTTGATAGTTGACGGTTATCATTTCTTCGAGGTCCGGTTTGTCTAGGTCGGTTCACCGGTAACAGCGGCCCTGCAAACAGGTAATCGCTCTACACCTTGGGAAAGTTGTACTGGAACACCCCACCGGTACGAACCATCTCCTCCGCAATACCATCCGCGTGCTGGATGAAACGGTTCAACATGGCGTTGATCTGATCCGGGACATCCTGCAACGCCTTATGCCCGGCCCCTACCGTCTTTCCGATAACCACCTGCGGGCATAACTCGCGCAGCAGATCCAGATCCACGTCAGGCTGACCACAATCTATATAGAGGTAGGGACAACGGACCCTACGGAGCGTATCCGTCGGATCGTAGTCCTGCTTACCTTGCCAGCTGTTGAGGATCACATGGTCAGGAACCTCGGCCAACCGCTCGGCCATCCTTCCGAGTCGGGAAGGATGATCGGTAGGTAGATAGGCGGCGCTGAGGAAGGCGATGAGCGTCTCCCGGAATGGGCCGTCCCTGGTCATCAGATGGTCGTAGGGGCCGTGGAAGCGCTGATGCCAACCGGGAATGTTGCTGGGAGAATCCAAACTGGCGATAGCCTTGACCAACTCCGGATAGTGGGCTGCGACGGCGATGATCACCTGACCACCCATGCTCTGGCCCACCAGGACCGCCTTCTTGATTCCTAGGTGGCGGATCAACTCGGCAACATCGTGGCCGTGCTGGTCCATCGTATAGATATCATCGGGTTTATCGCTATCCCCATGTCCGCGTAGATCAACAGCGATGCACCGATGATTCGGAGAAAAATACTCCTCCTGAAAACCGAAACCTCGCCGGTTGCTGTAAGCCCCGTGGATAAAGACGATGGCGGGATCACCGCTTCCGACTTCGTGGTAGGCGATGCGTACTCCGATGGATGTAACAAAAGAATCAGTCATAGGCCCAAGCATATCTATCCGAAGAAATCGAGGAGAGTCGAGGCGGCCTGCTCAACCTGTGATTCGGTCATCTGGGGGAAACAGGGAAGACCGATCATTCTTGATGCCGTGTCCTCCGCTACCGGCAGGGCGCCTGGTCCCAAACCCATCCAGGCGAAGGCCGGATGCAGGTGTAGCGGTGGGTTGTAATAGAGGCGGCTGGCTACTCCATGGGATGCCAGATGCCGGCGAGCCCGGTCACGGAGATGGGCGGGAACCATGACGTTGTATGCAAAGTACACATGGCGGGCCCACGACGCCTCGTAGACGGGTGTAACAGGAGTCCCGCCAAACATCTCCCCGTACAAGCCGGCGGCCCGCCGGCGGCCGGCGATCCTGTCCTCGAGGGTACGCAGCTTGACTCTGAGAATCGCCGCCTGAAGAGTGTCCAGGCGCTGGTTGTATCCTTCCTCCAACACGTTCATTCCCGCGCCGCCGGTCAGATCGGCCCCGGACAACTTCATACCGGGAGCGTGCCCGTAATTGCGGAGCACCCGAAGGCGTTGCGCAAGGGTGGCATCGTCAGTCACGACCACGCCTCCGTCTCCGTATCCACCCAGAATCTTGCCCGGCGCTACGCTGAAGCAACCGAGCGGACCGAACGTTCCGGTTCGGCGACCCTTGTACTCTCCACCCACCGCCAGGCAGGCATCTTCCAGCACGGCGACCCCGCGGCGTTCGGCGATGGCGCATATAGGGTCCATGTCGGCGGGATGCCCGAAAAGATGTACGGGGATGATCACTTTTGTGCGGGGTGTTAACTTCGCCTCCAGGCTCTCCGGATCCATAGTAAAGGTGTCGGCGGTGGTATCACACAACACCGATCTTGCGCCGGCGTGGGCGACTGCCGAAGCGGTGGGGTTATCGGTGTTGGGAACGGTGATCACCTCGTCCCCCGGACCCAAACCCAACGCCAGTAATGCAAGGTGGAGTGCAGCGGTGCCGGAGCCCACCCCTACGGCGAACCGGGCGTCAACGTAGTCGGCGAAGGCGTTCTCGAAGGCTTCCAACTCGTCACCGAGGACATATAAACCGCTGCCCAGCACTCGCTCCACAGCCTCGTCTATCTCGGGTTTGAGGGAGCGGTACTCCCGAGCCAGATCGGTCATAGGTACAACCAAGACACACACCTCCGCCAACTTGCCGTTCAGGGAGAATCCTAACCGAGTACCGGGCCCGAGTCGCCGAAGCCTGGACCACCGGTATCCGGTGGATGGCCTCGGCTCGTAACCCCGATTTTTCATGCAGGGGTTTGGATGGGTAACCGAGCGAGACGCAAAGA
>CAZEZF010000065.1:0-19611 GCA_964516495.1 uncultured Acidimicrobiia bacterium | reverse complement strand
CCAGGCGGGGCCACCAAGCGGCTATCTTCCCAGGTCAGAGAGTTTATTGCATCTTCTCGGCTACCCAATCAAACCCCTGTATTAAAAATTGGGGCTAATGAGTGGACGTAACGGACGAACCCCATTCTCCGGACTGTTCCGCAGAGTCGATTACATCAGTAGAGCAGGGCATCCTCTATTCTTCATGAAGCCCTAACTGGAGTCCTATTGCGCTGGTCCCGATCCTTCATACCCACCCTCAGAGATGATCCGGCGGACGCGGTGGCCGCTAGCCACCGGCTGCTGACCCGAGGGGGATTCATCCGCCAACTCATGGCAGGTTCCTACACATTGCTGCCCCTCGGAATGCGAGTCGCTCAAAAGGTCTCCGACATAATCCGTACCGAAATGAACCGGATCGGCGGCCAGGAAATACTGGCGCCGGTCGTGCATCCGGCCGAAATATGGAAGAAAACCGGCCGCTGGGATGATGTCGAAGGGATCATGGTCAAGTTCGAGGACCGGAAAGGTTCCGATCTGGTGCTTGCCCTCACCCATGAGGAAGTGTTCGCCCACCTGGCCGCCGAGATCAACTCATACCGGGAGTTGCCCCAGTTGTGGTATCACCTGCAGACCAAGTTCCGGGATGAGGCGCGTCCTCGGTCGGGATTGCTCCGGGTGCGGGAATTCACCATGAAGGACTCGTATTCGTTCGATCTCGATGACAGCGGTCTTGATGTCCAGTTCGAATCGCACCGGAGCGCCTACGAGCGGATCTTTTCCAGGATGGGTCTTGAAACGATCCAGGTGGAGGCTTCTTCGGGAAACATGGGAGGAAGCGATTCGGTCGAGTTCGTTGTTGTTTCGCCGGTAGGTGAGGATCAGGTCGCGGTCTGCGAGGCATGTGGATACTCCGCCAACCTGGAGAGAGCCGCCGGGTCCGTCGACCGGGTGGAAGATGACTCCTGGGCTGGGCCGCCGACTCGCTTCCCTACCCCGGGAGTCCGGACTATCGCGCAGTTGGCCGGCATGGGGGAGTTCGCATCCGCTCGTCGGCAGATCAAAACGCTGGCCTACATGGTGGGGGACGAGATGACCTTGCTGGCCCTCCGGGGTGACCATGAACTCGAAGTCCAGAAGCTGATGGACTCGGTCGGCGTTGTGGTTCGTCCGGCGACCTCGGAAGAGATATTCGGGGAACTAGGCGCCCACCCCGGAAGCCTGGGACCGGTAGGAGTTGATCTTCCGGTGGTGGCGGACCCGTCGTTGCGAGGTCGCCGCAACATGGTAACCGGCGCCAACCGGGACGACTTCCACCTGAAGGGAGTGGACATGGAGCGTGATGTCCGGGTTGGCCGGTGGTTGGACCTTCGTCGCGTCAATGACGGGGACTCATGTGGCCGATGCCCTGACGGCGCATTGTCGGTCTCGACGGTGATCGAGGTAGGACACATCTTCAAGCTGGGATGCAAGTACAGCGAGGCTTTGGGCGCCACCGTTTTGGACCGGGACGGTCGGTCCGCCCCGATCGTGATGGGATCATACGGGATCGGGGTGGGAAGATCGATGGCGGCCATAGTGGAGGCCTACCACGACCGGCGGGGGATACTGTGGCCGGTGGCTGTGGCGCCGTTCGAGGTGGTGATCACTCTGCTAAGACCGGACCTGGAAGAGGTTCGCGAAACCGCCGAGCGTATCTATAAGGAGTTGACGGATTCCGGAGTCGAGACGCTCCTTGATGATCGAAAGGAGCGGCCCGGCGTGAAGTTTGCCGATGCGGAGTTGATAGGCGTCCCGTACCGGCTCACGATCGGTCCGCGTAGTGTCGCATCGGGCCAGGCGGAACTGCTGGCCCGGGACGGCGCTGTGGACGAGTCGGTGAGTCTCGCCGACGTCACCCACAGGATCAGGGAACTCCTGCGGTAAGCCCGGTTCTTGTTCGCGGGTTCGTTCGGGCGGGCCTCGGGGACCGTTTCTGTCCTACCCTCGCGGTCCGTTTCCGACGTCGATCCGGACCGTGTGAAGGGATCAAAAGTTCGTTTCGGGACTGCCCCTCCGGAGGGGAGGAACGCGCAGGGAAGGGGTCTACCGCGGCGATTTTCACGGTCTTTCCTGACTCAGAACACCGGCCTTCTTCACGACCCACCCCTCCTTTCCTTCTTGCTTGTCGCTTTCCGGTATCGGCGGGGGACCCCCTGATCCCGGTCATTGCTATAATGATCGGCCAGAAGCTCGAAGGACGTGACTTTGTGGACCAAGGTGGGCGCCCAGCCCGCTTTTTTTGTGGCCGACGCCGGTTGCCCGGGTTACCGACCCGCGCCCATACAGAAGCCACCAGGCGCCGGGTCAGCCCTACGCCGTCGAAGAGACTGTGATATGTCGCTGGAACGTCGGCTTTGGCAGCTGTGTTCCGAGTATCTCGTTCGGCGAGGACTGGAACTCGATGATCTGGAGATAGCCGGTAAGGGGCCTAGGTTGGTTCGCGTAACTGTTGACTGTGAGGGCGGGGTGGATGTGCAGCAGATTGCTGAGGCGTCAAGAGCCTTGTCACGCCGGTTCGATGAGGTGGATCCGTTTGATGGACCCTACTCGTTGGAGGTTACGTCGCCGGGTTTGGAGCGGAACCTCCGCCGACCGCTCCATTTCAGAAAGTCGGTAGGTAGGAAGGTAACGGTTAAGACCAGGGCGGAAGTCGACGGCTTTCGCCATCATCAGGGGATGCTCGAATCCGTTGATGATGAACACTTCGTCTTGAGGATTGGCGAAAACGTAAGGCGTATCGCCTTCCGGCAGGTTCGGAGCGCCCGAACCAGATTTGAATGGAAGAAGACCTGAGTCAGGTAGGAATCGGGGTAGACGAAGATGAGAATGGACTACCAGGTCATGGAAGCCCTGGAGATTTTAGAACGTGAGCGAGGTATACCCGTTGACACGATCCTGGACGCACTGGCCAACGCCCTTGTATCCGCATACAAGCGAAGTCCCGGCGCTGCGGAGGAGGCGCGGGTGACGATAGAACCCGATGGTGGAGACATCATCGTGTACGCGCAGGAGTTGGATGAAGACGGAAATGTGATCAGGGAATGGGAGGACACTCCCAGCGACTTCGGTCGTATCGCCGCCACCACCGCTAAACAGGTGATAGCGCAGCGTCTGAGGGAAGCCAAGCGAGAGCAGGTCTACGATGTGTACGAAGGCCGGGACGGGGACCTGGTTACAGGGATCGTTCAACAGCATGGCAACAGCTACACCATCCTGGATCTCGGGAACGCGGAGGCGATCATGCCGAGAACCGAACGGATTCCCTACGAACGGTTGGACCGTAACGCCCGCGCCAAGGCTCTCATCATCGAGGTCAGGCGAGATACCAAGGGTCCTCAGGTCGTGGTATCTCGTTCACATCCGGACTTCGTCAGGCGTTTATTGGATTTGGAGGTGCCCGAACTGCTCGACGGTACTGTCGAAATACGCTCGATCGCCCGAGAGGCGGGGCATCGCACGAAGATAGCGGTGTTCTCGAACGATCCCAATGTGGATGCCAAGGGCGCTTGTGTAGGGGCGCGCGGTTCCCGGGTGCGCCAGGTAGTCAACGAACTCAGGGGGGAAAAGGTTGACGTGGTCCAGTGGCGCGACGACACCGCCCAATTCATCGCCGAGTCTCTCGGTCCGGCGAGGGTTCGGGAGGTGCAGGTGGATGAGGAAGAGAAGTTGGCTGTCGTGACGGTACCCGAACATCAGCTGTCCCTGGCGATCGGGCGTGAGGGTCAGAATGCCCGCCTCGCAACCCGGCTTACCGGATACCGGATAGATATACAGAGTGATTCCCGTCGGCGGAGAAGGGATACCGCCTCTCCCGGCATGCCGTCGAACCGTCCTCCACGCTGAGCCGGGATAGAAAGGGTCTGAGCGATACCGATGGCGACGAAGAGGATTCATGAGCTGGCCAAGGAGTTGGGGCTGACCTCCCGAGAGGTTCTCGCGACGGCCCGGGAGTTGGGTTTACCGGTTACCACCGCCTCATCCGGGCTCGAGCCGGGAGATGAGGAAGCGTTGCGTCCGTTCCTGGTACCCGACGACGAGCCGACACCGTCGGGACATGATGAGTCGGGCTCATCCTCCCCGGAACTGGAGGAGTCGAGAGCGGATACACCACCAGCCGGGGCCGATGATGTCGTTGTTGACGATGAGGTAGCGGTAATAGAGGTTCCCAGCGGTGTATCCGTACTGGAACTGGCCAAGGCAATCAGCCTTCCGGTGGGTGACGTGGTCAAGCAACTGCTCCTTATGGGTTTCATGGTGGCGGCCTCCGGCCCTGTACCGGAGGAGGCGATCGAACCATTGGGGGATCACTTCGGATTCCTGATAGAAGTGGCGCCTCCTGAGGATGCGCCCGAGATTCCGGAGGCGCCGGCGAGGACTCGACCTATTTTCGACGATGATCCGTCGGTGTTGGTGGAACGACCCCCGGTGGTCACCGTGATGGGCCATGTAGACCATGGTAAGACCACTCTGCTCGACGCTATTCGAAACACCAACGTGGTGGCGGATGAAGCCGGAGGCATTACCCAGCACATCGGCGCCTACCAGACCTCGGTGGAAGGCCGGCCCATTACCTTTATCGATACGCCCGGTCATGCGGCTTTCACGGCGATGAGAGCGCGGGGCGCCGAGGTTACCGATATCGTGGTGTTGGTGGTGGCGGCCGACGACGGAGTCATGCCCCAGACCATCGAAGCGGTCAACCACAGCTTGGCGGCCGGCGTGGAGATCATCGTCGCGATCAACAAGATGGACCTCGAAAGAGCCGACCCGCTACGGGTTCGGGCAATGCTCACCGAGCACGGTGTTGTCACCGAGGAGTTGGGTGGGGACGTAATCTCGGTGGAGTTGTCGGCGGCGACCGGTGAAGGCATCGATTCCCTTCTCGAGATGGTGGACTTGGTGGCCCAGGTCTCCGAGTTCAAGGCAAACCCGAAGCCGTCCGCCTCAGGTGTTGTGATCGAAAGCCATCTCAATCCGGGTATGGGACCGGTGGCGACCGTGATCGTCCAGCGCGGCGCCTTGCGGAAGGGGAATTCACTCGTCGCCGGAATGGTGAGCGGGCGCGTGCGGATGATGGTGGATGACCAAGGTAGGAGAATATCCTCGGCCGGGCCTTCCACCCCGGTCCTGGTCTCCGGCTGGTCATCGGTTCCGACGGCCGGTGATTCCTTCGAGGTTGTCAAGAACCCCCGGATCGCGCGATCGATCGCCGGCGAGCGGGTAGATGAGTATCGAGCCAAGAACCTGGTCGTACCTACTGCTCGTGAACGTCTGGCGCAGTTGCTCGAGCGGCTTCGCTCCCAGGACGAAGCCGAACTCCGCCTTATTATCAAGGCTGACGCCGACGGTTCTGTGGAGGCGATTCGCGTGGCGGTGGGAAAGATCGCCCGCGAGGGTGGACGGGTTACCGTGGTACACGCCGGAGTGGGGGGAATCGCCGAGAACGACATTACGCTTGCGGACGCTACCGACGCGGTAGTGATCGGGTTCAATGTGCGTCCCGATCCGAATGCGCGCCGGGCTGCGGCGTCCGCCGGAGTCGAAGTCATGACCTACTCGATCATCTACGAGCTGCTTGATGAGATCGAGCAGATGCTGGTGGGCCGTCTGGCGCCGGTGGAAGAAGAATTGCTGCTGGGTACCGCCGAGGTGAGGGCCGTTTTCAGGGTGCCGAGGCTGGGAGCGGTGGCCGGGTGCTACATCCTGGAAGGCGCCATCCGGCGCGATTCGGCGGCCCGCGTCCTGCGAGATGGCGTGGTGGTGTACGACGGTCGGGTGGCTTCGCTTCGCCGCTTCCAGGATGATGTGACCGAGGTTACGGTCGGCTTCGAGTGCGGTGTCGGCCTTGATCGGTTCAGCGATGTCAAGGTCGGTGACATCATCGAGACCTACCGTATGGATGAGGTGGTTCCCCAGTGACCTGCACGTGAAGACCGGGTGGATTCCATGCATGCGGCTGCGCTCAGAGTCGATCTCCGCCTTCGGGACGTTCGCTCGCTGAAGTCCAAGCGGAAGCGGTTGGCTCGCCTCGCCACCGCGTTGCGACGCTCCTTCCCGGTGGCGTACGCGGAGGTAGATTATCAAGACCTATGGCAACGCACCGCCGTAGGGGTAGCGATAGTATCCCCCCACGCTTCCCAGCTGGAGATGGCTATTCGGGGTGTGCAGCACTTCTTCGAACGGTGGGAAGAAGTCGAAGTCCTTTCGACGGCCGTTTCATATCTCGAAAAACCGGATTGAGATCAGCGGGATGAGCCAGCGTATCCGTCGCGTCAACGAGATCCTTCGTGAAGCGATCGCTGTCGAGTGCCGGAACCTCAAGGATCCACGGATCGGGTTCCTGACGATTACCGGAGTTTCCGCATCGCCGGATCTCCGCAACGCCTCGGTCTATTTCACGGTCATAGGAGATGAGAAGACCGTAACCGGCACGGAGCAGGCGCTGGCGGGAGCGGCCCCGCGTGTCCAGTCGGCGGTGGCCGCCAGGACACGTCTGAAGTACTTTCCCAGATTGAGATTCGTTCCTGACCCCGCCACCGAACATGCCCGTCGTATCGAGGAAATCCTTCGTCGTATCGGCGCAGAGGAGGATCGAGGAGGGAACCAACAAGATGAGGTGTTGGAATGATCCGTGGCCATACGGCTGACCTGGACGCCGCCGCGCGGGTGATTGAGGGGGCTCGCTCGGTTGTAGCGACCGGGCACATCAATCCGGATGGCGACGCGCTGGGATCGGCGCTCGGGTTGGCCCTTGCCCACCGCCTCAGAGGGGGAGAGGCTCAGGTTTGTTTCGGCGGAGATTTCGTCCTTTCCCACCACTTTGCCTTTCTTGACACTACGCCGCTGGCGCCGCCGGGAGAAGTCGATACGCCGGATGTGCTGGTGGCGTTCGACACCAACGATCCGGAACGACTCGGCGAGGAGATGGCCGATCTGCTGGATAAGGCGAGGACGGTGGTGATGATCGACCATCACGCCACCGGATCGGGCTTCGGTGATGTCCGGGTTTCGGACCCGTCGGCGCCCGCCGCCGCGCTGATCTGTTACCGTCTGATCCGGCGTTTGGGCTGGGGGATTTCGGACGGCGTCGCCAACGCGCTCCTGCTTGGCCTGGTGACCGACACGGGTCGTTTCCAGTACTCGAATACCACCCCGGAGGCTTTCCGCGCCGCGGCGAGTCTGGTCGAGTCAGGCGCTCAACCCGATCTGATCGGACGGAGAGTCTTCGAGTCGGTGGCCTTCGGATACCTCGGGGTAGCGGGGGCAGTCCTGTCAAGGGCCGAGTTGGACTCCTCCAGATCTCTGGTCTGGTCATTTCTTACCCAGGATGATCTTCGTCGGCACGACGTAGGCCTGGAAGATACCGATGCGCTGATAGATTCGGTGCGGCTCGCTCGGGAGGCCGAGGTGGCTCTCCTGCTCAAGGAGCAACCCGACGGGAAGTGGAAGCTCAGCTTGAGGTCCCGGGAGTCCGTGAACGTCGCAGAGTTGGCGGTTGCGATGGGTGGCGGTGGTCACCACCGCGCCTCCGGTTTCACGTTCGAAGGTGACATGGCCGGCGCCCTGGAGGCGGTGAGGAAACGGCTTCCGACGTGAAAGCGCCTGCCGGCTTCTTGCTGATCGACAAGGAGCGAGGGTGGACCTCGCACGATGTCGTGGCCAAGGTCAGGGGGATTCTGGGTTTCCGCAAGATAGGGCATGCGGGCGCCCTCGACCCGATGGCGACCGGGCTGCTGGTTCTGGGACTGGGGCGAGCTACCCGCCTATTGCGGTTCATCACCGACCTCCCCAAGGAGTATGAGGCGGAGGCTTGCATGGGTGTGACCACCGACACGCTCGACGCCGATGGGCAGGAGGTATACCGCCGAGCGATGGAGGTGGGTCGCGAGGAAGTGATCAGGGCGATGACCGGCTTTGTCGGTGAACAACAGCAGATTCCCCCCATGGTTTCCGCGCTCAAGGTGGGTGGCCGGAGGCTCCATGATCTGGCCAGGGAAGGGAAGCAGGTGGAGCGGCCTCCGAGAACGGTGACGGTCGACCGCCTCGCTCTGGAAAGTTTCATGCCCGGTCCTTTCCCGAGGGTCGGGTTTCGGGTGGTCGGGGGCAAGGGACTCTATGTCAGGGTGCTGGCCGACGATATCGCCAGGTCACTAGGGGGGAGGGCGTATCTGACTTGCCTGCGAAGGATCAGGAGCGGACCGTTGCGGGTGGAAGACGCCCGGCGGGTAACGGCCCTCGATGCCCTAGGAGCGGAGGCTGTGCTGAGGAAGATGCTCCTGACACCCTCCGAAGGTCTCGGTCACCTGCCCGGGATCGAGGTAGGAGGGTCGCTCGTGAAGGCGGTGAGCAACGGACGCCATCTTCCGGTAGCAGACCTTCCGGAACCGGTTCCGGAAGGTCTGCTGCGTTTGACCGTCTCCGGGGTGACGTTGGCCGTCTATCTTGCCAGAGATGACCGGTTGGCGCCGGAGGTCGTATTGGTATGAAGATCGTCGGATGAAAGTCTGGAAAGGCGATCCTCGATCATGGGGACCCGGCCCGGAAACCGGGACGGCGCTGACCATCGGGGTCTTCGACGGTATCCATCGAGGGCACCAGGCTCTTCTGACCGGTCTGGCCGGCCGGGCCCGGAGAATGGGGGATCTCCCGATCGTGGTGGTGACTTTCGACATCCATCCCCGCGCCCTTCTGAATCCCGATCGGGCGCCCAAGACGTTGCTGGCGATGGGCAGGCGGTTGGAGATCCTCGAATCTCTGGGCGTTGATCAGGTGGGGGTTCTTCCCTTCCGAACAGTCCAACCCATGGAACCGGACGAGTTCGTCCGCCAGGTCGTCGTTAACGGTTTCAACGGGCGGATGGTGCTCGTCGGGGAGGGTTTCCACTACGGCGCCAAGCGGTCCGGTAGCGTGACCAGCCTGGCGGAGTCCGGAAGAACCCACGGCTTCATCGTGGAGGCGCGGAACCTGCTCTTCGAAGGTTCGGTTCCCATATCCTCCTCCCGGATTCGTGGGTTCATAGCTTCGGGCGCAGTCGCGATGGCCGGAGATATGCTGGGTCGACCGCACGAGTTGACGACGGCGCACGGTGTCGATCAACTGCGAGTTTCGGATCTAGGGACCGCGATCGCCGATGTGGACTTCGGCGCGGGGATGGCTGTGCCCGCCCCGGGGGTGTATGCGGTTCGGTTGGTTGCCGGGAACCGGGTGGGTTCCGGGATCTGTCTCATCCGGGAGCGTCACAGAACCATGGGGGTAGGCGCTCTTGCCCGGATCCATTTTCTGGACCGGCGGAGAGTTCAGGAAGAAGGCCTGCTGAACGTTCGCTTCTTTGAACGGATACGCGGAGTACCATCCCGGAATGTGGATCCATCACCTACAACGGTTCTCCGGCAGGACATCGCCAGGGCTCGGGACCTGCTGATTCAGCGTCTGTAGGAGGTGCTAGACTCCTGAGTCAACCCCATATTCCGCGCAGCCGTCCGGGCTGCGAGGGTCGAGTGAGAGAAGATGAAAACGACCCAAGAGATAGTTACCGAATACGGTGCTCACGACGGCGATACAGGATCGCCGGAGGTCCAGGTGGCTTTGCTTACCGGACGTATCCGGCACCTTACCGAGCACCTTCGGGTACACAAGCACGATCATCACAGCAGGCGCGGGTTGCTGATGCTGGTGGGAAAACGTAGCCGTCTCCTCAAATACCTGCGGAGCAATGACGCCGAACGGTACCGGCGCCTCATCGCACGGCTGGGGCTAAGGCGTTAGGAGGGTGGCGCCAACCGCTGGCCGGGTCGGTTCGAATAGCAGAACCCCTTGCGTGGTGAGTGGTGGGCCAATGGAATCATCCGTTTGAACACTGTCCCGATATCCCCGTGGATGTTTTTTCGTGATCGAGTTCGATAGTTCAGAGATTCTCCCGTCCTATGTGTCGATAAGGCAGGAGCGTCTCTAAGTCAAGTAGTAACCAACTGAAGTATTCCGCTACGAGAGGGTGTCTCGGGTAGGAGTGTCGGTCGGTTGTCAGTCGCCATTCCTTCGTCAGTCCCATATCCATGGAGGCGGCCGGAGGCATGACCACTGGTAATTGACCAACTTACTCCCGAACCTCCGTAGCTTTCCCACGCGCACAGTAAGGAGAGCACGTGTCAGAACACACAGTCAGTAGTCAGATAGGGGAACGCGAGATCGCTATCTCCTCCGGAAAGCTTGCTCAGCAGGCGAACGGGGCCGTGAAGATCACGATGGGTGAGACAGTGGCCCTGGTGACGGCCGCCGCCAACGTCAGACCTAGAGAAGGGGTCGGTTTCTTCCCGTTGACGATCGACGTTGAAGAGCGTATGTATGCGGTAGGAAAGATTCCCGGTTCGTTCTTCCGGCGTGAGGGACGGGCCACGGAGCGGGCAACCCTGAGCGCTCGTTTGATCGACCGCCCACTCCGCCCGTCTTTCGGAAAAGGATATCGCAACGACACCCATGTGGTGGCCACCATCATGCAGGTGGACGGCGAGAACCCGTATGATGTTCTGGCGCTCAACGGCGCCTCGGCAGCGCTGACTTTGAGCGATCTTCCGTTCGAAGGTCCGCTTGGCGGCGTCCGTTTGGGATTGTCGAACGGTACCTGGATCCCCTTCCCGACCTACACCGAACTCGAAGATTGCGTGTTCGATCTGGTGGTTGCCGGAAGGCGTAACGACGAGGGAACCGTAGATATCGTGATGGTCGAGGCGGGAGCGACCGATTCCGCCATGGACCTGATCTCCGGGGGGCAGCCCGCGCCCGACGAGGATGCGGTCGCCGAGGGTCTTGAAGCCGCCAAGGCCTATATCGGCGATCTCATCGACCTGCAGAACGAGTTGAAGGCGGAGCTCGGTAAGGACGTAGGTGAATGGCCGACCTCTATCGACTACTCCGATGAAGTACTCGCCCAGGTGAGCGAGATCGTGGGTGACGAGATCGCGTCGATAGTGAGCATCGCCGACAAGTCCGAGCGTCAGACGGCCGAGACGGCGCTACAAGAACGGGTCGCGCAGCACTTCGAGGAGAGTGAAGATGCGGGCCTTGCCGCCCAGGGCGGAAGGGCGTTGAAGTCCCTCATCAAGGCGAGAATGCGTGAGCGTATCCTTGATGAAGGAATCCGTATGGACGGGCGTTCCGTTACGGAGATAAGACCGCTCTCGGCTGAAGTCAACGTGTTGAACCGGGCGCATGGTTCGTCCCTGTTTACCCGTGGCGAAACCCAGGTACTTAATGTGGTGACCCTGGGAATGCCCAGGATGGAGCAACTCCTGGACACGATCGGCAACGAGGACGCCAAGCGCTACATGCATCATTACAACTTCCCGCCCTTCTCTACCGGCGAAGCAGGGTTCATGAGAGGTCCGAAGCGCCGTGAGATCGGCCACGGCGCCTTGGCCGAGAAGGCCCTGAAACCGGTGGTTCCCCACGATGATGGATTCCAGTACACGGTTCGGCTGGTCTCGGAGGTGCTGTCATCCAACGGTTCGTCGTCGATGGCCTCCGTATGTGCGTCCTCACTGTCCCTGATGGATGCCGGGATCGAGATATCGGCGCCCGTGGCGGGCATAGCGATGGGCTTGATCGCCGACGGAGACCGGTATGTGACCTTGACCGACATTCTCGGGGCGGAGGACGCCCTTGGCGACATGGACTTCAAGGTGGCGGGCACGTCGGACGTGATAACGGCGTTGCAACTCGATATGAAGATCGACGGGCTTCCTTCCGAAGTGCTGGCTTCCGCCCTCTCCCAGGCCAAAGACGCTCGGCGTCGGATTCTCGAAGTGATGAGTGAGGCGATTTCGGGACCGCGAGTGGAGTTCAAGGAACACGCGCCTCGTGTGGAGACGGTTCAGATACCGGTAGACAAGATCGGGGAGATCATCGGTCCCAAGGGCAAGATGATTCGGGAGCTCGAGCAGGTGACCGGCGCCACGATCGAAGTGCAGGACGACGGAACGGTTCTCGTATCGTCCAGCGAGGGCAGTTCGCTCCAAGACGCGATGGATAGGATCAACGAGATCGCCTTTCCTCCTACACCGCAAGTTGACAAGGAGTACGCGGGCAAGGTGGTGAGCATCACCGATTTCGGCGCTTTCGTCAATATCCTTCCCGGCCGGGACGGCCTCCTCCATATCTCGAAGATGGACAGCACTCGTCACGTGCGGCGGGTTGGTGACTACCTGTCGGAGGGTGATGAACTGAAGGTGGTGGTCGAGTCCATCGATCGGATGGGCAAGGTGTCCCTGAAGATAGACAAGGACCTTGATCCCAAGCCCGGCGCCAAGACCCCGCCGGCCGGCAGCCGGGGCGCCGGACCGCGCCGGGATCGCCCATCTCGCGGTCCGGGGCGCGGCAAACGGTCAGGCGGCCACCGCGGCGGCGGACGCGGCGGCCACCGCGGCGGCGGTAGAGGGTCCGGTCCCCGGCGTGGCGGAGGATCGGGGACGCGTGGCGGAGGATCGGGGAACCGAGGCGGCGCCACGCGAAGGCAACCGAGTTCGGGAGGCGGGCGCAGGTTCGCGTCGTTCGAGGAGGCGTTCGAAGACGGCATCCGCTAGGAGCGGTACTAAAACCTCCAGTTGGCCCGACGTCCGATGGTAAACTCCCTGGTCAGCGGACGGAGGGCCAATCCGATCACCTGTTTTCAGCACCTGCGAAGGGGTACGCGAGTAACCTCCTAGAATCCACCGGCAATGCCGGAACTGCCTGATGTCCATGTCTATCTCGAGGCGCTGCGTCGGTTCGTGGGAGATCGGACCATCGAGAAGGCCCGGGTCATGTCCGTCTCGCTGCTGCGAACCTATGACCCACCCGTTCAAGCGGTCGAAGGTCGACGGGTGGTCGGTTTCCGCCGCATCGGGAAACGCCTGGTGTGGGAGTTGGATGACGACCTGTTCATGGTGTTCCATCTGATGGTCGCCGGACGGTTCCGATGGAGAAAGCGCGGCTTTACCCCTCCCAGGAAGACAGGTCACGCCGCGTTCGACTTCGAGAACGGAACGTTGGCGCTTACCGAGCAGGGCAGCAAAAAGCGGGCCTCTCTCCATGTTCATCGAGGTGAGGCGGAACTTTCCCTCCATGATCGGGGGGGAGTTGAACCACTCGAAGTGGACGTCGGAGGTTTCAGGGAGGCTCTGTTGAGGGAGAATCGTACTCTCAAGAGGGCGTTGACAGATCAGCGCATCTTCTCGGGGATAGGCAATGCCTACTCGGATGAGATCCTCCACCGGGCGCGACTCTCACCCATCACCCATACCCGGCGTCTCCGAAACGAGGAGATCAAGCGGCTGTTCGATGCAACGCAATCCTCGCTGATCGAATGGATCGATCTTTTAAGGGCCGAAGTGGGGGATGGTTTCCCGGAGCGGGTCACTGCATTCCGACCGGAGATGGCGGTCCACGGGCGTTACGGCCATCCCTGTCCGGTATGCGGTCAGTCGGTCAGGAGGATTGTCTATGCCTCGAACGAGACCAACTACTGCGCAGACTGCCAGACCGGAGGAAGGGTGTTGGCGGATCGGGCGTTGTCGAGACTACTCAAAGACAAATGGCCTGGGTAAAGAATGGATAGCGATGACGGCGAGGGTTACGCGTTCAGGCGCCGGAAGGCCAGACGTAGAACGCAACCACGATAGCGATCAGTATCACCGTCGCCAGAACGGCGCCGAGCCGGCTCGGTTTGGGATTGTCCGGAGGGGCCATAGCATCCAGGATAGACACCGGTGGCCGGGTGGCGCGGGTTTCCGAGGCCGGTCCGCCATTCTGGTCCCGCGGGTGTCCTGAGCATCCGGTGCTGGGGTGTTAGCTGGAGTGGGCAATCGGACGCCCCATCCGGCGAGTTCAGCGCGGTCGCCGCTGGCGCGGACCACTCCTGCGGGCTTAGGACTACCGGAGCGGTTACCTGTTGGGGCCGGTCCGGCTACGGACTTTTCAGCACCCTCCAAGGGTTTGCCGGGCGATCAGTCCTCCCTACCAGATGGGCCACGGAAGGGGAGGGCGATCAGTGGGAGGGTAGGGATGGACCGGTTCGGCCAGTAATGCTTCGACCCTCTCGGCCAGAGCGTCAGCCTCGGCGCCGCTCAGGAGTGCGGCGATCCGGTCGCGCAGCCCGCGATCCAACTCATCCCTTAGCTTCCGGACTCCGGCAACCATCTCATCCGGCAGCGTACGTCCGGCGAATCCCCACATCACGGTACGGAGCTTGGGCTGCACATGCAGGGTGACGCCGTGGTCGATGTACCAGAGGCGGCCGGAGTCGTCCGCCAGCACATGGCCTGCCTTGCGGTCGGCGTTGTTGATGATCAGATCCAGGGTCGCCACCGGCCATAGCCGGTCGTCCGCCTCGTTTATGAACGGCGCCGGATCGAATCTTTCATCGACTTCGATGAAAGCCTGTGCGGACCCGGGTCCGAACATACCTTCCGCCGGGCGGGTTTCCGGTACCGAACCCAGTCCGGCGGCTTGCGCCACCTCAAAGGTGAGGATTTCGCGAACCGGAAGGGTACGGCAGTCGAAGTCATAAAGGGGACGCTGACCCTGCTCGGGCTTGTATACGACGAGGCGCCCGGTGCCGGTCCTAGCCAGAAGCGTGGCGTTGGAGGCGTTGCGGAATCGGCCGATCACCTCGACCACCGTCCATTCGCCCGAGGAGGAACTGGTCACCCCGGTGGTCGATGACCGTTCCCCGACGGGCAGTGATGTCCATCGGGATCCTCCGGGAGGAGGCACTCCGGGCAGCGGGGCCGACCTGCATGCACGGCCTTGAGAGCGAGAAGGCCGGCTGCCCGAAGCTGTTCGGCGGTGATCGTGAAAGCGACGCTGGGCTCGTTCTCGCCTCCCTGCAGGATCATCGTCATCCTCTTCCGGCTTTCGACTCGCATGGCGATAGATCGGATCCGGAGCTTCACATCACTACGGGTAGATGGAGGAGGTAGCTCGTCGAATAAGGACAGGATCGTGTTGACAGTGTCCTCATCCGGACTCCATCCCAGGGTCGACAGCAACTCCAGACCCTGTTCCCCGAGCGCGGCCGCCTGGCTCTTCTCGCATTTGAACCATGCGGCGTGTCCGGTCGCCAGAATGAAGAAGTAGAAGGTCCTCTGTCCCGGTGGACCTATCGCTCCTATCAGGAATCGATCTACCGGACCGAAGTCCAGGAATGACGGGTCGCTCATCCGTCGAAGACGGGAGAGTTGATCGAACCGATCCAGGGAGGTCGGTCCTTGGGTAGGTGCAGATCGGATATCGAGGTGGGAGCGATCCGAAGCCTTTGGAAGAGGTCCAAGGGTTGCCCGAGGTAATAGGCGAGGACCAGCTTGATTACGTCACTGTGGCTGACCGCCACCGCGGCGCCGTCCCCGAGTTCCTGCGCGATTTCTTCCAGTGACTCCACCGCCCGTAGCTGTGCCTCCGAGAAGGATTCACCCTCCGGAAAGCGAAATCGGGAAGGGTTCATCTGCACGGTTCCCCATTCCCGGGTCTTGCGAAGATCATCGAGGTCTTGACCGGTCCACCCGCCGAAGTCGATTTCGGTGAGTCCGGGCGCCGTGACCGGGGTTAGATTATGGGGAGCGGCCACGATGACGGCAGTTTCGAGGGTTCGTTCGATAGGGGAACTGTAGACCGCTTCGAGTTCGGCGCCTGCCAAGGAGCGGGCCGTGCTATGCGCTGCCTTCTCGCCGACTTTTCCCAGCGAAACTCCGGGGAGTCGTCCGGTGAGGCGAGTACCTGTCTCTGCGGTGGGGGCGTGGCGGACCAGCAGTATGCGTGCCATTCCTTTCCAGGCTAGACACCCGACCGGGTAAGTAGTAACCGGCCCGGCGAAGACTATGCGGAATTGGCGAGCGGAGCGATATTATCCGGTTCGTTGTTCCTCACGCTGTTTACCTTCTTTGATACCGGGTACCAGGCTATACGCTCGGCCGGCAAGGGAGTCAACAGGTGCTGGACCGCTTCGGGTTGCCGGGTGTCACGATCCAGCCACAGATCCCATTCTTCGGGGCGGAGGATTACCGGCATCCTCGTGTGGATGGAAGATATAGCGTCGTTGGCCGGGGTGGTAATGATCGCGCAACTCCTGGTCCATGCCATGGTTTCGGGGTTCTTCCAGGAAGCCCAGATCCCTGCGAACGCCATCGGGTCGCCGTTCGCCATGGTTACGTAGAAGGGTTGTCGTCCTTGGCTCTGAGGACTCCACTCGAAGAAGCCACCCGCGGGAATGATGCACCTCCGCCTGCGCAGTGAGTCCCGGAAGGAGGGTTTGAAGGCGACCGTCTCGGATCGGGCGTTGATGTTCAGTGGTCCCTTCCGATCACGCGCCCAGTGGGGGATGAGACCCCACCTGAACACCCCGAGCATACGATCACCCCGGTGTTCCGCGACGCCGTAGACCTCATCGGTGGGGGCAACGTTATAGCTGGGTAGCAGAGGTTCGGTGACCACGCGGTCTACATTGAAATAGGCGGCGAGCGTGTCGGGATCCTCATTGATAACGTATCTTCCGCACATGGGATGGCAAGGTTAATCCACTCGGGCAGAGTCGAAGGGGATAGAGGCTTGTTAGGGGAGGTTCGCTCCACCGTTCACGTGGTTCATCCGCAAGCAGGTTGCGGGGCCCGGCGGGAGGCATTACGTCCGGGTTGCGCCTGATAAACCGGGGATGGAATGCAGGACTCAAAGGAATATCGGTTTCCATAGGTCATTCCTGAAGCTAGCCTGAGCTTGCGGCGAGTTCACCAGACGGCCGCGGTTGCCGGTCAACCGAGGAAAGTCCGGACTCCACAGGACGGGGAGCTGGGTAACGCCCAGGCGGGGTGACCCGACGGAAAGTGCCACAGAAACCAAACCGCCGATGGCCGGAAACGGCACAGGCAAGGGTGAAACGGTGGTGTAAGAGACCACCAGCATCCCGGGAGACCGGGGTGGCTGGTAAACCCCTCCCGGAGCAAGGTCGAGCAGAGGCGTCGGTGGTCCGCCGATCAAGCCTCGGGTGGACCGCAATGAGGTTTGGCGGTAACGCAGGCCCCAGATGGATGGCCGTCGCCCTCACGGGTACAGAATCCGGCTTACCGGTGGACTCGCCCACTCTATCGTCCGCCGAGAGCGCCCCCTCCGTACCCGATGACCGATGCCAGCAAGGCGAAGATCAACAGGGTTGACACGCTCGCCGGGCTTCCCGACAGGAGGCTGAGGGCCGTAACCACTGAGTAAAGGCCGAGGGCGGCCAGGCTACCGGGGAGTCCCGGGGCAGGCTTGCCGGCAAGGCGCCCGGCGACGTAACCACCACCGAACTGCCCGGCTAGCAAGGAGAAGGAGATAATCACCCAATCGGCCGAGGTGACGGATGCCGACCCGAATCGGCTCACCAGCGACAGCAACGCAGCGCCGAGGAAACCTGCCACGGCCATGATAAGCAAACCCGTCACGGTTCCGAGCCCCACAGGGCCCCATCGGACGGGTAGGGGGAACGATCTCTGTTTCATATCCTCGGAGGGTAGCGAAAATGACGGGGTGGGTTGCCCTCCGCCCGCTGACCAGGGAGTTTACCAGCGACCGTCGGGCCTTCCTGGGGTTTTCGCTACCCTCCTCGACCATCGGTTTGGGAACGGGAAGCGACCGTCCGGTTACAAATCCGGATGGTTCCCACACATCACGAAACTCATCGGATGGGTCGGTGGTCTAAACGATAGAACCAACCACACAAGTTTGAACAAGCTCCAAGGGAGGATCAGTTGGTCGGCGCTCTAAATAAATACCTGGCGGAACTGCTCGGAACGTTCGTACTCGTTGTTATCGGTTCGCTGGCGGTCATAAGCGCTGCCGGGAACCTGGTGGCGATCTCGCTGGGCTTCGGTCTGGCGTTCGTCGCCGCGATCTATATGTTCGGCTCTGTCTCGGGCGGTCATTTCAATCCCGCGCTGACCTTTGCCCGGGTTCTCCGGAGAGAGTTGACCGGAACGGACCTGGTGGGTTACGCGGGTGCTCAGTTGGCCGGCGCCTTGCTGGCGTCCGGTCTGGTAGCGGCGGTGGCCGGGACGGAGGGCGCCGCGGTGACGGTTCCGGTGGGGGGTGACGGTATCGCTTCCGGCGAGGTGCTGGTGTTGGAAGCGATCCTTACTGCGGTCTTGGTCATAGTGTTTCTACGGACCGCTTCGGGTGACGGTCAGGCAGGTCCCATCGCCCTCGGTTTGGTTCTCACAGTGATCCATCTGGCGGCGCTATCATTGACAGGCGCCGCGGTTAATCCGGCCAGGAGTCTCGGCCCGGCCATTATCGCCGTGGAGTTCACGGATGCATGGGTATATATTCTGGGGCCGCTGGTGGGAGCGATTATCGGCGTGTATGTCGAAAGATTCATAAGCGAGTCGTAAAAGGCCTTTCCTCCTCAGGCCTTTTCCAGTGCGGGGCAGGATGACCACCCTGCCCCGCACTTCCGCTTTTCCGGGCCGGGTGTGATGCGTGCAGGCTGATATGCTCAGGTCATGAGTGGTTTTTCCTGGCCGGAGACTCTCGGGACTCTGGCAAGTGGCTCCGATCTGTCACGGGAGCAGGCGCGCCGGGCGATGCGCCGGGTGATGAGCGGCATGGCCACACCCGCCCAGATCGCCGGAATGATCGTCGCCCTTCGTATGAAGGGTGAGACCGTGGAGGAGATGAGCGGCTTGGTGGAAGGGATGCTGGAAGCGGCGGTGCGAGCCGACCTGGGTGACGCCGATCCTGTGGATATTGTCGGCACCGGAGGGGACCGTTCCGGGACCTTCAACATCTCGACCACCGCCTCCTTTATAGCCGCGGGCGCCGGGGTGTTGATCGCCAAGCACGGCAACCGCTCCATGTCGTCGAAATGCGGCTCGGCCGATGTTCTCGAAGCTCTCGGAGTGACTATCGATCTTCCGGTGGAGAAGAACTGCCGACTCTTCCGCGATACCGGTTACGCGTTCTTCCTGGCGCCCGTCTACCACCCGGCGATGCGATATGCGGGCCCGGTCCGAAAGGAGTTGGGTATTCCCACCGTGTTCAACTTCCTCGGTCCGTTGAGCAACCCCGCTGGGGTCAAGCGTTACGCACTAGGGGTGTCTGACGCCAGGATGGCGCAGCGCATGATCCGGGTTCTGGCCATGCTGGGCGCCGGACGGGCGGTGGTCTTCCATGGTGAGGACGGGTTGGATGAGTTGACCCTGAGCGGTGTATCGGTGATCTGGCGTCTGCAGGACGGCGAGATCGAGAGAACCGAGTTCGTTCCCGAAGACGCGGGCCTGGCCCGCGCCCCGGTGTCCGATGTGCTAGGAGGCGAAGTGGAGACGAACGTAGCTATCACCCGCCGGGTGCTGGAAGGCGCGCCGGGACCGTATCGCGACATCTCGGTGCTGAACGCGGCGGCGGCGTTGTTGGTGGCCGGGAGGGTGGAGTCGATGGGGGAGGGGGTGGCGCTCGCGGAGTCGTCCATAGACACCGGCAGGGCAAAGGATGTTCTGGATAGGGTGGTCGCCCGCAGCTGTGAACTGGCTGACACCAACCAGCCCTGATTCTTCATGCCCCAGACACACCGAACCCGAAAAGGCCACGTCAAGCCCA
>CAZEZF010000064.1:0-19664 GCA_964516495.1 uncultured Acidimicrobiia bacterium | reverse complement strand
TCTTGACTACTACCGACAGTTCTATTCTAGCAGAATATGATAAAGAAACTAAGGAATCAGGACACTAGGAACCGCCGACAGCACCGAGGCTTGGTTCCGGTCACAACCGGTGGAGCGGCGGGCCGGGATCCGCTGGGCCGTCCTCGTCATGTCAGGCCCATACCGCATAAAGTACGACCGGGTCCTGCCCAACGCGTCGCAAGTCGCAGACCCGTTCCCATGTCATCAGGCTCGCTAACCAGCGACTCGACGAGGTACGTAGAAGAGACCCGGAACGAAACCATGGGACACAGGGGGCCGCTAAGGCGACCCCCTGTACGGGGCACGTCGTCTCCTCACCGCAGCATCCAGGCGGATCAGCAACCGCGGTCGGACACGCCTCCGTGGCCTCCTCGACGCCGGTGATCCCCACGGAGAAGTCCGCACCGCCAGCCACACAAGGAAACAGTGCGTGGCATCTACGAGGTCGACAGTCCCGTCCTCGGCCTCCGATACACCCAGCAGCTCGCCGACGACCTCCAAGACCCCTCCTGCCCACCTGAGATCAACCAGTTGGGTCGCACGATCAGCCGCTGGACCACTCAGATCACGAACCGGCACATCACCAGAGGTGACCAACAGATGCCACCGAAGCCCTCAACAACCTCATCAAACGCATCAAGCGGGTAGCCTTCGGGTTACCCAACTTCACGAACTACCGAATACGGGCACTCCTGTACGCGGGCAAACCCAACTGGGATCTACTCGCCACCGTCACTCCCCACTGAAATCCGAAGAGCCGGTAATCGAACGACAAATGACGATTCAGCGGGGGTACACCAGCCGGGATTCCTACCGGCGTTTGTACAACCCCATTAGCGTCGCCTTTTCCAACGTATTGAAGTGCAGCATGAATCCGACCACAGCCGCCGAGGTGTCGGCGTCAACCGGCAGGGCGTCCACCCCCACGGCATGAACCGTGAATACGTATCGGTGGGGATGATCCCCCTCAGGAGGACACGGACCGCCATAACCAGGCTGACCGAAATCGGTCCGGGTCTGTAGGGCGCCCGCCGGAATACCCGATCCGTCCCCGGCGCCGGTGACCAACTCGGTGGTGGAAGCCGGGATGTTCACCACCACCCAGTGCCAGAAACCGGAACCGGTAGGGGCGTCGGGGTCATAGCAGGTGACGGCATAACTCTTGGTACCATCCGGCGCCCCCGACCAAGCAAGTTGAGGTGACCGGTTGCCCCCTGCACAACCGAATCCGTACTCCTCGGCAAGGATGTGGTCACCACCGAGATAGTCGCCGTCTTCGAAATCGCTCGAATGGAGGGTAAACGCCATCGTCTCTCCTTGGTAGTCCATTGTTGAGATTACACGACCACACATCCGAGTACCCTGTTAGCCAATGCCGTCACCGACCCACGATCCGCTTGAAGAATTTGACAAAGCGGTAGCCGACCTCGATTTCGAACGGGCCCGCCAGCTGGCCGAGGGCAGTCCCGGCCCGCAGAGGACCCGGTTGAGAGAACAGCTGAGGACCCGACAACTGGAAGCCACTGATCGGGCCGAGAAACTCGCCGCCCGGATCCAATTCCTGGCTCGCGCCGACCATTACGAGGCCTTGCTGGCGCTGGACGACGACCCGGCTACCGGGAGACTCCTAGCGCTGCTTCCCACCGAGTTGCAACGTGGCGCCCAGCTGCATCTCGACGGCGCGGTACGCCGCCAGAAGCGTTTCCGCTCTGCCGCCGGGCGACATATGAAGGCGGCAAGGGCCGCGTTAGCGATGCTCGACACCGCCAAGGCAGCCTCCGAACTCGACAAGGTGCAGACCCGGTGGCTTACCGAATCACAGAAGACCGAGCTTGCCGAACTCCGCCACCAAGCGGATCAGGCGGACGCCGAGCGGAGGGAACTTGAAGACCGAACCGCGGAAGTCCTGCGCGAGCTTGCTCCCGAACCCGCCTCCGATTCTCCGGGCAAGGCTGAAGATACCGGTCGGAAGAACCGTATTCCTCGGATAGGGTGCCTGGGATCGTCCCTGGTCACCGGCACGCTGCTAGCGACGTTGCTAGCAGGAATCGCTAACTGAGACCGCCCCCGGAGCGTACCAACCCCCGGCTCTCAATTCCTGTAGAGTATTCCTCAGTCTGACAAGAGCCGGATAGTGATCGACCAACAGAACATGCAACAACTTCTTGACCGGGGTAGCTTCGAGGAGCTGTTCCTGCGGCTCGGGTGGAACAACCCTCCCGAGGACTCTGCCAAGGTTCTTCTGGAAGATCGCGACCAGGCGCCGGAGGAAAGCCTGTTCGCCCGCGGCGTGGCCGAGATGCGAGGGGTGATGGTCTGGGTGGTTGACTGTTCGGAGATTCCCGCTCGGGCCCGGCAGAGGCGAATCACCAGACAACTGCACAAGCGATCCTCCGACCATCTCCTGGTATTCAACACCGGCAGGCGTCAGCGGTGGCTGTGGCCGGAGCAACGACCCTCCGGCACCGGTTGGCGGCTGGTCGATCACGATTACCACCGAGGCCAGGGTAACGACGCTCTGCTCCAGCGGCTCGCCGAGGTGCGGTTCGGAATCAAGGATCGCGGGGTACTCACCGGGCCCAAGGTGCTGGAGCGGGTACGGCGGTCCTTCAATGTGGACAAGGTCACCAAAAGCTTCTACCAGGAGTTCAAGGAATATCACCGACGACTCACCGGCCACATCGAAGGCATACCCGATCGGCTGGGCCGGGACCGTCGCTGGTACGCATCGGTGCTGCTCAACCGGCTGATGTTCATCTACTTTATCCAGAAAAAGGGATTCCTAAACTCGGACCGCAACTACCTGCGTACCGGCCTGAGAAAGGTGCGGAAGCTCTACGGGCCGGACCGGTTCTACGCCTTTTTCCGTAGGTTCCTGCTGCCGTTGTTCCATGTGGGTCTGGGCGCCCCTGTGGCGCAGCGGACCTGGGACGAACCAAGGGTGGCCGCGATAATCGGCGAGGTTCCTTATGTGGATGGAGGCATCTTCGAACGGCACGATCTCGAGACCCGCTACGACATTGAGATTCCCGACTCGGTGTTCGAGGAGATCTTCGGTTTCTTCGACCAGTGGCGCTGGCACCTCGATGAGCGGCCCTCAGGAGAGCACAACGAGATCAACCCCGACATCCTGGGTTTCATCTTCGAGCAGTACGTCAACTTCACAGACAAGGGACAGAAAGAGAAGGGCGCCTACTACACCAAGCCCGATGTCACCGGCTACATGACCACCTACACCATCATCCCCGCGGTTGTCGATCGCCTGGTTGCGGAAGGCCTCGAAGATCCATGTTTCCTGTTGCCGGGGTCGGATGATGATTATCTCCACGACAGCCTCGGCTACGGCATCAAGAACGAACTACCCACCGGCGACCTCGCTCCGAGCGAGTACCCCGATGAATCGCTGGGCGTCGCCCTGCCCGGCGAACGCTGGTGCGACGTGACCCATCGCAGAGACCGATATCACGACTTGGTGGCGGAAGTGGACAGCGGCGGCGTCACCACCGTCGACGAGGCGATCACCGCCAACCTGGACATCGCCGGGATGATGGAGGACTACCTGAGCCTGCTGAATGCCGACGAGTGCTCCATTGCCTTTGGGGTGCTGCGGAACCTCACGGTGTGCGACCCGACCTGCGGCTCGGGCGCCTTCCTGCTCTCCGCGCTTGATGTGCTCGATCCCATGTACACGGCGGTGTTCGAGCGAGCACAGGAAATCTCCGAAGAGAGAGAGAGAGAGAGAGAGAGAGAGAGAGAGCAGGGTCCGCAATTCCTGCTTGAAGCGGCGTCCCATCCCAACGAGCGTTACTGGCTTTTAAAGACCATCTGCCTTAACAACCTGTACGGTCTCGACATTATGGGCGAGGCGGTCGAGATCGCTCGGCTCAGATTGTTCCTCAAGTTGGTGGCGCAGTTGGAGGATGTATCCCAGGTGGAGCCACTTCCCGACTTGGACTTCAACATCAAGTCCGGCAACCTCTTGGTAGGCATCGCCGACACATCTGACGGCCAGCGGCGTTTCGGTGACTCCATGCTGGCAATTAAAGGCCTGTCGGTAGCCGAAGAACTATCCAACCAAGCGGCAGCCGCCTACCGTCGATACTCACAGTCTCAAGCGTCCGGTGTCGCCGATGTACGAACGCGTGGCAAGCGCCGTCTAACAACACAAATCCGCACGGCGACCGATACGGCCGACCTCGAACTCCACAAGATGAGAAGCGAAACGATTCCGTTCGAGGAGTGGAAGCAATCACACCAACCATTCCACTGGTTCGCGGAGTTTCCATCGGTGTGGCAGCAAGGCGGTTTCGACGTAGTCGTCGGGAATCCCCCCTACATCAAAACCAGCCTGGTCACAGACTATGTATGGCAGGGATATACCACCCAGAAGTGTCCCGACCTTTATGCGGTATGTGTGGAGAGAGCTTCAACTCTACTAAACCAATCCGGACGTATGGCGATGGTAGTAATGCACTCATTATGTTTTAGCTACAAATTCTCATCGCTTCGTAGGTCACTGCGGAGTCAACACGAAGCCGTGTGGGTGTCCTCATATGCCAAACGTCCAGACAGCTTATTCGCAGGCTCCGCCAACGTTCGCAACACGATAATTGTCGCCGCGAAGACCCGGCTCGTTGGATTGTACACCTCTCAATGTAAGCGTTGGCCCTCAGCAGGACGTGATCATATGTTTGCTATGGTCGAATACACCGCACCCAGGTCGGTTCTCCTGCAATGCGGGCCCAGAGACCAATGGCCTTTCATTGACTGCAGGGTTATGTCCGACACATTCGCTCAACTCGTCGATGAGTGTGCCCCTTTGAGCGACGTGATGCTGGGAAGTTCGAACAGCGGTCTTGTGTACAAGGTTGTTGCCCATTACATGCTCGGAGTGTCCGAAGAGCCGCCACCGACCGTTGACGATAGGACCGGGCAACCGGCCCATCCGGTCGGACGATATGGCCGCCTCCATTTCCCGAGTGAACGTCATCGTGATCTGGCCCTGATGGTGTTGACAGGCAGGTGGGCTTACCTATGGTGGATGATGTACGGTGACGAGTTCCATGTCACAAAGAGCCTGCTAGCCGCAGTCCCTTGTGACATCGAACGGTTGGCCACCAGCCCTCCATCTGACATGGAACTCGTCAGTCTAGTAAATAGGCTGTTGGATACGGCTGTCGCGCTGAAGCTCGAAATGCCCCAACACCTGGCATGGCAACTGAATGCCGGGTTGAGAGTCGGTCGCTACAACATGCTGAAACTTCGTCACATCACCGACGAAGCCGACTGGCTCCTGGCTCAGGCTTGGGGACTCACCCGCGAGCAGTACGAGGCGGCCGGAAACCTACGGGACCGCATGATCTTCGGCAACAAAGGTTAGGCCGGAACATGCCGCGCATCCTCGACAACCTCACCGCGGGCGCCGACACGCAGATGGAAGCATCCCTGCTGGAGACCCTCAAGACCTCCCGGTCCCTGGATGTGGCGGTAGGCTACTTCAACCTGCGCGGCTGGGGTATCGTTTCCGAAGCGGTGGCTGATCTCCCTGGAGATAGGAACCTGACCAAGGCCCGGGTGTTGGTAGGCATGACCGAGGATCCACAGGCCGAGATGCGCCGCCTGATGCGTACGAGACCGGCGCCCCCCTTTGACGGCGACGCGGCTGGGGAAGTTTTTGAACGGACGATCGATGAGTTTCGAGCCCAGCTGGAGGTAGGACTTCCTACCCCGGATGACGAGACAGCCTTGCGAAGGTTGCGCCACCAGATCGAATCCGGTGAGGTAGACCTACGCCTCTACCTGGCTCACCGCCTCCACGCCAAGCTGTACCTGGCCCACCGGGATGACATCCCCGTTCCCCGCATCGGCTACGTCGGCTCGTCCAACCTGACCGGCGCCGGGTTGCGGGAGCAGGGGGAACTCAACGTGGACGTGACCGACATAACCGCCACCGAGCAGCTGGCTCGATGGTTCGAGCAACTATGGAACGATCCGTTCACCCTGGAAGCCAACCCGGAGTTGGTAGAAGTCCTCGACCGGTCATGGGCATCCCGACGGCTACTCGATCCCTACCTCGTCTACCTGAAGATGGCCTACCACCTGTCACAAGAAGCGCGCGAGGGGTTGATCCGCTTCGGTCTGCCCGCGTCGATGTCGGAGAAGCTCCTGGAGTTCCAATCCGCCGCAGTCAAGATCGCCGCCCGCATAGTGATAGACCGGGGCGGGGCGCTGGTCGGGGATGTGGTGGGATTGGGCAAGACCCTGGTGGCCACCGCCATCGCCCGTCTGCTCCAGGAGGATCAGGGCTGGGAGACCCTGATCGTATGCCCCAAGAATCTGGTTCCCATGTGGGAGGACTACCGACGGGAGTACAAGCTGCACGGAGAAGTCCTGTCGCTGTCGATGGTCACCCGAAAGCTCGACACCATGCCGCGCCACCGGCTGCTGATCGTGGATGAGTCCCACAACCTTCGCAATCCCGGCCGCCAGGACCACCAAGCCCTCACCCGCTACATTCGTGACAACGACTCCCGAGTCCTGCTCCTGTCCGCCACCCCTTACAACAAGAGCCTGGCAGACCTAGACGGTCAACTCTCGCTGTTTCTCAAAGACAACACGGACCTCCGTATCCGTCCCGAACAGGCCATAGCCAAGCAGGGTGAAGACCTGTTCTCCATCAAGTGCGAGGGTCGGACCTCATCCCTCGCCGCCTTCCGGAGGTCCGACCACCTGGAAGACTGGCAAACCCTCATGTCCCAGTTCATGGTGCGCCGCACCCGGCAATTCATCGAGGACAACTACGCCAAGGAGGATCGCCGGGGAAGGCGTTTCCTGGCGTTCGGGCGCCGAGGAGATAACCGGTTCTACTTCCCGGAACGCAAGGCGGTCCCCATCGAACGGCGCCTGGAGCGGGACGATCCGGCCAGGGCCATGACCTCGGACACCACCCTCAAAGCCGTCAAGGAATTGCGCAGGCCTCGCTACTCGTATGCCTCCTATCTCACCGGAGCTTCCCCGGCGAACGAGGCCGAGCGGATACTGATCGAGGACCTGAAGCGGGCACGCGGGTCGGTGGCCGGTTTCAACCGGGTGATGATGTTCAAGCGCCTCACCTCATCGGGCCCGGCGTTCCTGCTCACCCTGCGGAGGCACCTACTGCGGGATCGGGTGACACTCCACGCCATGGAGACCGGCCGGCCGGTTCCTATCGGCGACATCGACAAGGCCGTGTGGGACCAGGACCTCGGGAACGGGGAAGACAACTTGTTCGGGACGGACCATGTCGACTTCGAGCCGGCCCACGCATACCGGATGCTCACCGACAATCCTCCCCGGAAGCTCAGGTGGCTCGACACCCGTCACCTCAAGCCGGGGTTCGCAGCGGCCTTAGCCGAAGACATCCGAACCATAGAGGGTTTGCTCGATCGCTTCGGCGGCTGGAACCACAGGGAGGACGGCAAGATAAACGTCCTCGCCGACCTGATACAGAACCGACACGCCGTAGAGAAGGTGCTGGTGTTCACCGAGTACAGCGACACCGCCGACTACGTGGATGACGCGCTGCGCCGCCGAGGTATAGAGAAATCGGCTGTAGCTACTGGACAGGCTGGTCGGGCGACAGAGTTGGCGCGGCGTTTCTCACCCGGATCCCATCCGTTCTCGAGTCCCGACATCGACGAACTACGGGTCTTGGTCTCTACCGATGTTCTTTCCGAAGGTCAGAACCTGCAGGATGCTCGTATCGTGGTGAATTACGACCTGCCGTGGGCCATCGTGAAGTTGGTACAGCGAGCGGGGCGGGTGGACCGCATCGGCCAGTCAGCCGACCAGGTGATCCTCTACAGCCTCATGCCGGCCGCCTCGGTCGAGGAGGAGATAACCCTTCGCAAACGGATCCGCGATCGTCTCGGCGAGAATGCGGCGCTACTCGGATCCGACGAGCAGTTCTTCGGAGATGATAGGGAGCGGGAGGTCGTAACCGGCATGTTCGACGAACACTCCGAATGGGATCTGGACCCTGATGAGGATGTGGATCCGGTGTCGATGGCGTACGAGATCTGGCGGATCGCCGAGCGGGATCACCCGGATCTGGCCAAGCAGGTGGAAGCACTGCCCGACGTTGTCTACGCCACCATGCCATCAGAGCCCACCGGGGAGAATTCCGGACCTCCCGGGGTGGTAGTCCACTCCCGGACGGTTACCGGTTCCGACGCCTTTGCCCTCGTCGATGAAAACAAGGGCGGGCGCCGACTCAGCCCCCAGGAGGCTCTCCGAACCGTCGAATGTGAACCCACCATACCGGCTGCCACGCCGCGTCCCGATCACCACGAGTTGGTGGCCGCCGCTTTCGCCGGGCCATTGACCGCCCCGCCCGAGAAAGTAGCGGTGGTCCCTACCGGCGTGCGCGGCCGCTGCTACAACAAGCTGAAGGACTACACCTCCCAGTCTCAACTCGACCTCTTCGCCTCTATGGAGGATCTCGACTCGGCGCTGGAGGACTTGCGACGGTTCCCCCTTCGCAACAGCGCCTCGCAACGGCTGGCCCGAGCCCTGCGGGAGCTCAGCCCCGCCGACCTTGCCGCGCTCATCGTCGACCTCCACAAGGAGAAGATGCTCTGTGAGTTCCCGGACCCCGCCCTCTCCCACCAGGAACCGCGGGTGATCTGCTCGATGGGATTCACCGGCGCCTGATTGTCGGTTACCAACTCACAGCCCGGCGTTGGATGACGGGATGGCGCTACGACCCGACGGGATCTTCGATGCTGAGTCACGCGGTCAAGCCTTCGGAGGTTGGAGGAGCTGGGCTAGCCCGGATCGAGTCGCGCCGGCTGCTTGGTTCTCGCTGCGAGACCGGTGCGCGGCCGGGTCTCGTAGCCATTGGAGGTTCTGCGAACAAAGAGGTTCTTGGTTTCCAACCATTTGTGGTGCCGGCGGCAGACAGCAACGAGGTTGTCGATGTCGGTGCGTCCCCGATCACGATTCCATTCAGCGATGTGGTGGAGTTCGCATCTATGCATGGGAGCGCCGCATTCGAAGCACCCACCGTCGCGGACGGCTACCGCTAGCCGCTGGGCGGCATTGCCGAGTCTCTGGTTCCGGCCTAACCACAGGGTGCGTCCGGCCCGGTCGAAGATGATTCCGGCCAACTCCGTGTCGGGGGACAGGGTTTTGAGGATACTGCGCGGCGCCGGACCGACGCCGGTAATCTCCACTTGATCTTCGGGGTCGGTTCCGTCGATCACTCCGATGGATGCGGTGACGATCAACCGGGTACCGGCTTTGGTCCGGATCCCTATCTCGCCGGGTATGGTCTCCCCGGAGACAGCGTCGCGGCCGGTCAGCAACTCGTATATCGCGTCGGCGAGCCGCTGTTTGGGGATGCGAACCTCATCCGGGCTCGCACCGTCCCTGCTGTCCCCCCGGAGCAGACGAAGGTAACGGTCATCGACCGCCTGGCGGAGTTGCTCGTACTGGTGCCTGGGTAACTTTGCCATCAGCACCCCGAGTCCGGTTTCTTTCTCTACCCAGAGCTTCGCTTCCCTCGCTCGGCGTTGACGCTCAAGCGGGTCGAGACCCTTTTGGATCATCTTCTTCTCGGACCATTTCCGCGCATGACGACCGAAGCGGTCGGCGGGCATCCGGTCGGCGGCTTCCAGTAGCCCCTGGTCGGCTTCCACCGTCTCAGGACCCACCTTTTCCGCGGCGTTCGCCAATGCGTTGACATGGTGGACGGTGATACCTCCGGTGGCGAACCGTTCCTTAACCTTGGGCATCTCCGTCAACTGTCTCGCCATTTCGGTCGTCCGCTTCGATTCGCGGCCAGGTAGCTTGCCGGCTTGCCGCAGCGTCTCGACCGGGTCGGCGTCGGCGTTGGTCGCAGTCAGCATTGCAGCTACATCGCAGACCAGCGACGCGGCCACCGATTGGATGCTGGTCAACAGAGCGAGTGTCTCTTCAGCCTCATCTTGGGACATGGGTCCGATGCGAGCATGTCGCAGCTGGGTGAGAGCGGTGCGAATCCGGGGGTCGGTCGCCGCCGCGGAGCCTGGGGCCGTATTCTCCGAGCTATCGTTTCTTCGGCGACCATCGTTAGGTTGAGCGAACATATGTTCGTATTCCATATGGATCATCATACCCGACCCGTGTGACAATTCCAACGCCCATCTATCGATAACTTATTGTACAAACCCTAACGTGGTGGATTGTGGAGCTACCGGCCTAGAATGAACGATGTGAGTGAGATAAGGGAATCCAGAAGCGGCAGCGCCCAGACCGATGTGATCCTGCGCGGGTCGCTGCGCGAGGCCATGAATGCGCCGGCCACCGTCTACGAGAGGGTCGGCGGCCAAGCATTCTTCGACGATCTTGTTGATCGGTTTTATGACCGGGTTGAGCGCGACCGCCTCCTTCGGCCCATGTACCCGAAGAACCTGCAACCTTCCCGGACCCGACTGGCCGGTTTCCTGGCCCAGTACTGGGGCGGACCCACGCTTTACAGCCAGGAACGAGGACACCCTCGCCTGAGGATGCGGCACCTGCCTTTCACCATAGGGCAATCCGAACGAGACGCCTGGATGGCCCACATGACGGCCTCGCTCGAAGAAGTGACGGTGGCCGACGACTCGGGCAGTCCCCTCCCCGCCGAGATTCGCTCCCTGATGCTGGACCATTTCAGCAACGCCGCCACCCATCTCGTCAACCAGCCCGACTAAACCCTCACGCCCTAAACGGCGGTGGGAAGGATTGTGAAAGCCGACCGGTCATATCGGTTCAGCGCTTTTAAGGCCCCAAGACGACGTAGAATTACGAGATCATGGTTGTGGTCGGGACGGATCTTCCCAGATTGGAGGATGCTCAGCGGGCCGGGGATGCTCTGGTAGCAGCCGGCGCCGGGCAGGTGTGGCTGTTCGGGTCACTGTCGAGGGGTGAAGAGTGGGACGGAAGCGACATCGATCTGGTGGCGGTGTTCGACGATCTGGACTACACGAACCGGCGGCGGATCAAAACCAGGTTGGTCAAAGCAGCCTCCACCGCGGCGGGAAGACCCGTAGATGTCCTGGTGACCGACAGACCCGAATGGAGAATACAAACCCGACAGGTATCAGCTTCCTTCGCGGCGGCCATCGCAGACGACCTCACACTCCTCGCCGACCGGCCACCTACCGCAAGGGTGAACTGGGGAAAGGAGCAGAGCATGGTCACCTCGAATGAGCAACTCGCGGAACAACGCATCGCTGACATAATCGGGCAACTCGCCAAAGTCCTCGGTGGTCTCGACCCGACCGCTCGGGAGTTGGCAGCCGACGACCACCTTGAGCGTGAGTGGTTGATGAGCGGTCGTCTGATCGGCTTGTGCGAAGCGGCTCATCTCGTCGTGGAAAGCTCCCTCAAAGCAGTCGGAACACTCGTCGGCGTCCAAGCCAAGGTCCTGCACCAACACGACGTGCAGCGTATCGTCGACGCTCTACCCCCCGAAGAACGAGACCCCATGCTCACGTTACTGGAAACCGAACCCGAACTCGTCAAAACACCCGGCTACATCACCATGTGGCGCACCCGCGGCGCCTACACCACTCCGACCGCAGGCATGACCGCCCAGGAAATCGCCACCCCACAGTTCACCGCCGCCATGCTCCACATCGCCGTCGAGGTAGCCCAAACCGCCGTAGACCGGGTAGCCCGCCAAGGCATCAACCCACCAAACCTCACCCGCTTCAACTCCGCCATCCGACAGATACGCGACCACATCACCCACACCCACCTCGGCACAGGCCAACCACTCCACCAACACCGGTAAATAAACCTAAATAGACCTAAATAGACCAAGCTACAGGACCGACTCGGCCATCCGACCACTCGTAGCCGATACCCTCGCCCGCGCCGGTCCGGGCGCGATCAACCGCCTGGACTCATGGTCGGCGCTCCTCCTTGCCGAACACCTTCACCTTCCTCTGTTCACCGCCTCCGACGAGGTGATGAGTTCCGAAGTAGAGATTCGGAGACCGTGGTAGCGCTCGTGGAGAGCCCAGTGGCGCACCGATCATGGCGCCACGCCGACTCTCGATCGTCGACTCACATCCTGATGACCTTTTTTTAGGGAATTATATACCTGAGTGCCCAGAACTTGTGTGATCAGGCACGCGGCACTATATTTCCCTTATTGGTGGGGAGGGGTAGAAGTGGCATATAACGCACCGGGACGACACGACCGGGAAGGGCTCTCGCTGGTCGAGGTCATGCGGATGTTCCCCGACGATGCCGCCGCCGAGGCGTGGCTGGCTTCCATCCGATGGCCGGATGGTCCGCGTTGCCCGTACTGCGATTCCGATAACGTGCTGTCAGGCGCGGCTCACAAGACGATGCCCTACCGGTGCCGGGCGAAGGAATGCCGGAAGCGGTTCTCGGTGCGGATCGGTACCGTCCTCCAGGACTCCAAGCTGGGTTACCAGACGTGGGCGTTGGCTATCTACCTGATGACCACCGAACTCAAGGGCCGGTCGTCGATGAAGCTGCACCGTGATCTTGGGATCACTCAGAAGTCGGCGTGGCATCTCGCCCACCGCATCCGGGAGGCGTGGGATATCGTCTCCGAGAGCATGGCCGGACCCGTTGAGGTCGACGAGACCTACATCGGCGGCTTGGAGCGCAACAAGCACGCCGGTAAGCGGCTCAACATGGGCCGCGGCCCGGTCGGTAAGACCGCGGTGGTTGGTGCCCGTGATCGGGGAAGCCGCCAAGTCGTGGCAAAGGTGGTGCCGGACACACGGGCCGCCACGTTGCAGGGGTTCGTGGAGGAACGGCGGGTGCCGAACGCTTCTGTGTACACGGATGGTGCTACCGCCTATGACGGGCTGGACAACCGCCGGGCCGTGGCTCATTCGGTCGGTGAGTACGTGCAGGGCCGGGTCCACACGAACGGGATGGAGTCGTTCTGGTCGATGCTCAAACGCGGGTACATGGGCACGTATCATCGGATGTCGGCCAAGCATCTCCAGCGGTATGTGAACGAGTTCGCGGGTCGTCACAACATCCGGGATTTGGACACGGTGGATCAGATGGTGGCCATCGTGGTCGGTTTGGTCGGAAGCGACTGCGCTACGCCGACCTGATATCCGGCGCTCGCGGAGTCGCGACATGACGGCGCATACCGCCGGTGTTCTGTACTACGGCGACTGCCTCGACTGGATGAGCAAATGGGACAGCGGCATCGTCGATCTGGTCTACCTGGACCCGCCGTTCAACTCGAAGCAGGACTACAACATGCTGTACTCGGCGGAAGTAGCCGGAGACGCTCAATACCGCGCCTTCGCGGATACGTGGGTATGGGATGACGCCGCGGTGGATCGTTACGGACGCTTCGACGGGCGCCTTGGTCCCGTGGCCCGTACAGTGCGGGGACTGTATCGGATGCTTGGTGAGTGCGGGATGCTCGCATATCTCACCTACATGGCCGAACGGCTGGAGGAATGCCACCGGCTGCTCAAGCCCGCAGGCAGTATCTACCTGCACTGCGACCCGACCGCATCGCAATTATCTGAAGGCGGTTATGGACTCCGTATTCGGTTCCGAGAACTTTCGGAACGAGCTTGTGTGGAAGCGCTTCAACTTCCACGCTGACGCCGAACGAAAGTTCGGGGCACTCACTGACCGGCTGTTGTTCTATGGCGCAACGGGCGCTAGTCGCCCGATCAATCGTGTCCGCGTTCCGTACTCGAAGGCATACGTAGAAACAAAGTTCCAGCGACGCGACAAGGAAAGGACGCAGATACAGACTTGAGAACCTTAACGCTCCCGGAGGCCGTGGACCGGTCTATGAGTTCTGCGGGACCACACGACCCTGGCGGATGACCGAGGACAAGATACGTGCGCTGGATCGCCAAGGGCGCATCTACAAGGACAGCCGAGTTCCGCAGTTGATCCGTTACCTCGACGAGATGCCGGGTCAGGCAGTCGGGGATTTATGGGCGGGATATCCCGCCCATAAATCCCCGAGCGAAGGAACGGTTGGGATATCCCACACAGAAGCCCCTTGCGTTGCTAGACCGGATCATCCGTGCATCGTCTAACAAGGGCGATCTCGTCCTGGACCCGTTCTGCGGATGCGGCACTGCCGTGGACGCAGCCCGTTCCTTAGGACGCCGCTGGATAGGCATTGACATTTCCTCGTTCGCTGTTGACGTGATGCTGCAACGTCTCGGAGACCGAACTATCCCCGTCTACGGTATCCCCTACGACATGCACTCCGCCCGACGGATGGCATCAGACGATCCGTTCGGGTTCGAGTCTTGGGCCGTGTCCCGTCTACGCGGGTTTGTGCCCAACACGAAGCAGGTAGCCGACGGCGGCGTAGACGGACGAGCACGACTAGCCGTCCAACCAGACGACTGGAACACGCTGCTAGCGTCGGCCCAGGTCAAAGGCGGCAAGCACACTCCCATAGACGGCCTACGGGCGTTCAGTTCGGTAACCGATCAGCGACGCGCCGCTCTCGGGTGCTACATCACCGTAGACCCGTTCGACACCGAAAGCGCCCGCCGTGTCCGCCCCCGACCGTCGAAGATACACATCGGCGGATACCCTTATAGGCGGTTGAACCGCTGGTCGATAGCGGACTACTTCGATGAGCGGCCACCGCAGTTGCCGCCGATGAACAACCCGTACACGGGCAAGCCGATGACACAGGGAGCGCTGTTCTGATGGACACCACCAAGCCGAAGAAGGGACGCAAGCGGGGCCGTCCGGTCACCAAGCCGATACCGAAGCGGATACCCGACACACCCGAGAACATCGCCCGAGCGCTCCTCACCACACCACCCAAGCGGGCCGGCGAGTGGCGCTACCAGACCAACCACCACGCCCAGTCTGGGCACTCAGGTATATAATCCCCTTTTTTTACTTTGGCTCGGACCTGACTTTCCCTCCTCCTCGCGATTCTTTTCTTCAGATGGATCGTTAGTCACAATAGAACGGGTTGTTTGTGTCCTACCCATGTTGCATACTGGTAGGTAGCTACAAACACCGCCGGCCCGTTTGCGGTACCGGACGGGCCGGACCGGGATCAGATTGACGTTCTCACCCCTGTCGAGGGGATTGGCGGAACGCGTTCGGAGACCTTGGACAGGTGGTGGCGGGGGTGGGCCCGAGAGGACAGACCCGGACGGATGTTTTTCGCGTTCTCCTAGCTAGCCGGCATCGATGAGCTTGGCGGATCTCCATCCCTGGACAGAGTTGATCACCGCCAGATCATCCGCCGCTGCTACCTCATCTATCGACAGCCGCCGCTCGCACACGTCCCCCTGTTCGAGCAGTTCCCGACGATAGGTACCGGGGAGGCAACCCGAATCAATCGGAGGCGTAAACCATCGATCCCCGATCTTCACCGCCAGGTTGGCGATGGTTGTTTCAACCGCCTCCCGCAACTCGTTCACCAGAATCACGTCGTCGGCGCCGGGATGCCGGGCGGCGGCCTCCTCATACGGCCCCCTCCGGAGAGTCTTGTGAAAGCGGAGAACGTCCGATCGGTCCACCGCCACCGTGTCGATAGCCAGACCCACGATTCCGGAACTGCGTCCGAGGGGATGTATCTCGATGGAGGGACGACCCCGCTCGGAAACCAGCAGACGCACCCGGAGATCGCCGTCATCGGGCACGGTGTCGAGCAATTCGTGGATTTCCGCTTCGGAAAGGGTGATACCGAAGTAACGAGCCGAAGATCGGAGGCGTCGCATGTGTTGTTCGAGCAACCATATCCCTCGTCCGGATTCCCAACGCATGGTCTCCAACAGGGTTATCGAGTCCCTTCGGGTGGTTAGAACCCTTGCCTTGACCATCGCCTCCCGATACTCGTCGACCGCCCTGGATTCGTGGACTACTCCCCCACCCACCCCATACTCGGCGGAGCGGTCGGACTCGTCAACAACCAGGGTCCGGATGGCCACGGAGAACTCCGCACGAGGTCTTCCTGATCCGGGTGGCGCCAGCAGACCGATGGCGCCGCAGTAGATCCCGCGCGGGGAGACCTCAACCGACCTGATGATCTGCATGGTCCGCGCCTTGGGCGCCCCGGTCACAGATCCGCAGGGGAACATGGCCGCGAAGATATCGAAAAGCCCGACACCCCGGCGGGTCTCGGCCGCGACTGTGGAGGTCATCTGCCATACCGTCTCGAAACGCTCGAGGTCAAAAAGCCGTTCGACCCGCACGGTCCCGAACCTGGCCACTCGTCCGAGATCGTTGCGGACCAGATCAACGATCATCACATTCTCAGCCCGGTCCTTGGGCGAGAGTGACAGTTGATCCCGCGAATAGCGATCCTCATCCTCCCAACGTCCTCGAGGGATAGTTCCCTTCATGGGTCTGGTCACGATCCGATTTCCGTCCCACCGGAAGAACAGTTCCGGTGATGCGGACACCAACGTATGGTGACCGGTGGTCAGCAGGGCGTGATGGCCCCCTCGTTGGGTCGCCGACAGATCGGCGTAAAGCGAGGCGGGATCACCTTCGCAGCTTCCCCTGAGACGGAACGTGTAGTTGGTCTGGTAGGTGTCACCAACGGTGATCAACCTCTGAATCGTCTCGAACTGCTGCTGATAGTCCGACATGGATGTCTCGGGGACGAGGGAAGTCGTACAGTTACCGTCGGCCGGATCAAGCGGCGCCGGAACCGCATCCCTGAAAGCTGCGAACCAGACCAACGGTAATCCGGGCCGAGCCTTCCTTACCGTTAACGCGTCGTCGAATGCTGGTGCAGCTTCATAAGTCACGAACCCGGCTACCCACCCACCTGACCGGGCTTCCCTCTCGGCACTCTCGATAACATTCCGTACATGCTCGGTCTTCGAGGTCGTTAACACCCGGTAGGGATCGCTCAAGCGGAGCATGACCGGCTCATCCCGCATGTCATCAAAACGGGCCGACACTTCGCGGCCCGGCAGGTCCCCGGCATGGGCGTGATCTTTCATAACGGCCGCGTCTTGCTCCCCTGCGCTGCCCCTATAAGGTGGATCGTCATTGCGCGGACCACACGAACACGGGAGGTTCGGATGACTCCGAGAGAGGCGTGGCGACCACCGCCGTCGGGTCGCCGGAACGCGAAAGCCATCCTAGTAGTCCTGGCCTCCCCGACCCCGGCCTCCGCACCGGGCCCTCCCCCGCCACCACCTTGCCTGGGATTCGAACACGGTCGCCTATCCCCGGTCCGGGTCGACTCACATATTTTCCCGTTCTCGGTCGGCTCGACGTCGAGCGCCCACCGGAGGTGCTTGTAGCTACCCACCAATATGCAACGTGGTAGGGACATATTCAACCCCTCCATCGACCCCGAGACAAAATATGTAGGAAAACGACGCCCACGAACTCAACACGACGACACCGCAGGAGAGCGGCTACAAGCCCCTTCGCGGACCGCCGAACGGTCGGATAATGCCTGTTCAGAAGAAGAAAGACCGGACTTCCCTCCGTGTCGAACCAGCCTCCTAGCCCTGATTCACCCATATTGGTGGTCGCCCTGTTCTTCATGCCCCGGACACTCCGACCTACAAGAGGCCGGTTCAATCCCGCTCTCGTCACGCGTCCGGCGTTCGCCTTTCGGGTGATCGGCGCAGCCCGGTCCGACGAGGCCACCGGACAGATATTTTCCCAGGTCAGGAAATTCACCAAGGCTTCTCCGTCTCCATGCAAACCTCGTACATCAAGACTGGGGCCAAGTGACCTGATATCAATGACAGGCGCCCCTTCACCGACATCCACCTCAATTATCGGCACCGTGTCGCGGCTCCCTCTCTACAAGGTCTCCAAGTATTCCTGACGCCACTGTTCGGTGGTCTCACATTGGTTGAACGTGTAGATATGCACCCCGGCGATCCCCGCCCTCTCGAGGTCCAACTCGGTGGCCAATCCCTCAAGAAGCGCCTCCGGCGCGTATCCTCCCGGCTTGATGAACCGACCCATCATCCCTCGGTGTTTGGAGAGAAACCGTACGGACTGTCCCACCCCTATCCGGGCCGAAATCTGGATGAGCCTCAGCCGGTCAGCTACTCCCGGAATACCCACCTGGACCGGAATAGTTATCCCATCCGCCCTACATGTGTCCAGGAAACCCTTTATAGCTCCGGCGTCGAAGCACATCTGGGTGGTCATGTAGGAGGCGTAGGGCGCCTTGTCATGCAGGGCCATGCGGAGGTTGGCGTCGGGAATTACCGCATGACCCTCCGGGTACGAAGGCACCCCGATCTCGGTGAGGTGATGGCCGAGGTCGTCCATCGCCATCAGAAGGGAGTACCCATCGGGAAACACCCCCCGCTGCGGCGCGTCGCCCCCGACTACGAAAGCCCTGGAAATGTCCGACTTCTCCAACCGATCCAACAGGGTCGCCAGGTGGGCTTTATCGTGGGTCATCCGAGCCGACAGGTGCGGAACCACCTCAAACCCGCGCAGACGCAACTCGGCGGCCAAGTCCACGGTGTCTTCCAGGGTTTTTGTGGGAGAGGCGGTCACCGAAACGGTGGCCCCGACCGGCAGGTAACCCACTTGACCCAGGACGTTCTTCAAAGGCAGCACTTCGAACTTCGGATACTCCAACAGTTTCGCCAAGGCCTTCCTGATTACAGGATCGATGACCGGACCACCTTTCTCACTCATAATCCTCTTTCACACATAACTATTCACACACATAACTACTCACACACATAACTACTCACACATCCGAGTCCGGGAAAGACCGTTTACGCGCCTCGATCCATTCCTCCACCTCCAAGGCGACAGCATCATCGATAGGAGGAGGCTCGTAGTCATTGAGAAGCCGCTTCCATTCCGCATTGGCTCGATCCACCGAGTCGAGCGAACCGTTGAGCGACCACTGTTCGTAGCTGTCCACATCTGCCTGCGTCGAAACCCAGAACGCTTCCTCGAAATTGGCCATGGTGTGCGCCGTACCCAGGTGATGCTGACCGGGATCGTTGGTCAGCAGCGCGTCCATCGCCTGACCGTTCTCGCTCAAGTCGACCCCACCCACGAGGCGAGCCATCATCGAAGCCTGGTCGGCGTCGAGGACAAACTTTTCGTATCCCATGGTCAGGCCGCCTTCCAGCCATCCGGCGGTATGGAGAACAAAGTTGACTCCGGCAGCCAGCGCAGGCAGGAAAGTAGTGGCGCTCTCATACGCGGCCTGGGCATCGGGTATTTTCGAAGCCGTCAGGTTTCCGCCGGACCGAAACGGCACCCCGAGTCGGCTCGCCAATTGGGATACCGCCTGCAGTACAAGAATCGGTTCGGGAGTTCCGAATGTCGGAGCTCCGCTCTGCATCGACATGGTCGCAGCAAACGATCCGAAGATCACCGGGGCGCCGGGCCGGACCAATTGGGTGAAAGCCAACCCCGCCATCGCCTCCGCCAAGGTTTGGGTCACGGCACCCGCCACTGTTACCGGCGCCATGGCCCCGACGATGATGAAGGGTGTCATGAGCGAACACTGGTTGTTCTCGGCGAGCACCTTGGCCGATCCGAGCATGGCGCGGTCCCATGTCATCGGTGAGTTCGCGTTGCAGAGGCCCATCAACGCGGTGTTGCTGCGCAGGAAATCCTCACCGAAGACGATCTTGACTATATCGACCGAGTCCTGGGCCCGTTCGGGTTGGGTAACCGAG
>CAZEZF010000063.1:0-20136 GCA_964516495.1 uncultured Acidimicrobiia bacterium | reverse complement strand
CGTCTGGACGGGGCGCCCCCATCACCCTAAGGCTGGGACATCCCGTGAAAGTGGGCTTGACGTGGCCTTTTCGGGTTCGGTGTGTCTGGGGCATGAAGAATCAGGGTTAAGGGCCGTAATACGCCTCCGTGTACCCCGTAGGCCACCGAGGTCCGTCGGAATACCCGGGCGGAGATTCGCCGCGGGCTTGGTGGGAACAACTCACCACATGCCACCCACCTCCGCACGGGCAGCCGAGCTCCCGACGCAGCTACCCACGCCCGATTCGGGAGGCATACCAGGGGTTTATCACCTTCTCCACAATCTCCTGCTTCTCGTCCATGGGTATAAAGGCGGCCTCCATAGCGTTCACGGTCAGCTGCCTCAGGCGCCCCCACGACCAGCCGAAGGCGGACGCGCATCCTTCCAACTCCCTGGTAGGGGACGTTCCGCTCATGAGCCGGTTGTCGGTGTTGACGGTTACCCGGAACCCCAGATCGAGAAGCAGGTTTACCGGGTGGGCCGTGATGGTCGGAACCGCTCCGATGTGCATGTTGGATGTCGGGCACATTTCCAGCGGGATAGCGCGGTCCCGAATGTAGGAGGCGAGATCCCCTTGCGCGCCGTCGCGGCCGATGTCGTCGACGATCCGGAGCCCGTGCCCTATCCGATGGGCGCCGCAGGTGTGAACCGCCTCCCGGATCGAGTGGAGGCCGTCGGCCTCTCCGGCATGGATCGTGAAAGGGAGTCGCCGCCGACGAAGCAACTCGAATGCGGCCAGATGGCGAGCAGGAGGATGACCGGCCTCCGGTCCGGCGATGTCGAAGCCCACCACTCCTCGATGCCGGTGTCGTAGCGCGGCTTCGGCTACCTCCAGGCCGGCTGTTCCATTCCTCATTGCGGTAGCGATAGTCCCGATCCGGATATGATGATCGTCGCCGCCGGCGCGGAACCCGGCCGTAACGGCGCCCAGGATCTGGTCGAAGTTCAGCCCTTCAGTGGCGTGGAGCTCGGGAGCGAAGCGTACCTCCGCATAGACCACCCCGTCGGCAGCCAGGTCCTCCGCGCACTCGGCCGCCACCCGGTACAAGGCGTCGGTCGTCTGCATTACCCCGGCCGTGTAACGGAACATTTCCAGGTAGAGCTCCAGGCTGCGTCGCCTCGCGCCCTCTTTGATAAGGGTGGCCAAGGCGTCGGGATCATAGGTAGGCAGGTCCCGGAACCCTCCAGCTCCGGCGAGCTCGATGAGGGTGGCCGGACGAAGGCCGCCGTCGAGGTGATCGTGAAGGATCACTTTAGGCGCCCCGCGCAGGTCCGGTAGAGGAGGTTTGGTTCCTGTTTCGCCTTCCCGGACCATCCCCTCGGAGGGTAGTGGGCGGTTTGCGTCGCCGAGACCGATGGTCGAACGGCGACCATATGAACAGAGATTTCTATCAGGTTTCGGCGGACTTCCGGTAGCTAACCCCAATTTTTCATGCAGGGGTTTGGATGGGTAGCCGAGCGAGATGCAAGGAACTCTCTGACCTGGGAAGATAGCTGCGTGACGGCCTCGCCTGGGGCGGGGCGCCCCCATCACCCGAAAGGTGAACGTCAAGACGCCCCACGATGCTGCGCTTGGCGTGGCTTTTGCTACATCGGTGTGTCTGGGGCATGAAGAATCAGAGTTAATTACATGGGGATAAACCCGGGGGCTGCGCCGGGATGGCGGGCAGGTTGCATCTAGCCACGCGGGAACCTATCGTTCCTGCGGAAGTCTTGGAGAGGGTTGTCAATAGTCGTGCTCCTGGAAAGGTTTCCAGGAGCAAAGCATTCGGGCCTTTTGAGGCTCTATATTCATGTCGTTACTGTCCGATCTGAAGGAAGCATATTGCGGGTTGCTGTAGATATTGGAGGAACGTTCACGGACGCGGTTGCGATCGACGACGACGGTCGTGCCCGCACCGCCAAGGTGCTTACCACCCCACAACGACTCTACGAAGGGGTGCTCGCGGCCCTCGATCGTCTTGATATCGACTGGCGATCTCTCGATTCCATGACCAACGGCACCACCGCCGGCCTCAACGCCTTCCTCGAACGCCGCGGCGCCCGGGTAGCGCTGCTCACCACGCGAGGGTTCCGGGATGTCTACGAACTGGGTAGGGCGAACCGTCCCGATATGTACAACGTTCGCTACCGGCCCCCCGCGCCGCTGGTTCGGCGGCGCTCCATCTACGAGGTGGACGAGCGCATCGGGGCGGACGGAGCAGTCCTAGTCGCGGTTGACGAGGAGGCGATGGGCGAGCTGGGAGAACACCTGGCGGAAAACTATGACGCGGTGGCGATCTGCTTTCTTCATTCGTATGCCAATCCGGCCCATGAGGAACAGGTCTCCAACCTGCTCCGCCGGATAGACCGATCACTATCGGTCGTCTGCTCGTCCGACGTCGCCCCGGAGTGGCGTGAGTACGAGCGGACAAGTACCACCGCCATCGCCGCCTATGTAGCGCCGATCGTGAGGGACTACTTGGCGGAGTTGGAAGAACGGACCTCCGAGCGAGGAATGCGAGGGTCGTTGCGGGTGATGCAATCCAACGGCGGGGTCATGTCCGCCTCGTCAGCTCGACGCAAACCCATCCAGACCTTGTTCTCCGGTCCGGTCGGCGGGACCATCGCGTGCCTGTCGATCGCCGAGGACCTTCATGATGAAACAGACTCCAGCCGCCTTATCTGTGTGGACATGGGCGGAACCTCCTTCGACATGAGCCTCGTGGTAGACGGGCGGGCGGATGTTGACCTCGAATCCGAGTTGCAGCGCCACCCCGTGCTGGCGCCGACAGTCGCCATCCATACGATCGGCGCCGGGGGTGGCAGTGTGGGTCATTCGGCCGGCGGAGGGCTGCGGGTCGGCCCGCGGTCCGCCGGCGCGGTTCCCGGTCCGGCCTGCTACGGGTCCGGTGGGGAGGAACCGACCATTACCGACGCCAACCTGTATCTTGGCCGGATTCCCGACATAACTCGATTGGCGGGTGGAATCCCCCTGGACGCCGAGGCAGCCGCCGAGGCGCTTTCCGGCGTATCCGCCACCCTGGGTATGGACCGCCTGGACTTGGCGGCAGGCATGATCGCAGTAGCCGACTCCACCATGGCCAACGCCATCAGGGAGATCACCATCATGCGAGGGATCGATCCCCGCGACTTCACCTTGGTCGCCTTCGGAGGCGCCGGGCCCCTGCACGCCACTTCTCTCGCCGATGAACTGGATCTCGATACGGTGGTCGTACCAATGAATCCGGGTGTTCTGTCGGCCTACGGAATGTTGCAGACCGACACCCGCCACGACGCAGTTCAGAGCTTTTACGTTCGGGTGGCGGATCTCGCCGATGACACCTTGGAGGCTGCTCTGGCGGATCTTGAAGAGCGTGCCCGGCTGATGGTGAAGGAAGACGGTTTCGACGATCAGGCGATAACGCTGGAGCCGTCGGCCGATCTTCGATACTCGGGCCAGGAGTACACCGTTACGTTGCCGCTTGACACCGGCGACGGCGCCCGCGCCCTTATCGATGGCATACCCGATCAATTCGCGGAGGCGCACAACGTCCGTTACGGTCACAGTAATCCGGGCGAAGCCGTGGAGTTCGTAAACCTCCGGATGGCCGCCTACGGGTCGATGACCCGTCCTCGCTCCCGGTCAATCCCATCGGGGGAGGCGCCGCCCGCAGCCTCCACGGAGCGGACCTGGTTCGGGGACGACTGGTACGAGAGCTCCGTCTACCTGCGGGCTGTCCTCCCGAGCGATGCGCGGATCGACGGACCGGCCATAATCCTGGAGGATGCCTGCACCACCTTGGTACCGCCGCAATGGACCACCAAGGTGTCGAGGCACGGGCATCTCGTGTTGAGTCGGATGTAGGCCGACCGTGATCAGACGCTCGACCCTACGAATGAACACGCACTACGAACCCGGTCGGATCGGAACCGGGAAGTCGAACACGACCACGCCGGTCTTGGAGGTATAGAAGCCATGAGGATCCAGGTCATCAACCCGATGGGGGTTGACGTTTACAACCCAATGGTCGAGCAGGCTATCGACCGCGCCACATCGCCCGACACAAAGGTCGAGGTCCGTTCGTTGAAGGGTACCGGCGTGCCTGCCACGGCCTTCCTGCCGGCCCATTCGCTCCTGATGAACCAGCTGCTCACCCAGGTCGAGATAGCTGAACGGGACGGGTTCGACGCGGTAGTGGTCGCCTGCGCCGCCGATCCGGGCGTCGAGGACGCCAAGGATCTGGTCGACATACCGGTGACCGGTCCGATGGAGGCGGCGGTAGCGGCCGGCCGCGCCTTCGGAAGGATGGCGGTCATCTGCCCCCGTATCGAGAGCGGCGAGGGTGAGAACCTGCCCCAGAACGCCAACTGGGTTCGTCGACTCATCCACCGATACGGAGCGGAGTCCATCTTCGCCGGCGTGATCTCGGCGCCGAGCGGACACCCACCCGCCGACGAGGTCAACCGGCTGCTGGCGGAGGATCCCCCGGGATTGCGGGCCGCGGTGCGCGCCGAGATGGAAGTCTCCGCCAGAACTACCGCGCTCGAGGCATCCCGGCGAGCCTTCGTCGATCTCGACGCGGAAGTACTCTTTTTCGCCTGCACGCTCTGGTCGGGCCTGTTGGGTCCCATCCGTGAACAGGTTCCGGCGCGGATTCTCGATCCGCTTATAACCCCGGTTCTCTACGCCGAGATGTTGGCAAGAACCGGAAAGTGAAGTCGGTGGTTGAGGCTGGTGAGCGCTTCATTACGAACGACCGCCGCCATTCGTTGGCCGCTTCCGGCCACGACCGTCCAGCAACCAATTACCTATGAGGAGGTAAGTAAATGATCAAAACAAGATCGGCCTGGCGGATCCGTCTCTTGGCGGTTCTTGCCGTAATGGCCATGGTCGTCTCGGCCTGCGGGTCAGACGATCCCGAACCGGAAAGTACACCCGAGCCCGCCCCGGCGCCGGCGGAGGTGACAACCACCGCCGCGATGGTGGATGAGGAACCCGAGGCCATGACCGAGGAAGAGCCCGAGGCCATGCCCGAGGAGGAACCCGAGGCGATGCCGGAGGAAGAGATGGAGGAGAGGGTTCTCACCATCGGAGTCCCCGGCGACATCGAAACCCTCGACCCGTGCTGCGCCAACTTCATCCGCGCCCACGAAGCCTTGCTGATGGTCTACGACGTTCCGGTGATCCATCCCATTGTGGAGCAGAACGGCGCCATGGTCGGGGATGCTGATAACCTGTTGCCCCGTTACTTCGAGTCGTGGGTGGAGCATGACGACGGTCTGACCTACACCATCAAGGTGCGGGAGGGCATGACCTTCGACGACGGCACTCCGATAACAGCAGAGACCGTCCGGTTCATGATCGACCGCAACCTCAACACCCCCGGAGGCGGCGCATGGTTGCTTACCAACATCGCTTTCGTGACCCAGCCTCCGACCGTGATCGACGAGTACACCTTGGAACTGGTGTCGGATCGGCGTAGCCCGATGGTCATGCAGTCCTTCTACATGTCCAGTTCGGCGGCGGTAGACCCGGCCGTAGTGGCCGCCAACGCCACCGACGAGGATCCTTGGGCGACCGAGTACATGGCGCGCAACGCCGACAACCCCAGCGGTCCGTACCGCCTGGTCAGCCGGACCCCCGACGAGGAGGTCGTCTTCGAGGCCCGGGATAACTATTGGGGCGGCAAGCCCGCCTACGACCGGATCATCTGGAAGATCATCCCGTCGCCCGCCGAGCGGGTCCAGCTTCTCAGGGCCGGGGTTATCGACTTGGCGGTCGGTCTCGGAACCGAAGAGTTCAACGCCTTGGACGGTTCCGAAGGCGTGAAGGTCGTCCGGGCCCCGTCCAAGAACATGGCCTATGTGGGGATGACTAACTCCATCGCTCCCTTCGACGACGTGGCGGTTCGCCAAGCGGTCTCCTACGGTGTCGACTACGACGACATCCTCGAGAACGTCTACAAGGGCGACGCCCGTCGCCTCTACGGAGCCATCCCCAACGGTTCGGCGGTCTCGCTGGGCGCCGAGGTCGGCTACACGCAGGACCTCGCCAGGGCGCAGGAGCTTCTCGATTCCAGTAGCTACGACGGCAGCACGGTGACCCTGTCGATCGACTCCGCCAAGGCCGAGCACCAGCTGATCGCGGTCCGCGTCCAGTCGGCTCTGCGCGAGATCGGCATGGATGTCGAGATCGAAACCCTCCAGTCCCCTGTGTTCGCGGAGCGCAAGGTGGGCAAGCAGCTGCAGATGTTCGTTGACGAGCTGCTGGCCTGGATCGACGACCCGAACTACCAGCTGTCCCTGAGCCTGGAGTCCGGAGTGTTCGGTAACTACGCCGACTACTCCAACGCCCGGGTGGACGAGATCATCACGGACGGTTGGGCCGAGCAGGATCCTGCCGTCCGTCGAGCCATCTTCGAGGAAGCCCAGCGGCTGATCTCCGCGGACGCCCCGTGGGTCTTCCTGGCGCAGCCGGACTTCAAGTTCGCCATGCGGGAGGGCGTTGACGGGTTCGTGCTGTACCCGAACGCCATCCCTCGCTTCGCCGACCTTTACCCGGCGGGCTGAACGGCGGTCGACGGATAGGAACAAGAAAGACGGACCAACCCAGGAGAGGGTATGCACCTCGCCATCTACGTGCTCCGCCGGCTGGCTTACATGCTGGTGGCGCTGTTCGGCGTATCGCTGGTCGCCTTTGCGGTGACCAGGGTGCTGCCCGGTAACCCCGCTTACATGATCGTGGGGGTCATGGCCGACGAATCTACGGTGGCGGCCGTCACCGAGCGGCTCGGCCTTGACCTCCCGATCCATGAGCAGTACTTCCGTTACGTCCGGCAGCTGCTGTCGGGCGATCTCGGTGACAGTTGGCGAACTCGTAATCCGGTTACGACCGATATCGGGGCCCGCTGGCCGGCCACCATCGAGTTGGGCAGCGCGGCCCTGATCCTGGCTCTGGCCTGGTCGATTCCCTTGGGGATCGTTTCGGCGTTGCGGAGGCGTTCCTTCTCTGATCGCCTGGCCAACGCGATATCGGGCTTCGGAGTGTCGATACCGGAGTTCTTCCTCGGCATGATCCTCCTGCTGGTGTTCTTCGCAACGCTGGAATGGGCGCCTCCCGCCCTCGGACGCACGCTCGGGGATGTTCCGCCCCACACGACCGGCCTGTACACGGTCGACGCCATCCTGGCCGGGGACTGGGGGGCGTTCAAGGCCGCCGCGGTTCAGATGATCCTGCCGGCGGTGACGCTGGCGGTGACGGTAGGGGCGCCCCTGGTGAGGGTCACCCGCGGGTTCATGCGGCAGACGATGGCTTCCCATCACATCCGGTCCGCCCGGGCCCTGGGTGTGCCGGAACGATCCATCGTGCTCCGCCACGCGCTCCCCAACGTGCTGCTTCCCGTCTCCACGATGGGGGCGATCATGTACGGCTACCTGCTGGGCGGGACGGTGCTCGTGGAGTTCGTGTTCGCCCGGCCCGGCATCGGCAAATACGCCATCGACTCCATCAGCGAATCCGACTTCGCCCCGGTTCTCGCCGCCGTCCTCCTGAGCGCTCTCTCCTACCTGGTGGTGTACCTGGTGATGGACATACTGCACTTCGTGATCGACCCGAGGACCAGGACATGACCTCCCGGGCAGCGCCGGACCGCAAGACGACCACGGGCGGTTCGCTGGCGAGGGTGGTTCGCGACGTTTTGCGGACGCCGCCCTATCTATCCATGGCGATCATTGTGCTGGTCGCGCTCGTCGGTCCATTTCTCGTGCGGGACCCGCTGGGCTTCCTCGGCGACACGCTGGCCGCCCCTTCATCCGAGTTCTGGTTCGGGACCGACCAGTTCGGTAGGGATATATTCGCACGGGTGGTTCACGCCGCCCGCCTCGACCTCTGGGTAGGCCTGATCGCGGCTGCGCTGGCCGTTGTCGTCGGGATGCCCCTGGGCGCCTTGGGCGCCTACCGGGGAGGCGTCTTCGACGCGCTGCTGTTGCGGGTCTCGGAGTCATTCCAGGCGTTCCCCACCCTGTTGCTGGCCCTCGGAATCGTGGCCGCCCTGGGTCCCAGCATTCCCATCCTGATCATGGTCATCGCCATGGTCAACGTCCCCGTCTATCTTCGCCTCACCAGGAGCGCGGTGAAGCCCCTGGTCGACTCGGATTTCGTGCTGGCGGCGCGTTGTGCGGGCAAGAGCCAGGCCACCATCCTGCGGCGTCACATCCTGCCCAACGTGTCGGAGATCGTGTTCGCCCAGTTCTCGGTGAACGTGGCGTGGGCGATCCAGATCCTGGCGGCGCTGAGCTTCGTCGGGCTCGGCGTCAAGCTTCCGACCGCCGAATGGGGCGCCATGGTGCGGGATGGCATCGACTACATGTATTACGGGCAGTGGTGGATTTCTCTTTTCCCGGGGCTGGCCATCCTGGCCACCGTGTTGACCCTCAACTACCTGTCCGACGAGATCAGGCACGGGCGCCGAGGGTCGTTAGGAAACCGATGACCGCCACACCCTCCTCGCCGGTGACGGTGAAACCACCCCTTCTCGACATCGAGAACCTCACGGTCGGGTTCCGCGCCGGTCGGGAGGACGCGTCCATTCCGCTCCAAGGTGTGAACCTGCGGGTTCCGCACGCCACGCGCATGTCGCTGGTCGGCGAGTCCGGATCGGGCAAGAGCCTCACCGCGTCCGCAGTGATAGGGATGCTGCCGGAGGGGGCGGAAATCCTGAGAGGTTCGATCCGGCTGGACGGGGAAGACCTCATCGGCGCCCCTAAGCGGCGCTTGCGTGATCTACGCGGCCGGCAGATCGCCATTATGTTCCAGAACCCCAGAGCGTCCCTCAATCCGGTCTTGACTGTCGGAGGCCAGATCGCGGAGATCATCCGCACCCACTCCGACGTCGGGCGCCGTGAGAGCCGTCTACAAGCCATTGATCTGCTTGATCAGATGGGAGTTCCCGACGCCCGCCGGCGGTCCGGCGATTACGTCCACCAGTATTCGGGAGGGATGGCGCAGCGAGCCGCTCTCGCCATGGCGCTCTCCTGCCAACCCGATCTCCTCATCGCCGACGAACCCACCACCGGGCTCGACGCCACTCTCCAGCAACAGGTACTGGAGTTGGTGGTGGAGCAGGTGTCGGACCGGGGCGCCTCGCTACTGCTGATAACCCACGACATCGCCATCGCCCGCCAGACCTGCGAGCGCACCGCGGTGCTGTACGCGGGGAGGGTTATGGAGGCCGGGCCGACCGCCTCGGTGACCTCCTCCCCCGCCAATCCCTACACGTCAGCATTGCTCAAGGCCTTCGCCACCGTAGACGAGGGCCGGATGTACGCCATCCCCGGAACCGTTCCTACCCTTTTCGGCCCGCTCACCGAGTGTCCCTTCGCCAATCGCTGCCCGGAGGTCGGGGACGATTGCCGGGACGGCGTGCCGGAACTCCGAGCCCTCGAAGATCGGGAAGTGGCATGCGTGAAGGCATGACCGCTCCAGTACTCGAAGTTAGCGACCTGGTCAAGGACTACATATCCCGGGACGCCAAGCTCCGCAGGCGGGTGGTGAGGGCGGTGGACGGCGTCAGCTTCGAGGTCTGGCCGTCCGAGACCTTCGCCATCGTCGGTGAGTCGGGTTCGGGCAAGTCGACGGTGGGTCGGGTCATCCTCAAGTTGACCGACGCCACCGAGGGCCGGGTGTCCCTGCTGGGCGAGGACATCCTAAGTCTGGGCGAGAAACAGTTCCGGCCCATGCGCAGAAACCTGCAGATGGTGTTCCAGGATCCGTTGGCGGCCTTCGATCCGAGAGCGACGATCCGGTCCAGCTTGCGAGAGTTTGCCGAGTTCGGAGGGGAACGAACGCTCACCCAGCAGGACCAGGCTATCGAAGAAGCCATCCGCAACGTCGGCCTGGCCGCCGAAATCGCCGACCGGCGGCCGGCCGAGGTCAGCGGGGGCCAGCTGCAGAGGCTGAGCGTGGCCCGCTCCCTGCTCGTCGAGCCCCGGTTGCTCTTCCTGGACGAACCCACCTCATCGCTGGACGTGTCCATCCGGGGCCAGATCGTCAACCTGCTGACCGGCCTCCAGGAGACTGACCATCTGGCCTACCTGCTGGTGGCCCACGACCTCCGGGTGGTGTACGCCATGGCCCACCGGGTGGCTGTGATGTACCTCGGCCAGTTCGTCGAGATCGGTACCCGCGATCAGGTCTACGCCGAAGCCGCCCACCCCTACACCCGCGGCCTGCTGGCCGCCGCCCAACTCGATGAACCGGGGCATGTCGGGGCGCCGGTACGCCTGTCGGGTGAGATCAGCACCGATCATCTCAGCTCGCCCGGATGCCGCCTCATGCCGAGATGTCCCTTCTCGGAGTCGAAGTGCGCCGAGCCCCAACCGTTGCGGGAGGCCCCATCCGGCCAGTTGGTCCGGTGCTGGAAGGCCGTCGAAGCACCCGTTTCCATAGGATTGCCCGATCCGCCCTCGCCGGGCGAGAGGAGTTAAGGAATATGTATGTAGACCCGGTAACCGTCGAGGTGATCCGCAACGCGTTCATCTCGATAGCGTCACAGATGAACAACAACCTGGCCCGTTCCGCCTACACCCCGATCATCTACGAGATGAAGGACTGTTCGGTCGGCCTATTCGGCAAGGATGGAGATCTGCTGGGCCAGGCGCCCGGATTGCCCATCTTCCTCGGCAGCCTGGAAGCGGCTATCCAGTCGACCATTGATCATTTCGGTGGTGACGACATTTTCCGTCCCGGCGATGTGTACGCGGTGAACGACAGCTACATGGTGGGAAGCCACCTGAACGATGTCAACATTCTTTCGCCGATCTTCCATCAGGATGAGTTGGTCGGCTTCGGCGCCACCAAAGCCCACTGGTTGGATATCGGCGCCAAGGATCCGGGCCAAGCCATGGATTCGACCTCCATCTACCAGGAGGGTTACCGGATCGCGCCCGTCCACCTCTACCGGGAGGGCAGACCCGAGCAGGGAATGCTCGACTTCCTTACCCGCAACAGCCGCCTGCCGCGGTCGGTATGGGGTGACATGCATGCCCAGATAGCAGCCTGCCGTACCGGTGAGAGACGTTTGGGCGAGCTGATCGATCGCTTTGGGCTGGAAACGGTGAACGCCGCCGCGGTGGCCATTTTCGATCAGTGCGAGCGCCTCGACCGGGAAGCGGTAGCGGCCATCCCGGATGGGGTCTATCAGAACGACGGGGAGATGGACAGCTGGGGTCCCGGCGGCGATCCGGTCTATGTCCGGGTGACGGTGACGGTAGAGGGGGATGAGGTTCGGCTTGACTTGGACGGGTCGGATCCGCAGACTCCGGGATGCATGAACTGCGGGTTCGCGCAGACGGTGGCCGCGGCCCGACTCGCGTTCAAGCTGCTCGTAAACCCCGACGTGCCGGTTACGGCGGGGAACTTCCGTAACCTGTCGATCAAAGCCCCCGAAGCCTCTCTCTTCGATGCCCGGGAGCCGGCCGCCTGCCAGTACTACTACCCACACCTCGGGTTGATGATCGATCTGTTCATTCGAGCCTTGGCGCCGGCTGTTCCGGATCGAGTGGTGGCGGGTCAAGCCGCCGATCCCATGAACGTGTTGTTCAGCGGTCCGGATCCCCAGACCGGCGAAGGGTTCGTGGTCGGGGAAGCCACCGCGGTGGGTTGGGGCGCCTACCAGGGAGGCGACGGTACCAACGGCCTGATCAACTACGGTGGAGGTGACCTCAAAAATATCCCGGTCGAGGTTATGGAGTCCCGTTATCCGATCCGGGTCCATAAGTATGCGGTCTGGCCGGACTCGGGGGGCGCCGGCAGGTGGCGAGGCGGCCTCGGTGTCCTGCGGGAGTACGAGGTCCTAGCCGACAACATCACCGTGTCGACATGGTTCGAGCGTACCCGAACGCCTGCTTGGGGACTGTTCGGCGGCGGTCCGGGAGCGACCACCGAGGTGACCCTCACCGCGGAGGGGGAAACCGTGCCGTTGTTGAAGGCGAATCAGCGGCCCGCTCCGGTAGGTTCCCGGCTTCATGTGGCCACCGGAGGAGGCGGAGGTTACGGCGACCCGTCCGAGCGAGACCCCGATCTGGCGGAGAACGATCTTATCGACGGATACGCGACTAGCCCTGATTCTTCATGCCCCAGACATACCAACCTGTAAAAAGCCAGTTCAAACCCGCTTTGAGAGCGTGTCCGGTAATCACCCTACGGGTGAAGGTCACGCCCCAGCCAGGCAAGGCCACCGAGCAACCATTCTCCCAGGTCAGAGAGTTCACCAAGGCTTCTCCGTCGCCCACGCAAACCCCATGCATGAAAAATTGGGGCTAGATAGTGGCTGACAGCCACGCCTCCACTCCGCCCATCCGGATCAGCGGTGCGTCCTGGCTCGACACCGCCACCGGAGAAGCGAGCCCTTGCGACCTTCTGATCCAGGACGGAGCGATCCAGGCGGATGACGGCCGATCCGCCGAAACGGTGGACGGATCGGGGTTGACCGCCATGTTTGGTCTGTGGGACTGCCACGCCCACGCCGGGGGACTCATGTACGACCCGGACGCCACCGGATACTTCGAGGGCGCACCGGATCGAACCATCCGGGCGGGGGTGAACTTCCGTCAAGCGGTCGAGATGGGGGTTACCGGCGTCCGCTGCGTGGACGAGGCTGACGATCTGGACTTGGCCTGGGGCAGGGCGTACGCCGCGGGAGCGATGCTCGGACCACGGGTGGTAGGCGCCGGTCGCGGAGTCCGTACGACGGGTGGCCACGGCACTGCCTTCCCCCGGATCTACACCCAGATGGAGGCGGAGTTGGTGGTTGACGGCCCGGATGCCATGGCTTGGGCGGTGCGGCGCCAGATCGAGCGAGGCGCGCACTGGATCAAGATAATGCTCACCGGCGGGTTGTACAGCCCCCATGAGGCGGCAGACGAGGGTCAGTTCACCAAGGCGGAACTCGATACCCTGATGGAGGTGGCCAACCAGCGGGGTATTCCGGTGGCCGCCCACTGCGGGGGAACCGAACCGGCCATCGCCTTCTCCGAACTCGGAGGCCGTTCGATCGAGCACGGATACTTGCTGGGTGAGCAGGCCGCCGAGGTTATGGCTCGTAACGGAACCTGGTTGGTGGCCACGATCGGCGTGACCCACGACCAGGAGTACATAGCATCCGAAGGCTGGCCGGAGCACGCCGCTGCACGCTCCCGCGAGTTGATGCCCGGCCATGCCGCCGCGCTGCAGGCGTGTATCGAAGCGGGGGCTCCCATCGCGGTAGGCGCCGATCTCAACCCTATCGGTCCTCGGTTCCACCGAGAACTCGAGATGCTGGAGCGGGCCGGGATGGACAGGTTGTCGGTGCTCCATGCCGCCTCGGTAGGGGGTCGGGCCCTGAACGGATTCGGAAGCACGTCACAGCCCGATCCCGGGGTGGTGGCCGACCTGATCCTGGTGGAAGAGAACCCGATGTCGTCCCTCGACGCGCTGAAGAAACCGATTGCTGTGGTCACCCACGGTCGGCTGGTGGTGTCATTCCTTTAACCCCTGCATGAAAAATCGGGGTTAGCAGTACGGGCAGGGTTCGGAGGTCGGAGATAGTAGTTTTGCCTTGAGGTGCGACTGATCGGGGATCACCTCCAAGACCTCACTCGCAAGTGATTGGTAGGTACACCGTCGCGCTAGGTTCTGTAACGGGGTGAGACCGATCGACTTCTGCTGCGGAAGTGCGCTTTCGTGGGTCACGAAGAACTGCCATTGTGCAACGTTTCGGTGATCGGCTTCGAGGATATCGTCATTGTCGTGCCACGCAAAGATGTAGACATCAGCCAATCGTCGCGGTGGTTCTAACGGAAGCCAGTGGTAAATACCTTGCGGGCATTCCCACGCGTAGCCGGTTGACGGGCGGATGTCGAACCTTCGATTTGTGTTCGGTATGGCGCCTTCCCAAGCCTGGAGAGCGCTCGACTGTTTGACCTCGATTCGAGCGCCGTCGGGGTGCTCGACATCCCATGGGTCCCACGTTTCGGTAAGGCGCCACCGTGAGTCGGCGCTCTGCATGATTAGTTCCACCATGCACTCAACGTAGTCAGCCCTCTCCACATTGTTGATCAGCGGCCGATCGTAGACATGTTCCGCTACCCGTTTCAGTATGAGGTCAGATATTTGGCGTTGCCTGACGAAATCGTGGAACGGGTCTTGCGTCATCATAGGTGCCCCCGTTTGCCTGGCAGTCGGTGCATTCGCCTGTGATTCTGCCACATATTTCGATGTCCGGGACCTCACTTTCCGAGGGGAAAACCCAGTATTCTCCTGATCGGGTCTCGCTGCCGAACACAGGCCCGGCGATTCCTCATAGGTGGTCACGTTAGGTTCCCCCTTCGGCGCGGGGTCCGACACAAACCCGAGGACCCGCGCCGCGGACGACAGTCGCTTGTCGCCGGCGAATCGATCCGGTCAAAGGGAAGGCAAGCAGTCGAGCCCCTCAAAATCCAGGTGTAGCTTCGACAGGCCATCAAGTATCCCGGACCCATGAAGAACGAACACTAGAATCTCGCGTATGAACCCTGCTATCACCTTCGATTTCCGAGCTCGGCGTCTTGCTTTCCAGGCAGTCTTGAACGAGGCCGGGGTTGACCTCGTGTGGCTGCCCCTCGGCGCCGATCTTGAATACCTGACCGGGATCCAGCGGCGTGTCCCCACCTTCGGTGAAGTGAACTACACCCATGGCTGGATCGCCGGGGCGTTCATCGTCAAGGACCGGGACCCTACTTTCCTGCTACCGCGTAACTTCGTCGAGTTCGATCTGCCCCAAGGCGTGCCGGGTGAAGTAGTCAAGGTCGACGAGATGGACGATGGTCCTGCGTTGTTCGCCAAGGCGGCCGCGTCTCTGTCCCGACCCCGGACCCTGGCGGTAGGCGCCCGCACCTGGGCCACCGCCACCATGAGGCTCCTGGACGAGTTGGGCGGTCCGCGCCTTATGGATGCAACCCGCCTGGTTAACCGGCTTCGGCGGATCAAGAGCGCCGAGGAACTGGACCTGATGCGGAGAGCGTGCCACATAGCGGATCGGGCCATGGATGAGACCACCAAGCGCGTGTCCGCCGGAGTAACCGAGTTGGAATTGGCCGAAGAGGTTAACTATCACCTGATCCGTCTCGGATCCCGTACCTGGTCGTTCGACACCGCCGTGTGGCAGATGGGACCCGACGACGACCGGGACGCCAACGTGCGGCTATCCAACCAACCGGTGCGGGACGGGACCGGGGTTTCCTTCGACTTCGGCGCTGTCGTCCAGGGGTACTGCTCGGATTTCGGCCGTACCATCCGGATGAGCGAGCCGGACGACGAGTACCGGAAGGTCCACGAGATCGTGATGGCCGCCCAGCAGGCCGGCATTGACGCGGTCCGGCCCGGTGTAACGGCGTCGGCTGTGCATAGAGCCACCCGCAAGGTGATCGTGGACGCCGGCTACGGTGACTGGTTCCGCCACCGGACCGGCCACTGCATCGGCTTGGATGTGCATGAGGAGCCCTTCATCTCCCCAGAAGACGAAACTCCCCTCGAGGCGGGAATGACCTTCACCATCGAACCTTCGGTTTTCTGGCCGGGGCGGGTAGGAGTGCGGGTTGAAGACATCATCCTCTGCACCGAGGGCGGCGGAGTCAAGCTGAACGAGCATCCCACAACTCTGGCGGTTCGCGAATGAACACCGCCGGGCGATAACCCCGACTTCCGAGTCCCCCGCTAGCGGGATTCTGCTGATCGAGCCTTGGGGTCGATAGAGACAAGCCCCTGATGATTCGTCGAGTAATGCCGGCGCCCTTGCCGATCCTATGGGCAAGGATCGTCGACCAAGACCCTTGACCGACTATAGATATCTCGATATATCTATAAACATGATCCGGTGGCAGATACAGATGCTCATTCCAGGTATCCCGGACCCGAAACTCGGGCGACGCTTGCCGCGTAGGGTGCTGCGGGAGATCGGATCGCACCGACAGGTAAGACGAGAGATCTACCGCCGGTTGAACGAGGGTCATGACGATCTTCCGACGAGTTCCGAAGCGGCGGATCTGGCGTCAGGGGTAGCCACGGCTCTTCTTTGTATGTCCAGAGTGATGGAACGCTCCGGTATGGAGATGCCTTCGGACTTCACGGTTCGTATCTCGCAGCGGAGTTGATCGATCAGCACCGTCCCGAGTTCGTGTGACCGCGGTACCCGGTTAACCCTGATTCTTCATGCCCCCGTCACACCGAACTCAAAAAGGCCATGTCAAGCGCAGCACCGTGGGGCGTCCCGGCGTTCACCTTAGGGTGAAGGGTAACACCCCAGCCAGGCGGGGCCACCACGCGGCTATCTTCCCAGGTCATGTGGTTAATTTCACCTCTCTCGGTTACCCGATCAAACCCCTGCATAAAAAATTGGGGTTAACGTACTCTCCTTAGATGGAGGTCCAAGCAGTTGTATTCGATTTCGGAGGGGTCGTAATCCGTACTCCTTTCGAGATGGCGGCGGGTCTCGAGAGAAGGCTGGGTCTTGCCCCCGGAAGCATTGATCTGGCCGGACCGTTCGACCCGGGCGCCGATCCTCTCTGGCAGAGGTTCCGAGCCGGGGAGTTCACCGAACTCGGCTACTGGCAGCGCCAAGCCGACCGCCACGCCGAGATGATCGGGGCCGGGCCTGACCGATTGCGTAGCCTCATGGACAGCCTGTTCGACGCACCGCGTGAGGAGGTTCTGCGGTCCCAAACCTGGCATCTTCGCCGTGAGTTGGTGGAGAAGGGGTTTCGGGTGGCGGCCCTTACCAACGATCTGCGCCGGTTCCATGACCCGGCCTGGATCAAGCGCATGGATGTGCTGGACAGATTCGATCCGTTCGTGGACCTCTCCAACACCGGTATCCTGAAGCCCGATCCACGGGGGTACCTGAGGGTGCTGGAAGCTCTGGGTCTTGACGCCCGCCAGGCATTGTTTGTCGATGACCAACCGGTCAACATTGCGGGCGCCGAAGTAGTGGGCATGGCGGCCATCCACTTCGACGTGCTTGATCCCGACACCTCTGTCTCCAAGGCGCTCTCAGCGCTGGGCCTTTCGAGGTCCTCCTAGAACGGGTGAGTCGGCAGCCCAGCCGAGCGCCGACAGGTAGGTCAATACACCCAGACGGATTCCAGAATCCGGCAGAAGCGGAACCGAGGCCATGGAAGGGATTGCCGGTGGTCGCTACGAGGGTGATCGGGATGATGACAACCCCCGCCAGCATCATCAGCGCTTGAAATACGTCGGTCCTCGACACGGCGAGAAAACCTCCGAGGAAGGTATAGGAGATCACCGCGAGCAGGGTGACCACAACCCCGAGGTCATGGCTGCTGCCGGTATGGTCGAGGTCGAAGACGTCCTCTAGGAGTTTGGCGCCCGCGATCAGCCCGGAGCACACATAGAGGGTAATGAAGTAGCGGCCAGACCGCGCAGAGTGCCGGTGGAGTCCTCGAAGCGTTTCTCCCAGAACTCCGGGATGGTGAGCGCATTGCCGGCCGAAATGGTGTAGCGGCGTAATCGCTTGGCCACAACGACCCACACCAGCCAGTTCCCCAAGATGATCCCGGCCACAGTCCAGAGGTGCATGAGACCGGCGGCAAAGGCAAGACCCGGGAACACCAGCATCGTCCATCCGCTGGCGGAGGATGAACCCGCGCTGAGCGCGGTCGTGAAACCACCCAGGTTGCGTCCACCGAGGACGTAGTCGCCCATGGTGGTCATACGACCGGATTGGCGAAGAGCGATAACTATGAGGACTACGAAGTACAGGATGAATACGAGGAGTATCCATACCCATTCGGCCATGCCGAGGCCAGGCCTCCCTGACATACATGATCAATCCCGAGGGCGCGCCAGATGGCGCCGAAGAAGTCGCTACGCGCTGAGCTTCTTGAGGCTGTCTATAAAACGTTTGGCATGTGGCGACACGTCCGCCACCTTGTTCGGGTCCAGCCTTCCGAGTATCGCGAAGCCATGCCGACCTTTATGATAACCACCCTTCCTGGCGCCGCTCGCCGCCCGGTTCAGCGTGTCGAGTACGTCTTGTTTCGCAACCGTCTCGATGTTACGCCATTGCGGTATAGCGTTCGGGCGGAATCCCTGTCCATAGAAGTCAGCAAGAGCCTCGCGATCGGCCATGAACCAAGACTCCATGATCTGCACCATCAGGTGGCATTGGTCGTCTGTAACACCGGACGGCAGGCGCCAACCGTCGCGTTGGTTGAGATGCGCCCAAGGCGTGCTTGCCTTCACCGGTCCTTCGGAATCCACCAAGAGGATTGCTGTCGCGACACCTCCGTCGTGGCAGGTCTTGAAGTCATCGTAAGCACTATCGCGACCGCCGCATGCGATCACCCTCGGCATGTTGCCCAGCAGTCCTGCCTTCTCGATATAACGGGTGAAGGCCTTACGCAGCCCTCTCTGTTGGCTTCTGCTACTACCTCCACCCTCGACATATAGCCTCACGGTCACCACCTATTTCCTCCGATCTCACCCTTCGACCAGAGTTCTCCGAGTCGGTATCGCTCGAGCCACGGTTTGAGGGTCTCACGGTCCAATCGACGAAGACTTGTTGCTGGTCCTTGTTTTTCGCATACGACCACAGATTCAGGTACCTCCGTTAGAGCGTCTACAAGAACGTCTGAGTGTGTAGTGACAATTAATTGTGTACGAGATGATGCCTCAACCAACAGGTCTGCTATCTCAGGGATGATATCGGGGTGAAGCCCTATTTCGGGTTCCTCAATGCACGTAACCACATGCGGGTCAGGGTTGCAGAGAACAGCAAGCAGGAACAGGTAGTGTAGGCTCCCATCGGACAGTCGAGTAGCAGGGATCGGATGTTGTAAGCCGTCTTCATGAAATGAGACCTCAACTGTCCCGCTACTAATCGGGGTCGTGATGTCGACAATATGCGGATAGAAGACCTTCATACGCTTCAACAGGGGGCTTCGTAGCAGAGGTTTGTTCATCAGATTGCTCAGCACTACACCGAGGTTCGATCCATCTTCCAGCAACCTGTTCTGCAAGAGGTCGACTCTCTGAGGAAGGCGCAATGGAGAAGTAGGACCGAGATGCCATCCACGATAGAATCCAATATTCTTGAAGTGTTTGGCAAGGTAAGTAAGCTCGGGATACAGGTCGGGATCCCTACGCTGTGACAGGATCGATTCTTCGGGATCCACCTGCTCCCGTTGAAGCCTCCGTCTTTCCCTGTCGTCGCTCGCCGGATCGGGAGACGTTTTACTATTCAGGACAGGGTCCCCTTGTTGGTATCGGTAGTAGAAGTACGTGTCACGATAACCCGGCTGTTGTTTCTCGTTTTCGACTGCTTCGTCTGAGAGCTCGAACCTGTTTGTGGCTTCAGCGAACGAGAGGCGATACCTGAGCGGCATGATGCCAGTCGGATGCTGCGCCACGGTGACATCCAAGGAGGCTGGGACGAGGGGCTCCCGGCCCTTCCACAGCCACTCGCGAGTACCGCCTCTCCTCCGAATCGGTGCCGGGAGGTTCGAGGGGGCTGCCTGGAGGATCGACAGCACGTCAATCAGGTTTGACTTGCCTGAGGCGTTCGGTCCGATGAGGAGGTTAAGGGGTTCCAGTTCAAAAGGCGCGGTATCGGGACCGTACGAGAGGATGTTTCTCGGGTGGATAGTTCGGATGAACCGCTTTCCTTCCATGGTTACTCCACTCGACAGTTGTCCTGATGGCGTCCTGTCACGTCGGCGATCCTTCTGGACAAGCAAGGCTACCAATCGTCAAGCTCGAACACGCTTCAGCGGCTGTGCCACACAGACGACGAACATGCCGCCGGCTGGTGCAAGAACCGTAGCCAGGGTAGCCAGGCTATGTGGCGCCGTTCCGTCTTCGAACCCGGTTACGACCCGTGACCTTCCGGAGGGGGCGCCAGAAGTCCAAGCAGGCGGGTGCAACTGTCGGCCACCCGGGTGTGGTCGAAGTAGAAGCAGGCATTCCGACCGCCTCGGCGCCGGGCGTCGTTTTGAGCTCAATGTAGAGGCTGTCCGTTTCCGGGTGGTAGCGCATTTTCATGCTCTAGCCCCGATTTTTAATGCAGGGGTTTGAATGGGTAGCCGAGAGAGATGAAATGAACT
>CAZEZF010000062.1:0-20152 GCA_964516495.1 uncultured Acidimicrobiia bacterium | reverse complement strand
CGGGTTCCTGTATGTGTCGGTAGTGAATTGATGTCTGGTCCCGGCGGGTAGACGGCTGGTCCATGCGCGACAACGAGAGGGTAATCCACCACCTCGGATACGGGGAAGCCAATACACATCGGCTGCGCTCAGGGCCCGCTGCGCGCAGGCCGGCACCGGGGGTGTCGACGGGGACGGCAAGGCGACGCATACGACAAATACGGTAGCCGAATCGTTCTTCGCCTCCCAAGAGACCGAACTCCTGGACCGGACCAGCTTCCCCGACCGGAACCAGGCCCGCTCCGCGGTGTTCGATCACACTTCGAGGGGTTCTACAACCCGAACCGGCTGCACCCGGCCCTCGGATACCACCCACCCGCCGACTACGAACCGAGCACCCCAACGAACCCAGATGCTACACCGGCCCCTAACCGAAAGCCGTCCACAAAACCGGGGCAACTCCAGTCGCCACAGAACTGGGCTGTGATTGGCACACGGTGACAGGCGAGGTGGCCCGTTGGGGAGAGGCGCTGCTGGAGGCCTACACCGCCCGGGTGGGCCAGGTGGAGGCTGTGGGGGTGGACAAGAAGCACTGTTCCGGCGGCGCGGCGGAAGGTTCCGGGCCAAGCAGTGGTGCACCTCTGTCGTAGACGTAGGAGGCCGCCAGCTGATAGACATAGTCCCCGCTAGGACCGCCTACGGCGCCGAGGCTTGGTTCCGGTCACAACCCGGGAGTGGCGGGCTGGGATCCGCTGGGCCGTCCTCGACATGTCAGGCCCATACCGCACAGCCTACGATTACGACCGGGTCCTGCTACTGCTGCGTCCGATATTCTCGCTCGACACAGCGCGTGATCGCATCAAACCCGCCATACGGGTCTGGTCGGGAGGCAGGCACGCTGACGACGAGTTGCTCTCGGGAAACAAGATTCTCAGGCCGGGGCTCCTCGTCTAAATGAGACGACAAGGACGAAAACCCCGCTTGCCACCAGGGTCATGGCGGGACCGACCGGCAGATTGAAGTAGTAGGACAGGTAGAGGCCGGTTACGGCGGCCATGGTCCCCAACGCCGCGGCTGTCATCATGACCGGGACGAAACGCCTCACCAACAGGTACGCCGAGGCGGCGGGTGTCACCAGCATCGCCATGACCAGAACGATGCCCGCCGCCTGAATCCCTATCACGATGACAAGGGCGAGCATGACCAGAAATGCGTAGTCGGCGACTTTTGCGCGTATGCCGATGACCTGGGCCCCAAGGGGATCGAAGCTGGCAAAAAGCAGCCAATGGTGGAAGGCGAATAGCCCCAGGATGACCATCATGGTTATGCCGAGGGACACATAGATGCCGGTGGGGGTTATTGCCAAGACCTGCCCCAGAAGCAGGTCTTCGATATCGACAGTGATCGTCCTTGAAGTTGCCAGCATCACCAATCCCAGGGCAAACATGGTCGCGAACAGAATGCCGATGGAAGTGTCCGGGCTGAGGCCCGCACGCCGGCTCACAGTCCTGACCAGCACGGCAACGGCGACCCCGACCGGGACTGCGACTATCACCGGGTTGATGCCGACAATGAACCCGAGCACCAATCCCGGAAGCACAGCGTGGGCGAGAGCGTCCCCGATGAAGGCGAGGTTCCTGGTGACGGCGTACGCGCCGACCAGCGGGCACATCACGCCCACGAGGATCGAGCCGATAAGGGCTCTCACCATGAAGCCGTGCTCTAGTGGCGTGACAAGGAGATCTATCACGTCGAGATGTTATTAGCTCTCCACGTCCATGGTGAGGTACACACCGTGGACGCCGTACAACTGCTCCATGACCTCGGACGTGAACACCTGGCTAGGAGGACCGCAGGCGCACACATGGCGGTTCAGGCAAAGTACCTGGTCGAAGCGGCCGGCCAGGTTGGTCAGGTCATGAGTCGCCAGAAGGATTATTCGCCCTTCATCCCGCAGGGTTCGGAGGACCCCGACCAAGGCTTCCTGGGCGCCGGCGTCAACCCCGCTGAAGGCCTCGTCCAACAGGAGCACGCTTGCCTCCTGGGCCAGCGCCCTGCCGATGAACACCCTCTGCCTCTGCCCTCCCGAAAGCTCCGTCATCAGGGCGGAGCGATGATCCCATAGGCCGACGCGGCCCAGACACGCGTTGACGATCTCTCGATCTTTCTTCCCGGGCCGCTGGAACCATCCCATCCTGCAGCAGCGTCCCATCATCACAACGTCCATCGCTGTGACAGGCAGCCGCCAGTTGACGCTTTCTTGTTGAGGCACGTATGCCAACGCTCCGCTTTCCTGTCCCGCACAGTGAAGGGTCACCGTGCCCTGGCGAACGGGGAGGAGGCCGGCAATAGCATTGAAAAGAGTGCTCTTGCCGGCCCCATTCGGTCCGACAACTCCCATCAGGGTTCCCGCATCCACGTCGAAGGTGACATCGCTCAGGGCCCGGCGCCCGCCGAACTCGACAGTCACATTCTCAAGTGACATGCTCGCCCTGTGCGAGGTCGGACCGGTGGTCACTTCAATGCCTCGACAATGCGCTCCACGTTTGTCCGCACCATGCTGAGGTACGTGTCAGCGCCGCTGCCTTCCGCCCCGAGGGAGCCCGAGTAGAGCTGGATCAGGCCGGCGCCGGTCTCCCTGGCTACGGCTTGCGCCAACCTGTCGCTGACCGTCGTCTCGCCGAACACCGCCGGCACGTTGTGCTCCCGTATCACGTCGACCAGTCCCGCGATGTGCTCCGCGGAGGGTTCCACATGAGTAGACAAGGACGGGATCACCAGTCCGACTACCTCAAACCCATAGAGGCTTGCGAAGTAGGAGAGGCTGTCGTGCGACGTAACCAGCAGTCGGCGCTCCGGAGGCACCATGCTGACCTGCTCCTGGGTCCAGGCGTGAAGCTCGTCCAGTTCTCGCCCGTATTCCGCGGCGTTCTGGTGGTAGTCGTCTGCGTTCGCGGGGTCTATGGCCGCGAGCCGCGTGGCGATCTCATTGACTGCGACCTTCACCCGGATCGGATCGAACCAGAAGTGCGGATCATGAGGGCCGTGATGGTGGTGGGCGTGTTCATCTTCGTGGGCGTGTTCGTCCTCGTGGGCGTCGCCCGAGTCGGCGATACCGACGAAGGCCAGGCTCGACGGCGCGCCGCCGACGTGCCACTCCTCTTTGATCTCCATGTGCGTGAGATGGACCCCGAGGACATGACCGCTGTTCGGGTCGGCGACGTACATCATGTCCCCGGTGACGACAATAGCGGGCGGGGGACTCCCGAAGACCATCTCGAACGGGTCCACCAACTGCATGGTTCCGACCAGTTCGCCGTCATGGGCGTCGAACGCGCGCAGAACGCCGTCAGCCGCGAGCATGTAGAAGGTTTCGCCGTCGCTTGAGAAGGCAGCCGAAGCACTGGGCTCAGCGAACACCTCGCTCATTTCGCCGTGGGCCACGTCCACCAGCCAGACGCCGCCCTGAACACAACACTCTCCGCCGGGGAAGAGGGTCGATTGGCCGAAGAAGTGGTCGCTGTGGTGATGACCGAAGTACTGGCCGATCGCGAACTCTCCGTACTCGCCGGCCTCCGGTGGATAGGGAATGAGCTCACGCTCGTACTCGCCGTCGTGCGCGTGCAGGAAGAGCGTCCCGTCCCAGCAGCCGAAGACTGCGCCGTGCGCGTTATGCGATTCGCCGTGCAGGCGTTGGCATTCTCCGGCGTCGAAGACAAGTTCGTTGTCGAACGTACGCACTTCAACACCTTCCGGAAGAATGTTCCAAAAATCGGGGTTTACGGCGTACTCCGGATGCGGAGTCGTGACGGCGATGTGTCCCTCAGAGATCACCAGAGCTGCGCCATGTTGCGGCCCGACCTCGAGCACGATCGGTTCATAGTCGCCCGTCGAGTTGGCCAGATCCTGCTCGTTGATCAGGATCACATGGCCGTCGGTGTCGGCGAAGATCGTGGTCCATTCGTGGCTGTTGACGTAGTGGACCGGCATTTCCTCGACGATCTCGAGCGAGTGGCGTGACACGGGCTTACTGACCAGGTCGTAGTGATCGCCGTGTGGGACGAGGAATACCCCGCCGTCGAAGATGTGGATGCGGTCATCGCCGTCCTCCGGCCCGCGGGCGAGGACGATGGCGTACCGATGGGTGGGACTGGGGTACACGGTCGCGCCGGGGGCGGCGACCTCGAAGATTCCGCTGTCAACGTCATCGGTCGACAGATCGATGACGGAAAGGTGCGCTTCTGCCGCATCCGCAACGACCAGGCGGCCCGCGATCATCTCGCCATGGGAGTCCTCGTCGTGATCGGCGTGGTCGTCGTGATCGGCGTGGTCGTCGTGGTCGTCATGATCATCGTGATGATCCGCCTCACCCATCTCGTCGTGGTCATCGTGATGAGCGTCCGCGAACTCCATGGGATCGACGAAGTCGCCGAGCGGGACTATCCGGGACTCATCCGCACTGGCGCTGTGTAGGAGATCCTCCAGCCAACCGGCTTCCAGACCGAGACCGACAGTGAACACGACATCCGCATCCGCCACTCTGGCAACGTCGCGCGCTCCCGGCTGGAATGAGTGCGGATCACCACCCGGTGGCAGCAGGCCGAAGACCTCCACCCTGTCTCCACCTACTTCTCGAACCCAGTCAGCCACAAAGTTGGTGGTTGCCACTACCTGGATCGGTGTCCCTGCGGGTGTGACACTCTCACCGGCGGCAGCCGGCTGCGTCGCTTCTGCTGGCTGCGCGTCCTGGTCATCCCCGCAGGCAGCCATGAAAGCCACAACGAACATGACGAGACCAACAGTTGACGCCCTGGTCAGACGTCCAAAGCCTCTTTTGCGATCCGGCATCGTGAACACTCCAAGTCCTCTCTTCTCGGTCTACTCCTGAATGAATGATAATCATTCTCATTCATTCAATGGAAACCGTACTCCATCCCGAGCCGGTTCGGGTGACGGCAGTGACGAACCGAGGTCAATGTTCCTCGCCTACGGGGGTGTAGAGTCCCTGACGCAGATCGCCTCGGAGTCGAAGCGTCAGGGAGGATGGAGTGAATCCCTTCACGGGCTGCCGACCGATAACATAATGGCTGGTCAGAGAGGGACAGACCGCCGCGTTCAGGTTGCAGAGCGTGTGACGGAACCTCGCATCACGCAAGCCCGGCACAACGATCGTTCATGCTGGTGGGGAATAGGGTTTCCTCGGTTCGGCTTTCTATGAGGCTTGCCGGATAGTCAAGGACCGAGCGTGGAAATGGGTACTACCTGAACGCCTTCTCGATGTTTGAAACCGAAACCGGCGGCGGTGATGACCACTCATCCGACTCGAACATCTACATCGGTCTCATCCGTACGCGCAGCACCCGACCCGCGCCGGAGTGCCTGGTCACGTCATCGGGTGGAACGGCGGAGCCCGTCAGGATGAACTGGCCGGGCCCCGCCCTACGGTCGCAGGCATGCCTCATGGTATTCCAGATCCGTGGCGCCAACTGCCATTCGTCTAGCCCTGTTCTTCATGCCCCGGACACACCGAACTCAAAAAGGCCACGTCAAGCCCACTTTCACGGGATGTCCCGGCCTTAGGGTGACGAGGCCGTCACGCAGCTATCTTCCCAGGTCATGTAGTTAATTTCACCTCTCTCAGTTACCCATCCAAACCCCTGCATAAAAAATTGGGGCTAACAGCCGGGGTGTGGCGCCATCGAGGAGCACAGCCGGATCGAGAGCCACGGCTAGGCGGACGTCGCCGGATTCGTCAATCGTTACGGAAGAGTTGTGATGCTGAGAGCGCCCGAACGTTCGCGATGGGCGGCGTGTATGCCGAATATCAGGACCGGACATCGTCGCTGCGGGTGTCTGTCACGTTCCACAAGGTGACCTTGTCGAGATATGACTATAGTCATGACTATGGTGGTAGATTCTGATTCAATCTACCGACAGTCCCCGATGGAGAAACTATTCGGTATCGATCGAGGTCGGTTCGAGATGATCGGGAACGTGGGCGACCCCATCGAAGTCGAGTGGGAGGCCGAGAGCCGTTCCGGAGGATGGGAAGCCATCGGGAATCCTGACCGGCTACTGAAACCCGGCGCCTCTCCGAACGGGTGATCCTCCTAGATACACACATACTCCTGTGGCTCGTCTCCGGGTCGTCTCGGCTCGGGGACCGGGCCGAGAGCAGGATCCAGAACGCCTGGGAAGAGGGCATGGTCGCCGTGTCATCGTTCACCTTTTGGGAGATTGCGCAGCTCCACACAAGAGGCCGGCTCGAGTTGGGCCTTCCGCCCCGCGCCTTGCGTCAGCGTCTGGTGGGCGACGGGTTGCGGACGATCCCCGCAGATGATGAGGTGGTTATTCGCTCTGTGGAACTGGACGCAGAGGGGTTCCACGCCGATCCTGCCGACCGCATCATCGTGACCACCGCCATGCTCGGTGGGTTTCAACTGGCGACAGCCGACCGGGAGATCGCGCGGTGGGCGGAGCGATCCGGGCTTGTTGCGGTCCTCGATCCCACTGACTGAGTGCGGTCCTCGATCCCACTGACTGAGTGAGGTCAGGCCACCATGGAGGTTCGCACCCAGACCCCGGGTCACTTGGCTCGGCAGTAAGGAAATCATCGATTGCCCATACAACTGAGAATCAGTATTATGGTTGGCTAACTTGTCGCCTATCTGAAGGGAACTGCTGGTGAAGGTCAAAATGAGGGTTTTTGAGTGTCAACCTGTGAGAAGCGTCCGGCTCTGCGTTGTGTTCTTGGCATTGTTTCTGGTAGCGACCGCATGCGGTGACGAAGACATGAGCGACACCACGGTGGCCACCACCGTGCGGGCCGAGACCACAACCACAACCTCCGCGCCCCCGGCAACCGACGAGCACGAGCACGACGAGCACGAAGACGACGAGCACGAGCACGACGAGCACGAAGACGACGAGCACGAGCACGACGAACATGAAGACGACGAGCACGAGCACGACGAACATGAAGACGACGAGCACGAAGACGACGAGCACGAGCACGACGAACATGAAGACGACGAGCACGAGCACGACGAACATGAAGACGACGAGCACGAGCACGATACCCTGACGGTCACGGACGGAAGCGGGCGTGAGATCACCCTTGCCGACCACGCCGAGCGGGTCCTATGCGTTCAGGACAACTGCACCGATCTCACGTCGGACCTCGGAATCGTGCCCGTTGCCCAGCATCGAGGCGATGGCTGGGGAAGCGCCGCCGCTTACTACGGTGACGGGGCGGCCGATATACCCGTACTCGGTGACCGCATGTCGGTGGAGGAGGTCGCACAGTTCGAACCGGACCTGATCATCGGCAGAGTCGGTGAGGAAGAGGTTCGTGATGCGCTCGAAGTCGTCGCTCCGGTGTATCTGGTCGACATCGGCGGTGTCGAGACCCTCAAGGAGGGCTGGATCGACGTGGGCCTCCTGACGGGTAGGGAAGAAGAGGCGGCCGCCGCGATCGCCCGGTTCGAATCCAACGTCTCGGCCCTGTCGGCCGATCTTCCCGCGGGCGCCGTGACCACCAGAGTGGCGGTCGGGTTCGGAGACACCAACTGGATGATCTGGGATTCGTCCTCCTTCTGCGAGTTCCTCCATTCCGAGGGCGCCGGGACGTGTGCGTTCCCGGACCAGGGTGAGTCCGAGTACGGCTCCCCTGACAGCGAGTTCGCGTGGGAGTTCATCGTGGAGACGGATCCTGAGGTGTGGGTGATGATCACCTGGCCCGGGAGTGCTCGCTATGACACAGTATCCGAGGAAGTCTGGTTGCATACCACCGCTTATCAAGAGGGTCGGGTGTGTGAGGAAGACTCGGCAGGTTCCTTCGGTCACGGCCTCCTGATGCTCCAGTGGGCCTACCAGTGCTACCTGAACGCCGGATGGGCTGACATCTACGACCATCCCGGAGACCTAGCGGTGTGGAAGCCTACCGCCTAGGCGGGGTGCTGAGAAACCCCCGGCTTGGCCCGACGTCCGATGGTAAACTCCCTGGTCAGCGGACGGAGGGCCAATCCAATCACCTGTTTTTCAGCACCGTCCTGGCAGTGGTCAGGTCGAGACTCAGGCTGGTAGAGGAGGACCGTTCCATCTCGCGGTCCTCCTCTACATGAGGAGGTTCATCGCTGTTACGGAGCCATTGGAAAAGGGCCACCATCGTAACGGCCATAATCGCCTGCCTGTGTGCGCTGGTGGCGGTGGTGTCGCTCATGCGAGGAACCCCCGACCTGTCGGTCGAGCAGGTACTCACCGCCCTGTTCGGCCCGACTCCATCCGAAGGCAACCAACGGTTCATCGTTCAGAATCTCCGGTTGCCGAGAGTCATCGGGGGACTGTTAGCGGGAGGGATGCTCGGCGCCTCCGGCGCGGTCATGCAGGACACGCTCCGGAACCCTCTTGCCGGACCGGAACTGGTCGGCGTATCCGCAGGCGCCTCTCTCGCCGTCGCCACCATCGTCGCCTTCCGTCTTCCTTTCCCGGGCATCGCCCTGCCGATCGCGGCTCTCCTAGCCGGTCTGGTTACGGGGACGGTGATCCTGTCGTTGGTGAGCTTGAAAGGCAACCCCATGCGGATGCTGCTGGTGGGAGCGGCGTTCACGGCCCTTCTGAACGCGCTTGTCATAGCCGTCATCACCCTCGCCCCCAATTTCGGAGGTGTTTCTATCATTTACCGTTTCCTGGTAGGAAGCCTGTCCGACGTTCAATGGGATGAGGTACGCCTGGTCCTTCCCTGGACGATCGCTCTCCCGGTCGTCTTCGTCTTGGCGGGAAGGCCGTTGAACATCCTCAAATTGGGTGATGAGATGGCCGAAGGTCTCGGTGTCGGTGTCCGGCGTACCAGAGCGTTGCTGTTCGGGGCGGCGGTGCTGCTGGTGGCGCCGGTGATCGCTGTCGCCGGTCCGATCGGGTTCATAGCCCTGGTTTCGCCTCACATAGTGCGAAGGCTACTGCTGACCTCGGACTCCCGGATCGTGCTTCCGGTTTCCGCCGCGGTGGGCGCGATCCTCGTCGTGGCGGCCGACATGGCGGCTCGGCTCGCCTTCCATCCGCACGAGATCGCGGTCGGTTTGTGGACGGTTGTTCTGGGCGCCCCGGTATTGCTGATGTTGATGCAACGAGGGTTGCTCCGGAGAAAGGTCATCCCGTGACCTACACTTCCCTCGTAACCAGGCGTGGGAAGACGTATAGGGGGCCGGAGGTCCGGTTTCGGCGGAACCTCACAACGCTTGGAATAGGACTCCTGGTCCTGATGCTGGTTTACATGATGCTGGGTCCGGTCTACTTCGGTCCTGATCTTGTCCTGAAGGCCCTTATCAATCAAGCCGAGGAGGTCCATCACCGTATCTCGGTGTGGGAGGTGCGGCTACCCCGCGTCCTGATCGCGGCGCTCGCCGGTTCGATGCTCTCCTCGTCCGGGGCGCTCTTCCAGTCGGTACTCCGGAATCCTCTCGCCGCTCCCGCAACGGTGGGGGTGACCCAAGGGGCGGTCCTGGGAGCGGTCTTGGCCCTGGTTCTCACCTTCGGATCGGAGGGTGCGCTGAACGATCTGAACGCTCTGGTACCGATGGCGGCGATCATCGGCGGTCTGGCGGCCGGCGCCATCGTATATGTACTCAGCTACCGCCGTAGTGGTACCGACCCCATCCGGCTCATCCTCACCGGGGTGGTCGTAGCCGCCGCGGTGTCATCGATCACATCGTTCATGGTGCTGATCTCGGGTAGCCACATCGATTCGATCGTCCGGTGGCTCGTCGGATCGCTCAGCACCCGGACATGGGATCACCTGGTCTTCCTGATCCCGGTTGCGGCCCTGGCTTTTCCGTTGACTGTGTTCTGCATCCCACTGGCCAACGCTCTCCAGTTGGGAGACAGCGTGTCGGTGAGCCTGGGACTATCTTCCGAATCGGTCCGCGCTCTTATCCTCTTGACCGCCGTCGTGCTGGCGGCCGGATCCGTGTCGGTCGTGGGGGGCATCGCCTTCCTGGGTCTTATCGGTCCGCACCTGGCGCGGGCCCTGGTGGGCTCGGACCTGCGGCGGCTTCTCATCTGTTCGGCTCTGGTGGGGGCGGCCATCCTGGTCGGCGCCGATCTCCTGGCTCGCGTATTCTCTCTCGATTGGATTCCGCTGGTCGATATCCGGACGGAGAGCGGCAGCCGGGTTCCGGTCGGGGCCTTCACCGCCCTGGTAGGGGCGCCGTTCTTCCTTTATCTGATGCGCGAGCGGATGCAATGAGCGGGAGGGAATCGATGGATACGGCTCGTACTCTGGTGGTGGAAGGGATTTCCACCGGTTACGGAGGGCGCGTTGTATCCCGTCTCCTCAGCCTGAGCGTGGAAAAAGGTGGCAGGACCGCTCTGGTGGGTCCGAACGGATCGGGCAAGAGCACCACTCTGAAGACGCTGGCGCGCCTGATCCCTCCCCTGACAGGCGCGGTGTACCTCGACGGCCAAGACATCAACCGGTTGCCCACCAGGCAGGTGGCCCGCCGGATGGCGATCCTCCCGCAGGTGCATGAGGTTCCGGCGGAGCTGACGGTGCTGGAATTGGTGGAGCAAGGCCGGTTTCCCCATGTCGGTACCCTCGGGATGCTGCGCCGCCAGGACGACGAGGCCATAGATGACGCCATCCGGATGACCCGCCTCGAAGACCTGGTCCACCGTTCTATCGATACGCTGTCGGGTGGCGAACGCCAGCGGGCCTGGATGGCGCTTGCGCTAGCCCAGCGGACCGAGGTCCTGCTTCTGGATGAACCCACCACCTTCCTGGACGTGGGGCACCAATTGGAACTGTTGCAGTTGGTGTCAAGCCTGAACAGTGACCGGGGGGTGACTATCGTTATGGTGCTCCACGACCTTAATCACGCGGCCAGGTTCTCGGATCGTATGGTCGCCATGTCCGGCGGTGAGCTGGTGGCTGACGGCACCCCTGAAGAAGTGTTGACACCCGGCTTGCTGCATGACTACTTCGGGGTGGAGGCCTCGGTGATTACCGACTCGAGGACAGGATCACCGATGTGCATACCTTATATTCCGATCTCCGGTGGGGCCGACGGCAGGGAGTGAACCGATGAAGCAGATGAGAACCGGATCCGGCGGACCTCCCATTCCCCCGGCGTCCATCCATGATGTGGAGGAGGCGGCCGGTCGTATAGGTGACGTGGCGCTACGTACACCGCTCCTCGGATACAGGACTGCGGGGTCGGGGGAACCTATCCGGCTGAAGGCGGAGTGCCTGCAGCCGGCCGGCTCTTTCAAGCTCAGAGGCGTGTTGAACTGGGCCCGTTCGCTGTCCGAGGAGGAGCTCGAGAGAGGTTTGAGCACCCAGAGCGCCGGTAACACGGCCCAGGCTCTCGGGTATGTGGCCCGACTTCTCGGGGTACCGGCCAGGAGTCTCCTGCCGGACAGCGCCCCACAGGTGAAAGTGGATGGTGTCCGGTCCTACGGCGTCACTCCGGTACCGGTTCCCTTCTCGGCGCTCATGGACTACGTCTTCGATCGAGGATGGGAACAGGAGCCGTACAGCTACCTGAACCCTTGGGGTGATCCGTCGATGCTGGCGGGTTCCGGAACCATCGGGATGGAGATACTGGAGGATATGCCCGAATTGGCGGCCGTTTATGTACCGGTCGGCGGCGGCGGGCTGGTAGCGGCGATCGGAACCGTGGTAAAGGAGTTGCGGCCGGAAACAGAGGTGGTAGGAGTCCAGAGTGTTGCGTGTCCTTCGCTGGGAGCGGCCCTTGAAGCGGGCCGACCATCCTGGGTGCAGGCGGAGGCGACGATCTGCGACGGCACGTCGGTGCCGGTGGTGGTCGATGAGATGTATCCGTTGGTCAGATCTGTGGTGGACAGAGTCGTTCTGGTGTCCGAAGCCGAGGTACGAACCGCGATCGCCCGGCTGGCTCTGGGGAACAAGCTGGTGGTGGAGGGCTCCGGGGCAATGTCACTGGCCGCGGCCCTGGGCGATCAGCGAGAAGGTCCGGTTGCCTGCGTCGTAAGCGGCGGAAGCATCGGCGCCGGCCGGCTGGCGAGAATCCTTACCGAATCGGTGGGGGAATGATCAGCGGAGGCGGATCGTGTTGGTGACCGGAGGTATTTCAACCCTGTGAGCTGTGAACGCGCCGGACACCGACTGCTCTCCGATCTGGGGGTCCGCCCGGTGATCAACGCGCACAACGACCTCACCGGCCTGGGCGGCAGTATTCCCCGGGGAGGGGTCCGCGACGCTATTTCGGTTGCCGACCAGTCCTTCCTGGAGGTGGAAAGCCTGTCCGACTCGGCCGGCCGGGCGATTGCCGAAATGCTGGGCATCGAAGCGGCCTTGGTGACGCCCGGAGCTGCGGCAGGGGCGGTGCTGGCGACGGCCGCCTGCATAACCGGAGGAAGAAAGCGGTTGGTAGCGCGGATTCCCGACACCGCCGGTCTCCGTAACGAGTTCGTGGTTCAGGCCGCACGGCGCACCTTCTATGATCGGTGTCTGGAGGGCGCCGGCGGCAGGGTGGTGTTAGCCGGCGACGAGCGCTCGACTTCGGAAGCAGACATCGAAGGTGTCATCGGCGAGAAAACGGCCGGGATATTCTTCTACGCCCCCGGGTCGCCCGACATGGTTCCGTTCGACCGGGTTGTGCAGATCGCCAAGCGCCATGACCTTCCGGTAATAGTCGACGCGGCCGAGCAGGTTTACCCGCTCGATAACTTCAGCAGGTACGTTCGCGGCGGCGCCGACTTTGCAACCTACAGCGGCAAGTTCTTCGGCGCCGGTTCGATGTCGGGGATCCTCACCGGGACCGCCTCCGGGATCGACGCCGCCCGAAAGAACAGCTACCTGGCATTCGAGGGACCGGACGCGCAAGCGTTCGGAAGGCACATGAAGGTCGGGCGTTCCGAGATAGTGGCGGCCTACGCGGCCCTGAAAGCCTGGCTGGAGATGGACCACGGCCGGCGATTCCGTCGCTATCGGCGGCTCGTCGTCAACATGCGGTCTCGACTCGAGGCATTTCCATTCCTGAGCTTCTCCTATGTGGATGGTTCCGTAACCGCCGAGTCCCTGCCGCCTGACTCACTACGAGTCACCTTCGACCGATCCCGGTCGCCCAAGACCCTGGCCGAAGTGGTGCAGGAGCTGCACGACGGGGCGCCGTGCATCATCCTCCGGCCCCACTACCGGTGGGTGGACCCCCGGCGGGACTATCTCGATATCCGGGTTTCCTCCCTGGAGGAGGGCCAGGAGAAGATCATCGCAGATCGGCTGACGGAGATCTTGGCAGGATGATCCAGCGCCAACAGCCTTCGCCCCTCTATTACGAAGCGAGTCCACATAACCGTCCGACTCTCCGGGTGGAACCGGGCGAGGTATTCGAAGTGGTAACCCGGATGAACCGCGGTCCTGACATTTCGGCGGTACCTGACGATCTTCGGGATGACTGGTCGATATATCACTCCTATGCGGTCGAGCGGGCCAACCCGTCTTCAGGGGCTATCTGGGTACACGGCGCCGAGCCGGGAATGGCCATCCGGGTTGTGATCGAGGACATCCGGTTGGCGCCGGTCGGGTACTCCGCATTCCGGGGGAGTAACCGGCTCTTCCCCGACACCCCCGCCGCGGGTCCCGGCCCCGCCGCCCGCCGGGTCGTCCGGATACGTGACAATCAGGTCATCTGGGAGCAAGGATTGTCTATCCCCGCTCGACCGATGATCGGGATGATGGCCGTAGCCCCCGCCCATGAAGCACAATCAACGGTGCGGGTCGGCCACTGGGGTGGAAATATGGATGTTCAGGAGCTTGGAACGGGAGCGAGTGTGCATCTGGTCGTCAATGTGCCGGGCGCCCTGATCCATGTCGGTGACATCCATGCCCTACAGGGTGACGGTGAGATAGCGGGCGCCGGCGTGGAGACGGGGGCGCTCCTGCGCCTGCGGGTCGAACTGTTGGAACGAGGGGCCGAGATGGTCTGGCCCCGGATTGTCACCGCCGATCGAATCTTTACCGTGGCCGCGGACCGTCCTGCGGAGAGCGCACTCAGGGTGGCGGTTGCCGAACTGGTCCGCTGGATCCATGCCGACTACGGGCTCGAACCCTCCGAAGCCATTCTCCTGTTGGGTCAGGTTCTCGAGGCGCGCGCCACCCAGGTGGTCAACCCGACGATCACCTATATCGCAGGTGTCAGGGAGGAACTGATCCGGAGGCGTCGATGACGCAGGAACCGGACTTCGACGGCATGTCACATCGGTTGACGGAGAGCGTTTGCAGGCGCCGGGCCCCGGATCGGGGACGCCTGCCGCGGTCAGGAGTCAGGGACAGGTGACCGACCGGCAGGAAACCATGCGGAACCGCTACCGCCGGGCCGAGTCGATGCTTCATCGGAATGTCAAGTCCCTGGTGTTCAACCTGGAAACGACGGTGCGGTGGTTGGCGGATTCATCGGCCTTCTGGTATCGCTCCGAATCGGTCTCGGGTTACCGCTTCATGCTGGTAGACGCCGAGACAGGCAGGCAGCGGCCTGCGTTCGACCACCGGAAAGTAGCCCGAGCTCTCTCCAAGGCTCTCGCCAAGGAGATCGAACCCCTGAGTCTCCCGCTGGTAGCGTTCGATTACGTCGCGGGTGGGCCACAGTTACGTTTTCGAATCGACGACGACTGGTGGGATTGCGGTCCGGACGGCGTTCCGCTGCGGAAACGGGCCGTCCCTGTTGTGCAGGGGAGTGTCTCACCCTCCCGCCGTTACGAGTTGCGGGCCGCCGGAGGAAACCTGACGCTGGTGGACCACGCCGAGGGCGTCTCGACAACCCTGACCGACGACGCCGAAACAGCCTACGGTTACGGGTCCTCACCGGAGGGTCGTAACTCGGCGGTTACCGACCGTCTCGCTAACCGCACGATTCCCCCGAAAGTGCTCTGGTCGCCCGACGAGCGTCACCTCTTGACCCATAGACTCGACGAGAGGCGGGTCGGGACCATGCATCTGTGGCAGGGGGCGCCGCAGGACGGATCCCTGCGAACCCGGATCCACTCCTATCGTCAGGCTTTGCCCGGGGATCGGGAGGCGCCGTTGGCGCACCTGGTCGTGTTCGAGACCGACACCGGTAGGCGGACCGATCTGTCCTGGTCGCCTCTGGAGTCATCCTTTCTGACCCCGATCGAGTTGAACCATGCCTGGTGGGCTTCCGGCGGCGACGCCGTCCTCTTCCTCCACTGGGATAGGGACCGACGCTCCGTCCGCCTCGTCTCGGCCGATCCGGTGACCGGTAGATGTGTAACGCTCGTGGAGGAGAGCAGCGAAACCCCGATCGAAATCAACGCCCTCTACTACGGGAATCCCAATGTCCGGGTGAGGGAGGATCATCAGGAGATTATCTGGTACTCGGCCAGGAGTGGTTGGGGTCACCTGTACCTGTTGGACGGGGGCGGACATCCCATCAGACAACTGACCGACGGTGATTGGCTGGTCACCGACCTGCTGAGGGTCGACGAGGACACGCGGACGGCCTTCTTCATGGGCGCCGGGAGGGAAACGGCGCGGGATCCCTACTACCACCACCTCTATTCCGTGAGCCTCGACGGAGGCGTTCCCCGTTTGCTCACGCCGGAAGATGCGGAGCACGGGGAATGGCCCCCATGGGTAGCGTTCTCGCCGGACGGCCGCTACTTCGTCGATGGCTTTTCTCGTATCGATCAACCACCCCGGACGGTCCTGAGGAAGTCATCGGGCGAGTTTGTCGCGCAAGTGACCGAAACCGACATCTCGGCGCTCCTGGCAACCGGGTGGCGGCCCCCCGAACGGTTCGTCGTGAAAGCCGACGACGGAGAGACCGACCTCCACGGGATGATCGTCCTGCCCCACGATTTCGATCCCACCGAGAAGTATCCGGTCATAGAGAGCGTGTACCCGGGACCCCAGGCCACGCGGACCCCCCGTGGGTTCACCGATCTGGTGGGTGAGCACACCCGCTGCATGGCCGATCTCGGATTCGTGGTCGTCACGGTCGACGGGCGTGGGACACCGGGCAGGTCCAAAGCCTTCCTCGATGCGTACTACGGCGAGCGTGGGGGAGCGGGATACATGGCGGATCATGCAGCGGCGTTGAGGCGGTTGGCCGAGGTCAGACCGTATCTCGATCTCGACCGGGTGGGAATCTACGGCCACTCGGCGGGCGCATACGCCGCCGTCCGGGCGATGTTGGAATATCCCGACCTGTATCGGGTGGGCGTGGCGTCGTCCGGTAATCATGACCAGGCTCTCACCAACGTCACTTGGGGAGAACGCTGGGTCGGGCCATTACCCGGACCCGGCTGGGATGCCCAGGCCAACCGGATGATGGCCGGAAACCTCCGAGGAAAGCTCCTTCTGGTGACAGGGGATCTGGACGACAATGTAAATCCCGCCGCAACCTTTCAACTGATCGACGCGCTCATAGAAGCCAACCGGGATTTCGATCTCCTGGTGCTCCCGAATCGGAATCATGACTACGCCGGAACGTGGGGTACCTGGAACGAGGATCCCTACTTCACGCGGCGCCGATGGGATTACTTCGTGGAGCATCTCATGGGAGAACAGCCACCTTCCGGCTACCGAGTAGGTGACCTCCGGTGAGGTCTGGTGATCAGTACGCGACCAGGTACCTGATCACCGGCTCCGGCGATCGGAAATCAGGAGCGGGGATAGTCCGATAGGAACCGATTTCATTGTTGTTTCCCGGGTGAGACCGATGCCAGGGACGGAGAGTGGTGTGAGCAGAAGCAAAGAAACACTGATCATCGGGTGGCGTTGATGAGGTTCACCTCGTACAAATGGAGGATATGGTCTGCGGTCGCCGATGTCAGGCTTTCGAGCCGGGCTTGGGCGACCAGCATCCGGTCGAATGGATCCCGGTGATGTGTAGGGAGTGCGGCTGCGTGTTCGGCATGCCTCGCCGAGATCGGTAGCGCCTCAAAGCCCTCCGCTTCGAGTATGTCTATCAGGCCATCCGGGAATGAAAGCTTGCCTAACCCCGATTTTTCATGCAGGGGTTTGAATGGGTAGCCGAGAGAGATGAATGAACTCTCTTACCTGGGAGAATAGGTGCGTCGTGGTCTCGCCTAACCGGGGTGCGCCCATCACCCTGAGATGAAGGCCGGGACGCCCCAGGAAACTGGGCTTGACGTGGCCTTTCGAGGTCGGTGTGACGGGGGCATGAAGAATTGGGGTTAAAGTCTTCTTCATCCCGAGCTCCCACGGGGTGGGGCTGAAGTCGGTATAGTCACGGCGAAGCAAACGGTGGGAGGCCACTTTGCGAAAGATGCGGATGAACCAGGCGATAGCGACCGCGCTGGCGGACGAGATGCGCTCGGATCCCGATGTGGTCATGTTCGGTGAGGATGTGGCGGTAGCCGAAGGACCGTTCAAGACTTCGGCCGGGCTACTCAAGGAGTTCGGACCAAGCCGAGTGCGCGATACCCCGATCTCGGAGATGGGCTTCCTGGGGGCGGCGGTGGGGGCCGGCGCTACCGGGCTCCGTCCGGTGGCTGAGATCATGTTCATTGAGTTCATCGGGGTGGCTCTCGACCAACTGGTTACCGAAGCGGCCAAGTTCCACTACCTATCCGGGGGTGCGGTCACGGTTCCTATGACCATCCGGGCGTCGATCGGCGCAGGGTTGGGTTTCGGATGCCAGCATTCCCAGACATTGGAAAGCTGGATGTACAGCACGCCCGGCGTGAAGCTGGCGGTCGCGTCCGGGTCCCAGAGCGCCTACGGGCTCCTCCGCTCCGCCATACGGGATGACAACCCGGTGGTGTTCCTGGAGCCGCGGGCACTGTATGCGAAGAGGGCGCCGGTGGAGACCGGCGAAAACGCCGTTATCCCACTGGGCAAGGCGGCCAGAGTCGCCGAAGGTAGCGACGTAACGCTGGTGGCGCTCGGCGCCATGGTCCCGGCTGCTCGGCAAGCGGCCCGACAGGGGTTGTGGTCGGCGGATGTGATCGACCTGCGAACGCTGGTTCCCTACGACAAGGAGACCCTTCTCGAGTCGGTCGCCCGTACCGGCCGGCTGGTCACCGTCGAGGAGAACCCCTTGACCGGAGGGTGGGGAGGGGAGATCACCGCCTTCGTAGCTTCGGAGTTGTTCGGGGATCTCAAGGCGCCGCCCATCCGGATCACCTGCCCGGATGTCCATGTTCCATACGGAAGAGAACTCGAGCAGCGTTACCTGCCGAGTCCGGCCTACATCGCCGACCAGGTAAGCGCCTTGCTGGAAACAGGACGCCGCCCGCCGCACTGGTGGGAGCGAGAGGAGGTCGGCGGATGACCGCCGCCACAACTTCACTGGAACGTCGGGCGAGACTCCGGTCGGGTCGCCCGGCCCGCTACGAGGCCATGTGCGAGATCAGGGCCTTCGAGGACCGGGTACAGGCCATGTTCTTCGAAGGCTTGGTTCACGGCACGACCCACACCTGCCAGGGGCAGGAGGCGGTGGCGGTCGGTATCGCCGCGGCGGCTCGCCCTACCGACCGGGTCACCTGCACCTACCGCGGGCACGGTCACGCCCTGGCCTTGGGGATGCACCCACGGACGATCCTGGGCGAGATCATGGGTCGTCGGATCGGTTCCATGGGCGGGGTCGGCGGATCCATGCACCTGTGCGACATGTCGGTCGGGCTGCTACCCACGTTTGCGATCATCGGCGCGGGGATACCGGTGGCGGCGGGCGCCGCTCTTACCGCCCAGGTCAGAGGTAGCGACGACGCGGCGATCGGTATCTTCGGTGACGGGGCCGCCAACATCGGAGCCTTTCACGAAGGGCTGAACCTGGCGGCGATCTGGAAGCTGCCGGTGGTGTTCGTGTGCGAGAACAACCAGTACGGCGAGTACAGCGCCATTCATCTGACCACCCCCGTTAATGACCTGGCCGACCGCGCCGGATCCTACGGAATACCCGGCCACATAGTTGACGGACAAGACGTGGATGCGGTGACGGTAGCTGTCTCCGACGCCCTGGAGCGGGCTCGGGCCGGTGATGGACCCAGTTTGCTTGAGATGAAGACCTATCGGTATGCGGGTCATTCACGAGCCGATACCGCCCCGTATCGGCCGGAGGGCGAGTTCGAGCGGTGGTACGAGCGGGATCCGATCAACACCTACCGGGCTCGTCTGATCGCCGAGGGAGAACTTAGCGACGAGGAGGCCGAGGAGATCGAGGCCCGGGTGTCTAGCCGGGTGGCAATGGCCGAAGAAGCCGCCGCCGCCGCCGAACCGGCCACGGTGGACGACATGTTCCGCCACATCTACTCCTCTTGAATAGAGCCTTGGGTGGGCGCCGGCCTTGTCGGGTGGTTGTGAGACCGTTGCGGACGCGGCCCCGGTCCGTCTCGTGGTGTTGTGCCTGGAATCCTGGCTGCAACCGATTGATCGATCCTGGTAGATTGTCTACCAGCGTTTTGAGGAGATCGTTATTCGCACGACCGTAAGGATGCCCAAACTCGGAGAGACCGTTGATGAGGTCGTGATAATCGAGTGGGCGGTGTCGGTAGGTGATGCGGTCTCCGAAGGCGACAGGTTGCTTACGGTCGAGACCGACAAGGTTGAAGCCGATCTCCCTTCTCCGGTATCGGGCGTGGTAACCGGGCTGTTGGTGGACATCGATGACGATGTGGTAGTCGGCGCCCCCGTCTGCACCATTGAGGTGTGAGCCGCTACTGCGCCTTCGTCGGGAGCAAGAGGTATACCTGGTTCGACGATAAGGGTGGATTTCACTGTGGGCCTTGCCCGTGTCGCCACAGGCCGCCACGGTCACATACCTACGCCGACGCCGTATCGACGTTTCGTCGACGAGAGGCATCCGGCCCGGCACGGCTCGGCGACGGTTCGCTACCTGCTCGGAGTGGGCTTCCACCGGGCGCCTGATCCGATGCCATCCCGCTCCGTGATGGCGGCCCACCGTCCGAATCGGACATCCGCCGGGCGTCCTGGACCAAGCGGTTGACTAAACCGGCGGCAGAAGCCACCATCGAAGCGGGTGTGGTCCGATTCCGAAGTGAGTTGAATCCAGCAATCCTCAACTACACGCTTCAGCATCGCCTAGTGTCCTGAGTCAGGAAACGATCGCGAAAATCCCCACATCAGACCCCTCCCGACGGGGTCCTGCCCCCTCCCGACGTGGTCCTGCCCCCTCCCGACGTGGTCCTGCCCCCT
>CAZEZF010000061.1:16661-20172 GCA_964516495.1 uncultured Acidimicrobiia bacterium | reverse complement strand
ATAATCATGCCTCCACCGGTTGGGGATGTGTATTGCTGCTCGGTATCAAACCCGATAACACACCCCAACCGGTGGATTTCCGAAGCTATCCGCGCACACTCTTAGTTCTCGTTTCACGATAGGTGTGATCTTCTGCTTGCCGCGCCGCAATGGCGGGGTTGCCGCCGACAGGCGCGGTTTAAGCACCGCGGCCACCTTCTCGATACGCTCCGCTTGTACGGAGGCCGAGACCTCGGCGACTGCCGGTTCGGTGGGCGTGATGAGTACCGTGGTGGACTTGTCGGATAGGACCGGGGTGTCGGGTACCTCGATTTCCGAATTGGTTATCCGGTCGTCGGGGAGGGTTACTTCGTCGGATCCGGAGTCGCGGATCGCGGTGAACATCCGGTTGTAGTGACCCCAGGCGTCCTTGTCGTTGTCGAAGACCACCAGGGTCTCGGGCTGCCGACCGGAGAAGGCGCGCTCGGACAGGTTGGCGGAGCCTACGATGACGCGGGTCTGGTTGTCGTTGGACAGCAGGTACAGCTTGGCGTGAGCGACAAAGGATCGCATCACCCAGAAGACGGCATGGCCGGTGGCCACCTTCTCCAGGATGCGGCTATGACGTTTGTCTGCGAGCCCCATGATCGCCGCGCGGGTACCTTCGACGACCACCTTCTGGAAGGCCAGCACGTCGACGAGGTTTCCGAGGGTCGCTTCGGATCCGAATACACACTCGAACTCCTCGAACGAGAAGTCGTCCAGCAGTTTGACGATGGCCGGGGTGCTGGCCGAATAGGTGAGGACCTTGAGGCTGCTGAACCCTCGGAACAGGGACCAGTCGAACTTCTCCTCCCCCAGAAACCCGGCCTTCACCACCCGCAGTCCGGAACCATCGTCCAATCCCAGGGTATCCATCCCGGACTGCTCCAAGCGCATCAAGCTCTCAGCGGCTATCGACCCGGAGGAGAGAGATCCAACCGCGCCGCACCTCGCCGTGGAGGGCGGCGCGGGGATCGGGAGTTTTTCGGTTGGTCAAGCGGTCAGGATTCACTTGTCCCGAGTAGCGGCTGCAACTCGAAGACCATGAGAACTTGGGAAGTGACCACATCGGCGCCTCCGAACACCGGAGTGGGGACGGCTAGCGAATCCTCCGTCTCGAAAGCGACCCCGCGAGCTATGTCGAAATCTGCGCCGTACGGGTCGAAGACCGCGTTAGGCGTCAGGCGGGCGATCCGTACGATTCGATATCCCATGTGGTCAGCAATGGTTTCGGCAGTCTGGCGGGCATCGTCGATGGCGTCCAGCAGGGCGAGACGTTCGAACTCGGCGCGCCGGGAAACGGTGAAGTTCAAACTTTCGAAACGTACGCTGTTGCCCCCGGCGGTGATCACCATGTCTACCAATCCTCCGGCAAATCCCGTTCCACGGATGGCGATCTGTAACCGGTTCTCGTAGCGGAATCCCTTGGAGACCCGTCCCTGCTCGGTCCAGTCGTACTCCTCTTCTATTCGAATACCCACGGTCTGTAGGCCGCTGGGGGTGATGCAGGTGGGGGCGGCGGTATGGTCGGCGTTCTCCGGTTCCCCTTCGGTGCACTTCGCTGCTACCTCGTTGGAGATTGCTTCGACCGCTTCGTTTCCATCCGATACGGCGGTGATGAGGGAATCCCTCAGCACGCTCACTGTGAATCGGCCTATCGCTCCGTCGTAGTTGACCGTGCGCGAACCGGCGCCTATTACCGTGAGTTCGGTCAGGTTATCGGTGGCGTCTTCGAGCCCGGTGGTCATCGATGACGGATTGGTCTGCGCCTGCTCCGCCCCGACAGGGCGGTTGGGTAGCAACGCCGCGATTACCGCCAGGGCGATAAACCCTGCGAGCGCTACCCATGCCATCAGGCGAGCGTTTGGGATATGTAAGCCTTCTCTCATTGTGCTACTCCTTGGTGTGGACGGTTCTTTCCGAGTTCCCGATGTCGGCTTGCCGGCCGGGTATCGGTCTATAGGGTTGATGATCTGTGCCGGTGTTATTCAGACGTGTATTGCGAGCTGTCGGGATAAACCGATCAACGCTCAACCATGACAGAAGAAGTCTACTGATGAGGTGATCTTATGTCCTTGCTGACGATCCGGCATCGTTCCAGGTGACTCCGTACGAGCCGGACCCTTACTTTTCTCCTGAGTCTTGATGTCATCGGCTCGGTTTGGGAGCCGGAGATGTGGCAACATCAGGCATTGATGGGAAATTCGGGACAGATGGATGGAAGCGTGAGACAGGAGGTTTCCGGTGGCTGACGATTTCGAGTCGCTCGCCGGTCGCCTGCTGGTGTCTGTGCCGGGGATGCCGGATCCGAACTTCGCTCGAACGGTGGTGTTGATGTTCGAACATACTCGGGAGGGGGCTCTTGGTCTGGTGCTCAACCGGCCCACCGACGCTGACCTACTTGACCACCTACCGGGATGGTGGTCGGCGGCGGTCAATCCGAGGGTGGTGTTCGTCGGCGGACCGGTCGGCGAGGGCGGCGGAGTGGGCCTGGCTCGGGGGGAGGGGTCCGTACCGTTTGAGGGGTGGCCGGAGGTGCTGGGAATAAGGGCGGTCGATCTTGGGGCCGAGCCCGGTCCCGATTCCGGTCTGGAGGTTCGAATCTTCACCGGGTACAGCGGGTGGGGTCCGGGGCAACTCGAGTCGGAGCTTGCATCTAACGGGTGGTTTGTGGTTGACGCGGTAGCCGATGATGTGTTCAGCCCCAATCCTGAGCGTCTCTGGGAAGAGGTGTTGAAACGTTCCGGAGGCCGTTACGCGTGGTTTTCCACCTATCCGGTAGACCCGCGCCTGAACTAGCCCTGATCTTCATGCCCCGGACACACCGAACTCAAAAAGGCCACGTCAAGTGTAGCGTCGTGGGCCGTCCCGACCTTAGGGTGATGGGGGCGCCCTGTCCAAGCGAGGCCGTCACGCAGCTGTTTTCCCATGTCATATGTGGTTCATATCATCCCTCCCGGTTACCCATCCAAACCCCTGCATGAAAAATCGGGGCTAAGACCTGCCCGAGCCGGCGGCGCGGCCTATCGATACTCGTACCTGATCATCCGATTCCGAACCCCGCCGCTTCTTATCGAGGACCCGACACTTCCCCAGAGTTCCTGACCGAGCCGGGAACCGAGCCGGGCTTTCCGAACGTCATATCGATGAGGGAGAACGGAACGTTCAGCCGTTGAGATTTGGATAGGAGGCGGGAAGATGCATTTTCCTATAGGACACGGAACGGGAGTCGGTCGATGGCGCAAACGTGGGCGCGCCGTTGGGCGGTCGCTAACCACGGTAGCCATGGGTCTGTTGTTGATGGGGAGTCTGGTGGGGTGCGGTGACGGGGACGAGGCTGCCACCACCACTGCGGGCGCCTATGCGCCGGCGACGACCGGGCCGAGCGCATCCGCAACCTCAGTTGTGGCCCGGGCCGAGCGTGCAGAAGTGGCGACCACGACATCAGGCCGAGCCGCGGTGACGACCACGATGGTGTGGTCTCAGGCGG
>CAZEZF010000061.1:0-16561 GCA_964516495.1 uncultured Acidimicrobiia bacterium | reverse complement strand
GGAGGCGGCGATGGCGCCGGACGAAGCCGAGGAGCGCCCGTCGGTTACCACGTTCAATAACTACCAGCAGTCCAGGTTCGTGCCCACATCCGAGGACGCGATTTCGACCTTTAGCCTGGACACCGACCGCACCTCATACCAATTGGCCCTTAATTGGGCCCGTGCGGGCTTCGAGGTGGAGCCCGCCTCGGTGAGGGCTGAGGAGTGGATCAACGCCTTCGACTACGGGTATCAATACCCGACCCATCTTGACAGCTTCGCCATCGTGTCCGACCTGGTGAGACATCCCCTCGATGACCGCCGACACTTGGCCAGGATCGCTTTTCAGGCGCCCGAGTTCCGCGATGACCGGCCCCTGAACGTGACGCTGGTTCTCGACGCGTCGGGTTCGATGGAGGAGGGGAATCGGGTTGATATCGCCCGGGAGGCCGCGGAGAGCATCAGGCAGGGTCTGACAGCCGGGGATCGCATCGCCGTGGTCCACTTCACCGATGACGTGATCCACGAATATACGGTGGAGCACAGCCGTCCCGGTGATCGGTGGGTGCGAGAATCGATCCAACGTCTCGCCCCGCACAACAGCACCAATGTCCAGGCAGGTCTTGATCACGGAGTCCGGCTTGCCGACGAGGCCCGCAGGGAGCGTCCCGACGCCTACAACTATGTAATCCTTATGTCGGACGGGGTGGCGAACGTCGATGCCACCGATCCGTTCGCCATTCTGGAATCCGCCTATGACTCGGACACCGCAAATCCACTTCGCCTGATCACCATCGGGGTGGGCATCAGTAACTACAACGACTTTCTGCTGGAGCAATTAGCCCAATACGGTGACGGCTGGTATCGGTATCTGAGCGATGTGCATCAGGCCCGATCCACCTTTAGCAGGGAGAACTGGCTCGCCCTTTCCACCCCGTTTGCGGACCAGACCAGGGCCCAGGTCATCTGGAACGAGGATACGGTTGAATCCTGGAGGATGATCGGATACGAGAACCGCATTACGTCCGACGAGTCATTCGTCGAGGATCGCAAGGAGTTTGCAGAGATACCGGTCGGCGCGGCTACCACGGTGTTCTATGAGTTGGAGTTGGTCGAAGAGGCCGACCGGCGCCTCGCCCGACCGGTCGAGTTGGCGAGTATCGACCTCCGATGGGTCACACCGGTCAGCGGGCGTTCCAACCGACAGTCCACCTCGATATCGTTGAGAGGCGAGACCGACTTCATCTCCGCCGACGTGATGCTGCAGTTCGGGGCGCTGGTGGCTCTCACCGCCGACCGGTACGGCAGCTTGCCCTTTGTGGGCGCCTCCGCCGACATCGGCTGGGAGTTAGGGCGTCTGGAGGAGCATCTGAGCCCGCTCGCGACGGACCTCGGTATGTTGGACTCCTTCCACGACTTTTCCTTCCTCCTGGATCGGATGATTGCCGCCGCTCCGGTCGAGAGTTCCGAGGGCAGTGGCTATAGCCGGTAGGAGGGTGCGGTAAAAAGACGGCGAAGAGTTGGCTCGCGATGTTTCGACCTGGGTGTTTTTGGGCGCTTGGCGGGCCGACTCGACGCTCTCGAAATCTCCAGGGCCCGGCCGTTGCTCAACTAGCCCTGATTCTTAACCTCAATTCTTCATGCCCCCGTCACACCGACCTCGAAAAGGCCATGTCAAGCGCAGCATCATGGGCCGTCCCGACCTTAGGGTGATGGGGGCGCTCCGGACAGGCGAGGCCGTCACGCAGCTATTTTTCCCGGGTCAGAGAGTTCATTGCGTCTCCTTCGGTTACCCATTCAAACCCCTGCGTAAAAATATGGCTATGGCCGGTCTCCCCGGAGCGTCGGGGCCGTTTTCGGAGTTGTATCGAGACCGTCCTAGGGTATGGACATGCGACCCGTGGATTCCGATCTCCTGAAAGAGTACGCCCTCAAAGTCTGGCGTTACAAGCAGGGCGAGTTGGTGAGCCTCATGATCCACCTCGGGGATCGCCTCGGTCTCTACCGGGCGATGGTCGGGGGCGAGGAGATGACGTCCGATGAACTCGCCCGGCGCACCGGTTATTCCGAACGCTGGGTTCGCGAGTGGTTACTCGGCCAGGCGGCGGCCGGACTTGTCACCCGCAGCGCCGCAGCGACCTACTCGATGACTGCGGAAGCCGAGCGGGTGCTGGTCGAGGAGCAGGCGCTCGCCTTTGCGGCGGGGGCTTTCATCGGAGGTGTCCATCCCGATCGAGTCGATGGAATAGTGGAGGCTTTCCGTAAGGGTGTCGGGGTGACCTACGAGGATATGGGGCCGACCGTCGCCCGCCAGATGGACCGTATGAACAAACCCTGGGTGGGGGACTACCTGATCTCGACTGTGCTGCCGTTGATTGAAGGGTTGGTCGAAAAGCTGGAAGCCGGAATCGAGGTAGCGGATGTGGGGTGCGGTGGCGGGATCTCGGTTCGGGCGCTGGCCGAGCGGTTTCCGGACAGTACCGTGGTGGGGTACGAACCGTCGGGTCACGCGGTCGCTCGCGCTAGGCGCAGGCTGGAGGGAATCGACAACGCAACCGTTTGTCAGGCGCGCGGGGAGGAACTACCGGAGGGCGCAGGTTACGATCTGGTTATCACGCTGGACTGCATGCACGATGTTCCCTTTCCGGACCGGGTAGCGGCCGCTATCCGTCAATGCTTGAAAGATGACGGTGTTTGGCTGATCAAGGATATGAAGTGCTCGGAGATTTTCGAGAAGAATCTAAGAAACCCTGTACTGGCCATGCAGTACGGCTACAGTGTCTCGGCGTGTCTTCTGTCATCCGCCTCGGTGGAAGGGGCAGCCGCCCTGGGAACGTTGGGGTTCTCACCCGCGGTAGCCGAACGATTTGCCCGGGAAGCGGGATTCGGGTCGTTCGACGTGATAAGACTGGAGGACGACCCTATCCATCTCTATTACGAGGTCCGTCCCTGAGGCCGTTCGGACGTGTCGGGCGGGGTTATTGTCACCGCAGCAGATGTGAGATGTTGTTATGGCGCTAGACCTTGCCGGTTTCGTAACCGACATGAAAGCCCATGCTGTAGAACACGGATTCCATGTGCATGCCGAGCGTCACTTCATCGAGTCGTACTCGTTGGGTCAGGCCTGGGAGGTGGATCTGCACCCCGAGGAAGCCTGCGAAGGTCCTCTGGAGATGCTGATGGTGCTGGAGGTAGACCCGCGGGTCATTCTGACCTTCGGTGACCTCATCGCGGAGCATGCCGAGATCGATGACGAGCAGAACGAGAAACTTCAACTCCCGTTGTTCTTCAAGTGGGCCCTCCCCCCGCTACCGAATCCCCCTGACCTCCTCATCCTTGCCACCGAACTGGCGGGTGTTTCCGGTACTACCCTCCCCGTTGAGGTGTCGGCCACCGATACCTACATGTCTGTAACCGACGCGGCCACCCGTAGCCTTTCGTTGGTGGGACGCCTGGACCTGTCGCTCCGGGAGATGTTCTTGCGGGATCTCAAGACATGTGACGTTCTGGAATGCGCCCACGAGGTCAGTACATGGCTCATCGGCCAGGCCGGTGTATGGCTGGAGGATGGACCCGAAGGATTCCTGAAGGGTTCTGCCCAGTAGATCGTCGTATTAGACCCCTTCCCGGCGCGTTCCTCCCCTCCCGACGGACCCTCCCCCACCGGCGGCGCTTTGGGTCGAGACGCGTCCCCCCCCTACCCCCGGCGGGGTAGTCCCGAACGTACTTTGATCCCTTCACGCGGTCCGGGTCGACGTCGGAAGCGTACCGCCGGTAATTACGGTTAATCAACCCCGATTTTTCATGCAGGGGTTTGAATGGGTAACAAGAGAGAGGAAATGAACTCTCTGACCTGGGAGGATGGCTGCTCGGCGGCCTCGCTTGACCGGGGAGTGACCCCTTCACCCGCCGGGTGATCGCCTGACGCGCCGCGATGCTGCGCTTGACGCGGTCCTTTTCGAGGTCGGTGTGACGGGGGCATGAAGAATTGGGGTTATCGACATACAGAGTGGGTAGGACAGAAATGGTCCCCGAGTCCCGCCGACCGCGGCGTCGGCTGGGAGACGAAGGCGGATCCCGGTCGCGCAACACGATTTCTGGCGGGAGTTACAAACCAAGCGAACCTAAAGATTCAGGACACTAGCCGGGTACCGGAAAAGGCCCATTCAAGGTGTAGAAGCCCCCACCGTGTCCCTCTTCTGGCGCCACTTTGCCCAGAGCATCAGCATGGACGGAAGCACTAGCACGGCGGTAAGGCTGGCAATAAGGATCGTGTAGGCGGTAACGAACCCGAACTGGCGGAACGGGATGGTGGTCGAAGTTACCAGGATGCCGAATCCGGCCACGGTGGTGAGGGCCGATCCCATGAGGGCGCCCCCGGTGTGGCTAAGCGTCGATTCGATGGCTGATCCGAGGTCGGGATAACGGCGCCGGTCTTCGAGGAATCTGTGGGTGATGTGGATCATGTAGGGAATACCGATCCCTATCGCCAGCGCCGAGATGGTGGCGGTAACCGGTCCGAAGGGTATGCCGAAGCCGGCCATCAGGCCGAATGACCACATAACCACAAGTATCACGGGAAGGGTGGTGACCACTCCCAGCATCGGGCGGCGGGCCTCGAACCAGAAGTTCACCACCAGGAGAACGAGGGCGGCGGCCAGGGTGAGAAACAGCGAAGAAACCTGTGAGTTACGGAGGGTGGTTACCACCACGTCCTGGATGATCTCGTCCGAGGTGCCGATCGCCGAAAGACCGAGGTCGGCGACCGGTCCGAAGTCCTCGATCAAGTCCAACCGGAGGCGCCCGGCTTGGGATTCCCCCGCCTGGGTGGTGAAGTCGAAGAGAGCTGCGTCGTAGCCGTTCGCGGTTCGGTGCAGGACTTGGCGTATTGACTCGGGAGCCGCCTCCCACGCCGCATCGTACACCGCGGTCATGTCGGCGTCCGGGGGAACGAGTCGGGTGATCGGATCACCCCCGGTAGCCGAGAAGGCTTCGCCGACCGTCGGTGAGTAGGTCGGGGCAGGAGGCGCGGATAGCTGCCCGATCACCGCGACGGGTGAGGTTCCGCTGGGTCGGTTACCGAATAGGAGGATGTTGGGAGTGTCCACCACAGCCTGGTTGGCTGTCACCATCGCGTTCCAGGCTTCACCGGTAGCCACATCCCCTTCGATCAACACCTGGGTGGTCTCACCGAACCCTCCTCCGAAGTCGGCTATCAGGCCCTCGAAGGTGGCGCGCAGGGGTGATGTGACCGGGATGAAATCGAGGAAGGAAAACTTGGTTTCCAGCTGTGCCCATCCCCAGGCGCCGACGCCACCCAGAACGATGGACAAAACCACGGCCACCCCGGCCGCCCGGTTGGCTATCCCCGCCGCTCGACCGACGAACCGGCCCAGGGCCGGCGCCTCTCCGGCTTGGCGATCCCCCGGTTCCGGGATGTTCCTCCGCATTCCCCTCCTGCTTAGAACCAGACGTACTGCGGGCACGAAGGTGAGCTTCAGCAGGAAGGAGGCGACGATTCCGATGGCCGCCAAGGCCCCGAACTCCCTGAGAGCCGGAATCTCGTTGAACAAGTTGGTCAGGAACCCTACCGCGGTGGTAATAGTGGCCAGCACCAGAGCCACGCCTACGGTTCGGATCGCTTTCCTTACCGATCGGTCCACCCCGGCGCCTGCCGCGACTTCTTCCCGGTAGCGCGATGTCACATGGATCGAGTAGTCCACGCCGAGTCCGATCAACAGGATGGGCAGGATCTGCGCCATCGGGCTCTGATCCTGGAACAGGAGGTATCCGATCCCGTTCATCCAGGAGATGGCGAAGAGGATCGCCACCAGGGTCAGGACGGTATCGGCGGTGGTTCTCCTGAGGCTTCGGTCCAGGAATGTCCATGCGAGGAACATGGCCAGCATGGCTGCTCCGGCCACCGCAAACAGCGCGTTGCCGGGCCAATCCTTCAGTGAGTCGGGGAATACGCTGTCGAGGATGATCCCGAGGGTGGGAAGTATGACCAGCACGATCGCCGCCGCCACCGTGACGATACCCACTCTCATCACGATGCGTCCGAGCGCCTTACGGGGACGTATCAGGTAGACCAAGGCCAGCACCAGAGCGATGATCAGACCGGCGGTTCCGAACAGTCGGCCGATCTCGCTCTGAAACTCGTCGGTACCGGAGAAGAGGAGCTCGAAAGAAAACGCTTCCGCGGTGATGCCGGGAGGCAGGGCGGTGGCTCGGATCTGGTCGGCGGCGGTTACGCTCTCCTCCACGAACAGCTCATAGTCGGCGCCTTCCTCGGCGCCGCGCATGAATACCACCATCAAGCCCTGGTCCGATTCGGGAACAGAAAGGTCGGCGTAGGTGGGTACCATACCTTGTAAGAAACCGGCAAAGTTAGGCGGCAGATCAGCCAATCCATCTGTGAAGGCTTGGCGTACCTCCTCATCGGTAGCCGGGGAAGGGCCTGCCCCGCCCGGACCTGCCCTTAGCGGTGTCATGAAGCTCGCAATAGGGTTCCGGTCGATAACCAGACGATCCGCCAGCGCCCCTTCGGTGATGGTGCGTCGGAGGTCATCGAAGGCCGTCAGTCCGTCCACACTGTACAGATTGCCGCTCTCCGCCTTGACAATAACCTGCATGACGCTGGTTGTGGTGTCCTCACCGAAGAGTTCTGAGATCCGCTCGGCGGCGGCCAGTTCCGGAGCGTCGGGGGCAAACGCTTCGTTGCTCTCCTCTTGGGGGGTGAAGTTTCCCGAAAGACCCCCGAAGGCGAGCGAAAGAACTACGGTGACCGTAATGACCAACCATGGGCTCCTCTGAACGAGACCTGAAAGTCCGTTGACCAACGATTTCATGGCGCGCTCCTCTCGCGGTCGTATTCCTGTGACTGGCTATCCGGTGTGAGCCCTACGGGTGTGACAGGCGAGCCGTTAGGGGCGATCCGGGCGTATTGCAGGACCGATGTATCCCACGGCTTGTGCTCAGAAGAACTCAACCCGGATGAAGAATATGCAGACGTGGTCGCTACCTGTAATCGGGCGCCCGTCCAAGGAACCGGGAAACGCCCGGACTTATCTCCGCTCTCGGATGTAGTCCAGATCGGAGATAAACCGACGGTTCTCTTCAGGACTTCCCACCGAGACGCGGGCCCATTCCTCGGTCCCGTGGCGGATGATCGTGCCCCGCTTGAGGAGTGCATTCACAAGCGCGGGAGTTCCCGGCCCGAAACGGGTCCAGACGAAGTTGGCCTGGGTAGGTACGAATCTGATGTCTCGTTCATCGAACGCCGTTTCGAGATAGGCGACACCTTGGCGGTTCATCTCGTAACGCTCGACGATCCGTTCGGGGAACCGCAAGGCTGTAACGGCCGCCGTTTGAGCGAGAGAGTTCACGACAAACGGGATCTGGGCTTTCCGGAGTTGTCGGAGGGTGCCGGGGACGCCGACCATGTAGCCGATTCGAAGACCGGCCAAGCCGTATATCTTGGAGAATGTACGGGCCACTATCACGTTGGGGTGGTCCAGCGCCAAAGGGATGGCGGTGGGGTGACTCTCGGCGGCGACGTACTCTCCGTAGGCTTCGTCCACCACGACCAGTGTGCTCTCCGGCAGTTTCTCGACGAAACTCCGGACTTCGGTCTGGGTCAGGTAGGTTCCCGTCGGGTTGTTGGGGTTACATAGATATACCAACGTCGTGTCCCCCCTCACCGCGCTCTCCAGCGATTCGAGGTCGATAGCCATGTCATCGCCCAAAGGTGATGTGACGCTTTCCGCGTTTGCCAGGGTGGAGTTGACCCGGTACATGACAAACGAGGGCCACGGATACGCAACACTCCGTCCCGGACCGCCTAGGGCTCGCGTCACGGTGGTCAGCAGTTCCGAACTGCCCGCGCCGAACCAGATACTCTCTTCGGATATTCCCAGCGCCTTTGCCAACGCCCGGTTTAGATCCACCGAATTGCCGTCGGGGTATCGATTGAGACCTGTGGCGGCGGCTAAGATCGCCTGCTGCACTTCAGGAAACGGTGGCAGCGGGCTCTCGTTGGTGCCGAGTTCCACTATGCGCCGTATTCCATACAGTCGTTTCAACTCTCCGGAGTTCGGACCGCCATCGTATGGCTTCAGGGAATCAATTTGGGATCGGACGCGAATCATATGACGAACGTTAACATCGGTCGGGCGGGATTCGCGACCGCCTACGACCGCCGTGCTCTCTGTCCGGACCCTCGGTGAGAGGGCGGTTATAGAATGACCGGAGAACAAGTCGGGAGGTAGAGACCGGTGCTGAAGATCCTGGATGACTCTGGTCGAATTGTCGGGCCATTGCCTGATCTGGACGGCAAGGATCTGGTTGAGATGTACCGGCTCATGGCGCTCGGCAGGAAGTTCGACCGGCGGGCCATGAACCTGCAACGGCAGGGTCGGCTCGGAACATTCCCGCCCGCCGAAGGTCAGGAGGCTGTCCAGATCGGTTCGTCGTACTCCGCAGGGCCGGAGGATTGGATTTATCCCAGCTACCGGGAGCATTCCGTCCAGTTGGCCAGAGGAGTCCCACCCCTCGTGATGCTTTCCTACTATCGAGGACTTCCAAACCAGGGCTGGGATGTATCCCGCTACCGCATGAATATCCACACCATCCCGATCGCCACCCAGTTGCCTCATGCGGTCGGGCATGCGTACCGGGCCCGCCTCGCCGGGGAGAAGCTGATCACGATGGCCTACTTCGGTGACGGGGCTACGTCCGAGAGCGATTTCCACGCGGCGATGAACTTCGCCGGCCTGTGGAAGACGCCCACCGTGTTTTTATGTTCCAACAACGGATGGGCCATATCAATGCCGGTCCACAAGCAGACGGCGGCGGCTACGTTGGCGGACAAGGCGGCCGGATACGGAATGCCCGGGGTTCGAGTAGACGGTATGGATGTGTTAGCGGTATACAGCGCAACCAGAGAGGCGGTGGAGCGAGCGCGCAACGGTGGCGGACCTACCCTGATCGAGGCTGTTACCTACCGATTCGGTCCCCATGCCACGGCGGACGACCCGACTCTTTATCGCAGCGCCGAAGAGGTTGAGGCTTGGCGGGCCCGCGATCCACTTCCCCGATTCAAGAAGTTCCTTGTCTTGGAGGGCTTATGGTCGGACGAGATCGATCAGCAGGTCAGCGAAGAGGCTTCGACGTTTGATGAGGCATTGACGGAGATCGAAGGTTGGGAGGCGCCTCCCCGGGAGGAGGCGATACGGCAGGTCTATGAGCGGATACCCGAGAGTCTGGATACCCAGTTCCGAACCGTCCTCAAGAGGGAGGGAGGCCCACCATCCCGTATCGATCCCGAGGAACTGTGGAGAGTTGACCGCGATACTCTTCCCGGTGGGTCGACCAGCCGCTGGACCATGGCTCAGGCGATAAACGCCGCCATGACGGAGATTATGGAACGTTACGACGATGCGGTGGTCATGGGGGAGGATGTGGGCAGGACCGGCGGTGTCTTTCGGATCACCGAAGGACTACTCGATCGATTCGGCGCCGAACGGGTGATCGACACTCCCCTGTGCGAGACCGGTATAGCCGGTACCGCGGTAGGCATGGCCATCGGCGGCGCCCGCCCGCTGGTGGAGATCCAGTTCGATGGTTTTGTCTATCCGGCCTTCGACCAGATAGTGAGCCACATGGCCCGGTTCCGCTTCCGTACCAGGGGCAACGTAAACCTGCCGATTGTTGTCAGATGGCCTAACGGTGGGGGGATCGCTCCGCACGAGTTCCATGCCGATAGCCCCGAGGCGTACTTTGTGCATACGCCGGGCCTGACGGTGGTTATACCGTCGACCGCGGTCGACGCCAAGGGGTTGCTTGCCGCCGCGGCGGAGAGTCCCGACCCGGTTCTCTTTCTCGAACCAAAGGTCTTGTACCGGGCTTTCAGGGAGGAGGTACCCACCGGCTACTACACGCTCCCGATCGGCAGGGCCCGGATCCGCCGACCGGGGGATGATGTCACGGTGGTTACCTACGGGGGAATGGTTCGGGTGGTGATCGAGGCGGCCGAAGGTCTTTCCTCGACCGGTATCGACTGTGAGGTTATCGATCTGCGAACTTTGAAACCATGGGACCGTGAGACGGTGCTTGATTCCGTCGCCAAGACAGGACGCTTGGTTCTGGTCCAGGAGCCCCCCAAGACGGCGGGTATGGCCGCGGAGGTGGCGGCAACGGTGGCGGAGGAAGCTCTTTACGATCTGGAGGCGCCTATTGTCCGGGTGGCAGGCTTCGACGCGCCTTGGCCCCAGTTCGGGGTGGAGCACCACGCCATCATAACCGCCCGCCGGGTCAGGTCCGCGGTGGAAGAGGTAATGGCCGGTTAGTCGCGGTAACCGGTTCAGCGCCTCAAACCCCGATTGTTTATGCAGGGGTTTGAATGGGCGACACAGAAACCTTAGCCCCAATTTTTAATGCAGGGGTTTGATTGGGTAGCCGAGAAAGATGCAATAAACTCTCTGACCTGGGAAGATAGCCGCTTGGTGGCCCCGCCTGGCTGGGGTGTTACCCTTCACCCTGAGGTGAACGCCGGGACGCCCCACGGTGCTGCGCTTGACATGGCCTTTTTGAGTTCGGTGTGTCCGGAGGGTGAAGAATCAGGTTTAAACCAGTTCTGCGGTAGCGAATACCACCCGGAACGGCACGCAATAGATGACCAGGGTCAGTTCATCCGGTATCTCGTAGTCGGCCGGGACCATGTAGTTCTGGGAGCCGATGTTCCCCTTGAGCTGACCCAGGTCTATATAGCCGGCCGCCTGCAGATCGTCGCGGCCTCCCAACCCGTGGACAGGGGTCAGAAGTACGTGCAGGTCGGGTCCGTTGGTCACCTCGATGTTGTCCAGGCGGATCAGATGGGACTGATCCTCCAGACGGTAGAGGGTTACCTGTCCTGAGCCCTGATGGAAGGAGTCTCCATCCATCAGTGGTCCCGTGACCAGGGAGACGGGACCTGAAGGGCGGGTTTCAGGCACTGCTTCGGTTGACGACGGGGCGACGGTAGAGGATGCGCTCGTGTCGGTCGGTTCGGGATCGGTCGGGCCCTCCGCGCTCTCGGCGGTGGATGAAGTCTCGACGGGAGGAGGCGCGACAGTGGTCGCGACGGTTGGTGTAGTGTCGGCAGAGGCCGCAAGAGTGGTCGTGGTGGTGGATACCTCCGGCATGTCCTCGTAGGCGGTGACGTCGATGGTTTCGGCGTCGACCATCGCCTGTTCGACTTCATCAGCGGTCATGTCGTCAGGGATAACCGCCATCGCTGCTCGCGGGAACGGCTCGTTAACAACATCGTCGATGAATAGTGGGGACCCCAACCACCATGCCAACACCAGCACGGGGATCGCCAGAATTGCTGCGCCGATCTGTACCGGACGGCGCTTATAGATCGGGGGGCGTTCGCTCATGTTGAGCCTCCTTTATTTCGCCCTGGATTAATCGTACAAGATACAGACCGGCTTTAGCCCCGATTTTTCATGCAGGGGTTTGGATGGGTAACCGAGAGAGATGCTAGGAACCCTGACCCGGGAAAAGATAGCTGGTTGGTGGCTTCGCCTGACCGGGGAGTGACCCTTCACCCGCCGGGTGATCGCCTGACGCGCCGCGATAGTGGGCTTGGCGTAAGCCCTTTCGAGGTCGGTGACGGGGGCATGAAGAATTGGGGTTATCAACATACAGAGTGGGAGGACAGAAACGGTCCCCGATTCTCGCCGACCGCGGTCGTCGGCTGGGAGACGAAGACGGATCCCGGTCGCGCAATACGACTTCGTAAGGGGTTACAAGCCAAGCGAACCAAAAACTCAGGACACTACGAGGCCCGCTTCAAGGGTCCATAGGCCCCGATTAAGTCAACGAAGATCCAGGTATGGGCGAATCCGGCCTCCGGATATCTCGGGGATATCCCGCCAGTTATGAGCGGTTTCGGAGGTCTCCACCCCCGTGTACCCTGGTGGGCATGGAAGACTTGGTTGTAGCTGTATACGGATCGTCCACCGCGGTTCCCGGTGACGGGGTGTACGAACAGGGTGTTGAGTTGGGTCGTCTCTTGGGTGAGCGCGGCTTCGGGGTGACCAACGGCGGCTACTCGGGGTTGATGGAAGCTGTTTCGGCCGGCGCAGTGAGCGTAGGAGCACAAGCTATCGGAGTGACCGCGCCTTCCCTGTTCCCGAGCCGGGCCGGCGGTAATCGGTTCCTCACGAGAGAGATACAGGCCGGAGGACTGCTTGAACGGATCCGGATCATGATGGAAATGTCCTGCGCCTCGATCGTGATGCCGGGTAGCATCGGAACCTTGGCGGAGTTGGTGGTTAGTTGGAACGAGGTCTATCTTGCCGATAGGATCGAGGTTCCGGCCGATCCTGTAATCGCGTTCAGGGGAGCATGGGGGAACATCGTCTCCAGGCTGGTTCAAGAGTTGAAGACAACCCCGGAATTGATCACCATGGTGGATTCATCCTCGGAGGCCGTGGAGTCCTTGACCGCAATGCTGGCGGATCGCAAGTCAATTCCTCAAACGTGAAGAAGCCGACCATGACAACTAATTCTAAGATTCCCGACGAGGGCCATGCCTGAAACCAATCACCGTTACCCGATGACGATCGTTACAGAGGGTGAGTTGGCCGCGGGCGGAGTAGTCTGGCGACCCGGAGACAAGGACGAAGAGGTTCTGCTGGTTCATCGTCCCAGGTACGGCGACTGGACCTTTCCGAAAGGGAAGGTCGAGAACGGAGAGAGCCTTCTGGAGTGTGCTGTAAGGGAGGTGTGGGAAGAAGCCGGCGCCAAAGGAGTCATAGGACGCTACCTGGGCAGCCTGTCCTATCGCAAGCCGAATAGGCGTTCCAAGGAGGTTCACTACTGGGTCATGATGGCCGAGGAAATGGCCTTCGTTCCTTCGTCCGAGGTCGATAGGATTCGTTGGGTCCCTCGGCAGGCGCTTGTCCAGGAGGTTTCCTACTCCACCGATCAAGCGATAGCCGACCGATTGCGTCGCGGTTGGACCGCTCCACCGGATCGCCTGTTGCTAAATCGTCACGCGATTGCCGGCGTTCGTGGCGAATACGGTCCGGATGATCGGGCTCGACCCCTTTCCAAGCGGGGAAGACGGCAGGCCGTTGCCCTGGTTTCCCGGCTTGCATGTTTTGATATCGACAGAGTTCTCAGCAGCCTGGCCGTTAGGTGTCTGGAAACGGTAGCCCCGCTGGCTCATGCGCGGGGATTGGTTCTGGAAGACGCCCCGGGGTTGTGGGAGGAGTCGTCACCGGGCGAGTTGGAGTCGTTGCTAGATGGGCGACCCGCCGGAACCAGTTTGTTCTGCACGCACCGTCTGGTTGTCGGAGAAGTATTGCGGCGGTTGATGGAGGATCAAGGATCCGAGCTTCCGATGGGCAAAGGCTCCACATGGGTGTTCGACTTCGAGGATTCGCGGCTCGCAGCAGCCAACTATCTGGCGCCGCCCGGCTAGCCCCGATTTTTCATGCAGGGGTTTGAATGGGTAACCGAGAGAGATGCACAGAACTCTCTGACCTGGGAAAATAGCTGCTTGACGGCCTCGCCTGGTCGGAGCGCGCCCTTCACCTATAGGGTGATCGACTGACGCGCCGTGAAAGTGCGCTTGACGTGGCCTTTTCGAGGTCGGTGTGTCTGGGGCATGAAGAATTGGGGCTAGGACAGTGCTTAAAAACATGTGATTGGATTGGCCCTCCGTCCGCTGACCAGGGATTTTATCATCGGATGTCGGGCCAAGCCGGGGGTTTCTCAGCACCCTCCCGGCACATGTGCTTAACCCCGATTTTTATGCAGGGGTTTGGATGGGTAACCGGGAGAGATGATATGAACCACATGACCTGGGAGGATAGCGAGTTGCTAGCTTCGACGTTTGGCGGGCGGAGATCCGAACGCTCATTCGAGGGCGATCCCGGCTTCTGAGCTGAGTTGATACCGAGTTTCTGAACAGATAAAACGCTTCGTAACCAATTCGCTGTAAATCTATTCCGACTATACCGAGGTCACCTCCACCCGCCTGGTGGAGCATGGACCTGTTGAGTTTGTGGGCTCAAAGCATTCCGGTTCCCGGAAGTTGGCGGAATAGCGATGATCAGGGTTTGCAGGATGGGGGAGACTCATTCCGTGATTGTGATCCGATAGGCGCCGGAGCATTGTCGACCTCGGTAGATCTATGCTTGACCGGTTCACATCGGCTAGGTTGGGGACAATGCGCCAACGTAGCCTCGCTCACCGGAGAACCCGACTCATCTCGGCAGTTCTTCTAATGATGTTGTTGTCTCTCCTGGCTGTTTCCTGCGGTGAGGCGGAGACCGATAGCCCCGTATCCCTCCCGGAAACATCGACAACAGGTACGCAGCCGGCGGTGTCCTCGACAATCGCTCCGGATACTCGTTCGGCGGCCGCCCAGGATACGGTTCCCTCTACGGTCGAGGCGCAGTCCACGACCTCGGTCACGCCGCCGCCCGAAAATGATTCCTCTGAAGATCAACTGCACCCGGCGGTCAGGCAGGTAACGGCTTCGTGGCCGACCGACTGGGGGTCGAGCTCGATCGATCTTGGAGAACTCTTGCTGGGAATCCAGATTATCGATCCTCGAGACGCTATTCCTCCGATCGACAATCCGGTGTTCGAATCCATTTCCGCGGCGTCCGAGTGGCTGGAGAATCGGGTTCCGGGGGTTGTTGTGCTCCTGGAAGGAGAGAAACGGTTCTATCCCCTGGGCATCCTGCATCGTCATGAGATCGTCAACGACGAGATCGGAGGGATACCGGTTGCCGTTACCTACTGTCCGCTCTGCAACACTGCTCTCACCTTTGATCGTCGGGTTGGCGGTGAGGTGCTTCGGTTCGGAGTCTCCGGTCTTTTGCGCAACTCCGACCTCGTCATGTGGGATGACCGGTCTGTTTCCCTGTGGCAGCAGATTACCGGCGAGGCCATAGTCGGTTCCGCCACCGGAACGGTTCTGGTTCCACTACCTACCGCCATAGTTTCCTTCGGCGAGTTTGCCGAGTCCTACCCTGATGGGGTTTCGCTGGCTCGCGAAAGCGGCGCCGGCCTTCCCTACATTTCCAACCCCTACGTCGGCTACACCAGCCGACCGTCTCCTTATCCGTTCTACACCGGCGAGATCGACCCTCGGTACAGGGCGTTGGATCGGGTGGTGGGAGTCACCGAGGGTGATGGGGCCACCGCTTACCCGTTCCCGCTCCTATCCGAGGTGGGCGTTATCAATGATGCCGTGGGTGGCGTGCCGGTGGCGGTCTTCTGGGGTGGTGATACCGCCGACGCTCTTGACACCAGACAGGTAAGCGAAGGCAGGGCGGTCGGCTCCGGAATAGCGTATCTCCGCACGGTGGATGACCGTGAACTCACCTTTACCAGGGAGGGGGAACTCTTCAGGGACAACGAGACCTCGTCGGTATGGACGCTTCTCGGTGAGGCGATCAGCGGTCCGCTGGTAGGCGCCCGGCTTCGGCTGGCTATTCACCGGAACGAGTTTTGGTTCGCCTGGGGCGCCTTCTTTCCCGACGGGCTTGTCTACGAAAAATAGTGAAAGTGTCAAGAAGCTTTTCGGTGTAGTCCATCAACTCGGAGTGTGGGGTTTGTGCGGTCGAGGTGAATAACCGGGTCGGGTAGCCGCATTCATTCCTGCGGCGGGGTGGGTATCAGATCAGGTCCTGTTCGCGTATACCGAATGATGGATGGCGGAGGCGGCAAAGCGCCAATTTCTCCAGTTGACGTATACGCTCGCGGGTGAGGTTGAACTCCTCCCCGATCTCTTCGAGCGTTCTTGGAACACCATCGAGGAATCCGTAGCGAAGGGCCAGGATACGTCCTTCCCGGCTGGGAAGCCGGGATATGGATTGTCGCAGGCTCTCGGACACGTCGAGTTCCTCGGTGACCCGCACCGGATCGGCGGCATCCTGGTCCTCGATAAAGTCACCGAGTTGGGCGCCGTCTTCACCGACCGGTTTCTCCAACGAGGCGGTGTCGGAGACGCTCAGGGCAAGCTCCACCTTGTCCAGGGTGACCCCTGCTTCCTCGGCGATCTCGGCCGGTTTCGGATCCCTGCCCAACTCGGCTTTCAGGCTTGCCTGGGCCGCCCTGACCGCAGCCAGGGTGTCGTGGAGGTGGACCGGGATGCGGACCGTACGGGATTTATCCGCGATAGCCCGGGTAATAGCTTGGCGGATCCACCAGGTTGCATAGGTGGAGAACTTGAAGCCCTTCCTCCAGTCGAACTTCTCGACGGCTCGAATCAAGCCCAGGTTACCTTCCTGGATGAGGTCGAGAAAGTCGATGCCGTTCGTGTTGGCGTACTTGCGGGCATTCGATACGACCAAGCGGAGGTTGGCGGTGAGGAAGTCGTCTTTGGCCTGCCTCCCCTGAACCATCTTCCTTTCCAGGATGAACTGTTCCTTGAGGCTCTCGAACTCGCCTTCTTCCAGGCGTAACGCGGCTTCTTGACCGGTTTCGATCTTCTGAGCCAATTCGACTTCCTGTTCGGCGGTGAGCAGTTCGTACTCGCCGATAGCAGCCAGGTATTGGCTTACCAGGTCGGTGG
>CAZEZF010000060.1:0-20556 GCA_964516495.1 uncultured Acidimicrobiia bacterium | reverse complement strand
CGGAACATTCGTGACTATATGCCGGTTCCGATTCGACTCGGTTGGTCACTTTTCCAGAATCTGAACCACCGGCATCGGGCCGACTGCGGGGGAGGCCACTTACTCAGCCGCGGGTCCCGGCGACCGCCGCCAAGATACGCCGGTTACCGGGTTGATCAGCCTGACCCCTTCATTCCCGCTTACCCTCCGCCGTAGCGCCTCGACTGCCGCGGGCTTCTCGTTTTCCGGCGCCAGCCACAACTCGCATCTCCGGTCTTCAATGGCCCTTATGTTTATGCTGCCGCCCGGCTCAACGGGTGAATAGTCGCCCGGACGTCGTCCTTCGCCGAACAGCACCGTATTCAACACCCTCGTCACATGGAACGCCGGCCGAGGGTTCGACAACCGGTCGAGCAGCCCGTGTACAACCTTGGTCACCCGGTCGAGATCCTGGAGCGGATCAAGATAGATGCGGCACCCGGGCATAGTGGCGGCTGCGAACATCGCTTCAGCCACCGCCATAGCGTTGTGGTCGTCGTTCGCGTCGAGAGGAACCAGAAAATCGAGTCCCCCGATCGATTGAAGTCTCGTCCCTCCAAAGGCCAGAATGTCGTCCCACATCGACTCCGAGCCTTCGACCATGCACACGGCCCTATCCAAGAAAAGGCCGTGGCCTGTCAGCATCTCGTCGAGACGCGGCAGTTCCCGGGGCCGGTAGCCGGTCCGGCTGCGCAGATGCACCTTTCCGGTGTCCTCCAGCGCGAGCGGGGCTAGGGCGACACGCACGCCCGCTCCCCGCAGTTCCGCCAGGGCCACCAGATCCTCGCTGTCCGGGAAGAAACGGTTGGTCAGCTGGACCTCGATGAAGTCCGACTCGGCGGCCTTACGAGCTGCGGCCGTTATGTCATCCGGCCTGGGACACAGGACAGTCGCCGTCGACTCCACTCCTTCGCTACGCAGGACGGCAAGTTGTCCGGCCTGCAGAGGTACGTCGAGGTCGTGGATCGGGAATCGGACGTTGCGGATCCCCGCCTCGACGCATGAGAGCAACGGGTAGTCGTCACGGATCCGGTGGCGCACATGGTTGGGGTAGGAGATCGCCCCGTCGCTCTTGTTGGTGATGGGCAGTCGCAGGTAAGCGGCCACCGGAGAATGAGGAAGATCGACGGTCGTGCCGCTCAGGATGCGGGTTCCGGGCTGGTGGTCGGCAACGGTTTCACCTCTGGTACGGATCAGATGCACCGAGACACCGTGGTCGGTCACCCTCACCAGGAAGAAACCGAGCTTGGTGGTGTCGATCCATCCCCGATCGGCGGGACGGACGTTGAAGGCCTCGTAGAAGCCCGGCCTGGTCGTGGTGGTCGAGGGAAGGGTGTACAGCCGGGTGGCGCCGGCCCGGTTGAACACCTGGAAATGGGTATGCCCGCTGAACATGGTCTCGACTTCGTAGTGTCTGCACAGGTCCAGCAGCCAGGTCCGATCAGGGTTGTCCAGCACGTCGTAGCTGCCCAGTCCGGGTTCGTCCTCGTCGACCAGGTAAGGGGGGAGGTGGAGGAACATGAAGATCCGGTGCGAGGCGTGGGCGGCAAGGTCGGCCTCTACCCACTCGCGTTGTTCGATGGCCTCCGGCAGGGTGGTGTTCATGATCTGGGAGTTGAGAACGATGAAGTGCGCGTCGCCTGCGGTCCGGCTGTAGAACGACTTGCCGAAGTCCTCATCCCAACGTTTCAAGAATCCCGGCTCCACCCATCCCGCCGGAACCGTGGGATCCGGCTTGTCGCCGATGTCCATGTTCCCGGCGGCGAAGTTCACCGCCAAACCGGATTCCTCGAACTGGGCCACAGCCGCTCGTCGTCCGGTGTCAAAGAAACGAGAGCCCGGATACTCCTGGGCCAGGTCACCCACATGGAACACCAATTCCGGTTTCAACGCCTTCGCCAAAGCCAGCGCCCAGTCGCCTCGGTCGGACCATTCGCGCACGATCTCCGGAGTGACCGAATCGCCCTTAGCCCGGTACATTCCCGGATCCACCAAGTGGTGGGTGTCGGCCAGTACCACGAACTCCAGGTCGGCCAATGGTACGTCGGAGCGGTCAAATCGGGGCATGCCGGAGTCTCCTCATCTGGATGTGCGCCTTCATTGCGCCTGACGGTGATCCTTTCGCACAAATGGTACGCAGGTTCATGCAGCGCTTGTCGAGCACCGCTAACTTGGCGGCAAATGGTACCGGTTGGGGCAGGGATCGGCAGGGAAAGGCATCCCCTCCAACAAGCCCGCATGACCAGGGAGGTAGACCGATGAGCTTTCGTTCGATCGATCACGTCGGGGTGGCGGTCAGCGACCTCGGGGTGTCGGTTCCCTGGTGGACCCGATTCCTGGAGAAGGAACCGTTCATGCAGGGCACCTGGATAGCCGCCGACATCAAGGACTACGTCGGCAAGATCGTGGGGTATCCCAACTGCGATATGTCGGGCGCCTTCTGGGCGCTGCCCGGAGGTTCGGTGCTCGAGATGCTCCAATACCATAACCCGCCGCCCGGCCGGGTTGACATGGCCACCTACAACGCCGGCAACACCCATCTCTGCTTGGAGACGGAGGACATCTACCGGGACTACGAACGAATGCGTGACCATGCGGTGTTCGTCTCGCCGGAGCCGGTCCGCTGTGCTTGGGGAAGGTACGAAGGCGCCCTCACCTGCTACCTGCGCGACCCGGACAACATTTCGATCGAGCTGATTCAGTTCGCGGAGGGGGGAAGGCCGTTCGAGGTCGAGAGTCCGTTCGCCAACCCCTACAGCTAGCCTTGGGCATGGCGTCGGCCCAGTCGGTCCGGGTCGGGATCATCGGCGCCGGGTCTTGGGCGATCGCCAACCACATCCCGATCCTGGCAGCGCGGGAGGAAGTCGAACTGGTGAGCGCCGTCCAGACCAACCGCAAGGCGCTGGCCCAACTTCGCCGGAGGTTCGGATTCGAACATGTCAGCGACAATTACCGGGACACGTTGGAACTTGGGCTGGATGCGGTGGTCGTGGCCAGCCCCGCGGGGCTCCACTACGAGCATGTGAAGGCGGCGCTAGAGGCGGGCGCCCACGTCCTGTGCGAGAAGCCTTTCACCACGGAGCCCGAGCATGCCTGGGAACTCCACGACATCGCCTCGGAGCGAGACCGTCACCTGCTCCTCGCCCTCGGATGGAACTACCGTCCCACCGCCGTAGAGGCCAAGAGGCTGATGGATTCCCCCAGCGTCGGAGAGGTCCAGCACGTCCTAGTGGCCATGGCCTCGGGCCTGCGCCGCCTCCTCCAGGGTACGGGGAGCTACCGGGGTCGGGACGACTTCTTCCAGCCCGCCACCAAGACCTGGACCGACCCCCGGCTCTCCGGCGGTGGGTACGCTCCGGCGGCGCTGAGCCATGCCTTGGGGCTGGCGCTGTGGCTCACCGGCCAGCGCGCCTCCCAGGTCTTCGCCTTCATGAACGACGAAGGCGCCGGAATCGATCTTCACGACGCTATCAGCGTGCGGTTCAGTTCCGGGGCCACGGGTTCGATATCCGGCGCATCGTCACCGCCCGGTGGGAACGCGGTCGATCAGGAGGACGCTCCGTGGCCCCGGCACCAGCTCCAAGTCAGGGTATACGGGACAGAAGGCCATCTCGTGGCCGATCTGGAACGGGACTTCCTGTGGCTCTTCCGCGACGACGGCAAGGACATCAAGGTCGATCTACCACCGCGAGCCGGTCTCTACGGATGTGAGGATCCGCCCAATGTGCTGGTCGACCTTTCCCTCGGCAAGACTGTGGAAAACCGGTCACCGGCCGAGATCGGCGCTAGGACCGTTGAATTGCTGAGCGCCGCTTATCAGAGCGCTCGTACGGGCGCCGTAGCACGGATCGTTCCTCATCCACCCGGGGCTCACCGGAACGCTCGGACTAGTGGGTGATGAACTGGAGGAACCTCATGGAATCGTTACAGCGAAGCGTTTCGACGTCGAAGCAAGTGAGAGTTGCCTTTGTAGGAGTGGGCAGCGTCGCAACCGCCGCCTTGAGGCTCTGCCGTACACGACCCTGGATGGATATTGTGGGAGCGGCCCGATCCAAGGCGTCAACTGTCGACCCACCCGGCCCCTGGACGGGAGTTAGTGCCTGGTCGGATCCGGCGGCGATGATCGACACCCTCAGGCCTGAAATCGCTCTGGTGGCGACTCGGTCCGAGCTCGACTCAGTCCTGCCTGTGATCGAACTCTGCGCTCGACAGGGCGTAAACGTCATTTGCACCAGCGAGGAACTTGCCTGGCCTGATGGCGAACAGCCCGGAGCCGCCGACTCGTTGCAGCATACCGCGGAGAAAGCCGGGGTGGTGATCGTCGCCACCGGAATAAACCCCGGCTTTGCCTTCGACGCCCTTCCTCTCGTGCTGGCAGGCGCCGCCTGGGACGTATCGAAGATTCTCGTACAACGCACGCTTGACGCGTCGGTGTTCGGCCGGGATGTGCATCGTTCCCTGGGTATCGGCTATTCCGAGGCCGAGTTCCGCCGTGCCGTGCGGTCGCGAAGAGTACGCGGGCATGTCGGCTTCGCGGAGAGCGCCCACATCATCGCGGACGGGATGGGACTGGAAGTCGAGCGGTTCGGCGAAGAGATCGAACCGGTACTCGCAGACCGCGTGCATGTCCTGGCCGGGTATACGATCGAGCCGCCCGAGACCGCAGGCGTCGTCCAACTGGCCACGACCACGGTGGGAGGACGGGAATGGCTCCGGTTCGAGCTGTCCCTGCATGTCGCTCCGGACGCGGTCGGTTGGGAGACCCGGGACCGCATCCGCGTCCACGGGGAGAACCCCGTCGACTTCACGATGAAGCCGGGTCTACCGGCCGTTGCCGCTACCGCGGCGCTTCTAGTCAACACGGTTCCGAGGGTTCTGGCGGCTCTACCCGGCTTCTACCGTCCGGGACAGCTACTCCCCAACCCGCCGTGGTTGGCCGCGCGCCGACCCTATACCGCACATACATGATATGTCGCAAAAGATATGCGGTATCCCGTGTATCGGAAAAACTATTCGAGACAAGTGCGTTCAGTCCTGATTAACACCGGGAATCACTCACCTCACCAGTACACCATCAACCCACACCGGTCAGAATGGTCGATCCGAACTCGGCGGGCCTGACCGAACCGCTGGGAAGGATAGGAACTCTGCGCGGTTTTGCGGTTTCGGACCGCGGCTACGGATAAACCCCTCGAACCAACTTGGCGCCCGCCACCCGCCGGATACCGATCATTAATGCGGCGGTCCGCATGTCGAGATTCTCACGAATAGATAGTTCCAGAACCTCCTCGAAGGCTCTTATCAGTATCTCGCGCAACCGGCTGACGATCTCGTTCTCGGACCAGAAGTAGTTCTGGAGATCCTGAACCCATTCGAAATAGGAGACGGTGACGCCCCCGGCGTTGCACAGGATGTCGGGTACGACAAGAATCCCTCGGTCCTTCAGAACGCTGTCCGCCGCGAGAGTGGTGGGATTGTTGGCGCCTTCCAGTATCAGCTTCGCTTTGATCGACTCGACGTTGGCTCTCGTTATAACGCTCCCCACCGCCGCCGGTATAAGCACTTCACATGGCAGAGAGAACAACTCCTCGTGGCTGATGGCGTCGGCGCCGGGGAACCCTCTCACCCCTCCGGTGCGATCGGCGTGACGAACCAGCTTGCCGATCTCCAAGCCGTTGCCGTTGTGGATCGCTCCGGTCAGGTCCTCCACTGCTGTCACCCGGCAACCCAACTCGGCGGCGGCGATCGCCGCATAACGACCTACGTTCCCGAATCCCTGGATAACCACCCGGGCGCCATCGACCATCACGCCGCACTGGAGAGCCGCTGAGGGCAACAAGCTGATTATCCCGCGCCCCGTCGCTTCCCGGCGGGCTACGGATCCACCCAATTCAGGCGGTTTCCCCGTTACCACCGCCGGAACCGCGTAACCCTGGTTCTGACTGTAGGTATCCATGATCCAGGCCATCACCTGCTCATCTGTTCCCAGGTCAGGCGCCGGGATGTCCTTCTGGGGTCCGATCATGTTGATCACCTCGGCGGTGTATCGCCTGGTCACCCGTTGCAGTTCGCTCCTGGAGAGATGGTGGGGATCGATCCTCACCCCACCTTTGGCGCCCCCGAAAGGGAGACCGACGAGGGCGCATTTCCAGGTCATGAGCATGGCGAGCGCCGCCACCTCCCCCAGGTTCACATCCGGCGCGTACCGGATCCCACCTTTGGTGGGTCCCATAGTCAAAACATGCTGAACCCGGTAACCGAAGGCGGTCCGGACCTTCGAATACTCGTCGGTGCGATACGGGAAGGTGACCACCAGGGAACGTTGGGGCATGCTCAGGCGCTCACGGACGTTGTCGTCCAGATTCATCATCTCGGCCACGTTGTCGAACTGCGAGGCCGCCTCCCGGTACATGGGGGAGTCCCACTCCATCTCAAGGGTCATAGTCGGTGAGATGAAGTCAGCCGAACCCGTTGATATATCAGGTGTACCCGTCACTGATCCGGCTTCCGCGAATCCCCCGCCACCCCGGCGCCGTCCGCCGACTCCGACCGGCCCCACCTGACCACGAACAGGCCCGACCGTGGTTTCGGTGTGAACCATGTTGACTTGGGGGGCATGAGCCGCCCTGCGTCAGCGACTGCCATCACCTCGTCGGTCCCGGCCGGGTACATAGCAAAACCCACCCGCCCAGGATAGTCGGTCACCTGTTGCTCGAGGCCGGCAAGAGACTCACCACCCGTGACGTATGACAATCGGGAATCCTGAGCCGTTATACCGAACAACGGACCGAGAATGCGCTCATGCAGCAGGCTCACATCAAGACCCGCTACCGAATCCTGGGGACGCCTACCCACATAACCAAGGCGATACCAAATCCCATCGAGCAACATCGAGAACTCTCCCCGGCTTCGTGGCCGGGGCTTGATCTGCCCTACGACACCGATCCGGCTTACCTCCCAATCCGGCCGCAGTCGGCGACTGATCTCGTCCACATCGATCTTGGAGTCCACCCTGACAAGCCGGTTGTATTCGATCGCAGCAAGGTGATCGGCGGGAAACAGGACGGCAAGGATCCATCCGGGTCCCACGGCTTCACGAGATAGTGCGGCAACCCGGTGATGGCCGTCGGTGATGTACATCGGACCCACCCGGGCGACGGCCACCTCTATCCGTTGGATGTCGGTCGGGTCGGAAACGATCCACAGCCTCTGGCGGATACCGTCCATGCCTACAAAGTCCCGGACGGGCGCCGTCGAAGCAAGGTCCTCCAGGAGTTGAAGGTGGTCTTTGCCGGCGCGGAAGGCGAGGGAAACCGGGCTGGACACCATCCGGGCAACCTCGAAGAAGCAGGCCAGATCATCCACCCGATCATCGATCGTGGCCTCGTGACCGATTACCCGACCCTGTTCCACGGCCGTCACCGGAACCGCCCCCACGAGCCCGAGTTGCCGGTGGGCCTCTGTCTCCAATTCGTATAGAAGGAAGACACGGCCGGGAACAGGTTCGAAGAGGCCCCTTTCCAGCATCCCTCCGAAGTGTCGTTTCGCCCGCTCCGCAACCATCTCCCTGGTTGGAACAGGATCGGGAAAGTCCCTGACCGAGAGGGTCACGTTCATGAAGCAGTCGGGACGCTCCTCGGCAAAGCGGTGCCGATCCCCGTGGGGAACGGCGTCGAGTTGAGGAGACACGATGTCGCTCGCCTGCTCCGCGGCGGCCATCATGGCTACGATCGGAATAACAGACATTCCCGGATCCTCCCCGTTCCGCGCCCGAGCTTCGCGCTTTCTCCCGACCGGAGTCGGGCGGACTTGCAAACCTCGTTCGAGGTGCTCAGCAACACATGTCGGGCAGACGATACTTAGCCATCCACCCGTCGAGTCTCCTCACACCCTGCCGGTAGGGTAGTGAATCCGGAATCATACGGCATCGATCAGGAGACACCGAAAGTCGTACCACGGCCGGTCCTGGATGCGGAATGATCGAGGACACCGGACCGAGCCTAAATATGTCCCACCCTCTTGATAGCTTGTACATCATGATGAACTTCCTGGTAGAAGACACCCAGACAAGCGCCATCGAAGCCTTCGCCGCCGCCGAGCAAGCATTGCTGGAGGCAGGTATCGGTTTTTCGGTGGTAGAAGAGCCCGAGGCTGAAGTCGCCCATCCCCCGCTGGCGGCCTGATCGCCTGGCCGGACCGTATCCGGAGCCTGCACTCTCGGGAAACCGCCGACAACGTTGGGGGTCCCGCAGACGACCACTCCGCCGAGGTCCGCTGCGGAGGATGGATGTATGACAATACGAAAACGCTGGATGCGTAACCTATTCGGTTGGTCGGAGCATCGATAGACGGAGCGGATCGAACTCGCCCGGCAAAACAGCATCCGAAGTTGACCAGACCGGTGGTTTACCCGAACGACCCGGAGGCTCGACCAGGTGAACATAAGTGGACGAGTGAACAGCCGGAAGGATTCCGAAAAGACGGGGATGATTCGGCCCGCGATGCCTCGAGCGGGGCGCTGTTGGCAATCATCGGGCAAACAAGACAGTTTCAGTACCCTGTAGAACAAACCTGGAGTGTGAACAAGCCTTGCCTTCACCGTTCGATATCGGCAGTCACTCGGAGTTCCCTCGTGGATGTTAACCGCCACAAACCAATTAAGAACTCTGCCATCCGGACTTTCACGAATACAGATCCGAAGTTGATACGGGAACGGCGGCTCCGACCAGAGGACTGGCCCGACGCCATAGCCGAGACTGAAGGACCCCAATTGGTCATCGCCGGTCCCGGCGCCGGCAAGACCGAATTCCTCGTGCGGCGTATTGCCCGGCTCACCAGCAGGCGGCGCTTGCCCGGTTCCTCCATACTGGCCCTCACCTTTTCGCGGAGAGCTTCCTCCGGACTGAACACCAGGATCAGACAGGCAACCCGCGATCCATTGGGCGAAGTGGGCGCCGGCACCTTCCATTCCTTCGCCCAGCGCATGTTGGAGGCGCACGCGGCGGAAACTATCGGTTGGAAGGAACTCCCGTCGATCCTTACCGGTCCCGAACAGGTGGGTCTGGTCTCCGAACTTCTGCGAACCGACCCTCCGGGAAACTGGCCGCTCCCCTTCCGCAAGCTGCTGCCGACACGGACCCTGGCTAGCGAGGTCACCGACTTCATTCTCCGCTCCCGCGAGATGATGCTCGATTCGGAGGAACTCGAACGAAGATGCGCCGAACGGGACGACTGGAGGGCGCTACCCATGTTCATCAGCCGTTACAACCAGGTTCTGGAACAGCGACAACGCATCGACTACGGAGACCTGATCAACCGGGCAAGGGAAGTAATCGGCGATCCGAAGGTCCTGGAGTCGGTTCGAGAACAGTATCGATACGTCCTGGTAGACGAGTATCAGGACACCAGCCCCGCACAGGCCGGACTCCTCCAGGCGGTTTGCGGTATCGCCGGAAATGTGACCGCAGCCGCCGATTCTCAACAGTCGATCTACGGTTTCCGCGGAGCGGCGCCCACCAACGTATCCGACTTCTTCGACATGTTTTCGGGTCGGACCCACCTCAAAGGCCGCAAATGGATACTCAGCACCTCCTTCAGGACGCCCCGACAGATTCTCGAAGCGGCCCAACGCCTTACTACGGGTATCCGGATGCCGGGCGCCGTCGGCCCCGTAGAGCCGGCCCCCCACGCAGGCCGGGTGGAGATCCGCATCTTTGACCAGGAATCGGAAGAATCAGAGTGGATAGCGGCGGAGGCGGCCCGACTTCACCTCGAGCAGGATGTCCCGTTCAGCAAGATGGCGGTGCTCGTCAGAACGAAGCGTCGCCTCTTGATCGAGGTTTCGCGCGCCCTCGACCGCAGGTCCATTCCCCATGATCGGCCGGATGCCAGATTGGCCGACCATCCCGCCAACCTGATGATCTTCGACGTGGCCAGGGCCGCCGTGTCGCCCGACCGCCGGACCGCGACACCGTTCGTTCGGCGCCTACTACTAGGTCCCCTGTTCAACCTGGATGTAACCGGTCTTCGGCGGTTGGAACGGGGGATGTCATCCGGTAAGGCCGACTGGCCGGAGATGATTCGCCGGCTGCCCGACGGTGAAGCGTTAGCCGCTCTGCTGGAAGACCCCTCTTGGACCGAACTACCGGCTATCGACGGCTTCTGGAAGGTATGGACCGGGCTTCCCCAGCTGCGGGACTTGGCCACCGCGCCTGAGCGCGCAGGCTTCAGAGCCGCGTGGACAAGCCTTGCCCAGGTCCTGGTGCGGGCAGGTGAACGGAATCCCTCCACCTCGATACTCGAGTATATGAGTCTGGTCGAGTCCGATGACTTCGAAGCCAGCCCCCTGCTCAGCTATTCGGACCCTTCCGAGGACCGGATGGTGTTAACCACCTTGCATCAGGTAAAGGGACTCGAGTTCCAAGTGGTGTTCATCGCCGACGCGGTGGACGGCGTTCTGCCGGACTTGCGACGGTCCGAGTCTCTTCTACAGACGGAGCGACTCGATCCGATCAGAACCGGCTCAGGTCGCGCCGTTTACCGTCGCCTTCATGAGGAAGCCCGCCTTCTCTATACCGCCATGACCAGAGCGAGCAGTCGAGTGTTCATTTCCGCCACCAGCGCGGGACCGGATGAGGAGCAGCGCAGACCCAGTCGCTTCCTGGATGTTATAGCAGGCGATGAAGTGGTGGTAGTCACCGGGGATCCTCGACAACGCAAGCCCCTGACGATGAAGGAGGCGGAGTCGTGGCTGCGCAGAATACTCGTCGACCCTTCCCGGCCTTCATACCGCCGCCTGGGAGCGGCCCACACCCTCGCCTGCGGGGAACACCTGGGTCTCAGGCCGCCGATACGGTACGCGGCCATCCCCAAATCAGGGAGCGGTGAGGAGGATCTGGTCGCCGGTCGCCGGCTCTCTCTCAGCGACGCGGCCAGATATAAGGCCTGTCCAAGACAATTCGCCTTGGAGCGGTTATTGAAGGTGACTGTGTCCGATAATCCATATATAACGTTCGGAAACCTCATACATCGTGTGCTGGAGTCGACTGAAAGGCAAGCAGCCGGGGAGGGTCGCAAGCCCGACCTGGACGAGGCTTTGGCGCGTTTGTACGAGTCGGCTGACGGATACGATCTGGGGCCCGGTTCGATCGGCAAAGCGTGGCGTCGGCGTGGCACACTCCTGCTAACCAGGCTCTACGCAGATTTCCCCAAGGATCACGGACCGGTGGTGTTGCTCGAACACCCGGTGAGCATCGAGTTGGGCGGATTCCTCTGGCAAGGACGTATCGACCGCGTGGAACGTAGCGCTGACGGAAATCTCCGTATCGTTGACTACAAGACCGGCAAGAATCCCCCGTCCATACGGGAGTCGTCCGGCGACCTTCAACTCGGTTCCTACCTGCTGGCGGCTGCCGGCGATCCCGGCGTAAACCGATTCGGACCCGTCCGGGGCGCCGAGTTCTGGCATCCTTTGGCCGGCGCTCTCCGACGGAGGGTAACCCGCTTCGATCCCTCTCGTCTGGAGGAGGTCAGATCCAGACTGCTCAAGATCGCCGACCGCATCAACAAGCGGGACTGGTCACCCACTCCGGGTACAGCCTGCCGCACCTGCAATGTCAGATCGGCCTGTCCGGCTTGGCCGGAAGGTCAGGACGCCTACCGCCGATGAGCTTCGTCCCATCTCCGGAGCAGGAACGGGTCATCAACCACGGCCTGGAACCCTTGCGGGTTACGGCAGGCGCCGGAACCGGAAAAACAACCACGTTGGCCTTCCGTATGGTACGGCTCATAGATCAATTCGGAATTCGCCCGAACGAGGTGTTGGGGGTCACCTTCACCAATAAGGCGGCTGAAGAATTGGCGCATCGCATCCAACGTATCCATACACGACCGTCCGGACCCGGCGAGGGGGTGAACATCTTCACATATCACGGGTTCGCAATGCGATTGCTGTCGGCTTACGGCGCCTTGGTGGGAATGGAACGCGATACCCGGCTCATCACCCCGGTAGTGTCCAGGCAGATCCTGCGCGAGTGCCTGGTCGAAACCCCTTTCGAGCGGATAGACGTCTCGAACACCTCCGGGGTGGTCAACAACCTGCTCAAACTGTCCGCCGAACTGGCGGACAACCTCCTCCAACCTCATATGCTGACCGATGAACCGGTACGGGGTGAGGTGGAAGCCCGGCGAGCCGAGCTGGCCGGAGCCTTGGTCGAATACGAGAGAACCAAACGGCGGCTGGGGGTCCGAGATTACGGCGACCTCATCCGTCTCGCCGTGGAGTTGGTCAGGGAACATGATTTCGTCGCCAACCGGCTACGAGACACCTACCGGTGTGTTCTGCTGGACGAGTATCAGGACACCAACCCCGCCCAGCAAGAACTGTTTGCGCTCCTCTTCGGAAACGGAATGCCTGTAACGGCGGTCGGCGACCTCGACCAGACCATTTACGAGTGGCGAGGCGCCAGCCCGTCCAATTTCGGGGGCTTCCCGGCCCGATTTCGAAAAGGGGACGGGTCGGAACCCATGACCCTCAGGCTCACGGTGAACCGCCGATCCGGCAAACGTATCCTTGACCTGTCCAACCGCCTCCGCGCCAAGATATCGACCGTGGAACGAGCGGCCGACCAGAAAGCCCTGCCGCACGCTCCCCCGGGCGAAGTGCATGCCGCCTGGTACGGAAACGCCCGCCGGGAAGCCGAGGCGATTACCCGGCGGATCCACCATCTCCGCGATGAAGGGCTCGACTGGTCCGACATAGCGGTTCTGTTTCGACGAAACTCCGACATCGAGTTGGTACGCCTGGCTCTGGAGGAACATGAGGTTCCCTACCAGGTAAGCGATCTCGGGGGCTTGCTCAAGATACCCGAGATCGTCGAACTTCACGCCTGGCTGAGACTGTTGGCGGACCCCGAAGATGGTCCGTCGCTGGTGCGTATCCTGATGGGATCCCGCTACCGCCTCACCATGGGGGACCTGGCGCCTCTGGCCCGTTGGGTGGCTGCCAAGTCATCCCGAGGCGCCCCGAAGGGGCTGACCCACACCCTGGTGGAAGCAATCGAGAACCTGGAAGCCATCAAGTTGCCTGAGGTCGTGCGAACCCTCTTGCAGGAGTTTCGAAATGTACACCGGACTCTCCTGACCGAGGCGCAGGGCGCCAACCTATCCGGACTGGTCAGGCTTATCCTCACAAAAACCGAGGCCTGGCAGGAGATCGACGCATTGCCTTGGCCCTCCAACGTCTCGGCTCGGCTCAACATCTATCGCTTTCTCGACTACACCGAACACTGGAACCCTCTTGAGGGTCTATCCTCTCTCGAAGCATTCCTGCAGCACCTGGAACTGGTCAGCGAGGAGCCGGTCAACGAGTTGGATGCGGCACGGGTCGGAACCACCGACGCGGTCACCCTCACCACTATCCATCGAGCCAAGGGACTGGAGTGGAGGGCGGTATTCCTACCCGCTCTCCACCGCGGCGCCTTTCCCGCCCCCCCGCGAAGTCTGCTGGATCCGGAACAACGCGAGTTCACGCTTCCGGCCCATATGAGAATCGACCGGGAGTTCGAAACCAATCTGGATCCCTCCCGAGACCGCAAGGAAAGGAGGGCGTGGCTGGTAGGTAGACATAAGGACCAGGAATGGCGCCTCGCCTACGTCGCCTGCACCAGGGCAATGGAACAGCTCTACCTGAGCGGCGCCCATTGGTATGGATCACCGCAGACGCTCAAGAAAGCCTCCAAGCCGAGCGAGATCATCGAGATGGCCCGCCGGCTGGAAGGGGTGATAATCGACGAATGGAAAAATCAACCTCCACCCCGACCCGACTCCCTAGGTTTCTCAATCCCCCAAACAGGTCCTGACCCGGCGTTGGGCGTCTCTTGGGAAGAAGCGCTCCACCGGATCGCCGCCGATCCCGACTGGTCCGCCCGGCGCGCCGAGCGCCTGGAGGTTGCGGATCTCTACCATGAAGCCGTGGCGGAGTACGAACAGACCCTTTTGAACCTCCCCGAACCCACCAAGCCCGACCACGGTGAACCGGAGGAGATAACAGTCAGCGTTACCGGCTTGGTCATCTACGCCACCTGCCCCAAGCGGTACTACTGGTCGGAAGTCGACCGGCTGCCCCGCCGACCGCCGCCCAATGCCCGTTGGGGAACTCAGCTACACCGTCGTATCGAACTCCACAACCGGGGAGTGGTTCCTTTCTCGGAACTAGATGACGATTTCTCCGATCCCTCCCTCCATGAACAACCGGGGCCGGGAAAAGAAACCAGGAGCGGATGGACCACCTTCCTCCGATCGGCCTACGCCGACCGCCAACCCATCTTTGCCGAGGTTCCTTTCCGACTCCGATTGGAATCGGGCGCCCGGATCAGGGGCCGGGTGGACGCGGTCTACCGGCACGGAGAGGACGGCTGGGAGATCGTGGACTTCAAGTCGGGGCGCGCACCGCGTGAGTCACCCGGCGACACCCAGCTTCAGGCCTACGCAATCGCCGCTCGTGAAGCTGTTCTGGGCGCGTCGGCCCCGCCGCGGTTGCAGGTTTCCTTCGTCTATCTGGGCGATGGCTGCGAAGTAGTCACCGAGGAGGTCGACGACGATTGGCTGCAACGAGCCAGAACCCACATCTTGGACCTGGTTTCCGGTATCGAAACCGGTCGATTCGAACCCACACCCTCGAAGTCCTGCCGTAACTGTGACTTTCTCCACCTGTGCGATGAAGGAAAGGATTTCCTCGGTCGGTGATCCCAGGTTCGACCGATCACACGGGCCACGCCGGGGGAGGATGATTAACCCGGATTCACTCATGCCCCAGACACCGGATGTGGAAAAAAGCCACTTCAAGCGCAGCAGCGTGGGGCGTCCCGGCGTTCACCTTCGGGTGAAGGGTAACACCCCGCCCAGGCAGGCCGCCGAGCAGCCATTTTCCCAGGTCAGAGAGTTCATTGCCTCTCTCTCGGTTACCATTCAAACCCCTGCGTTAAAAATTGGGGTCCAGGTCGACGTCGGAAACGGACCGCCGGTAATTACGGTTAACCATCAACATACAGGAGGGGTAGGACAGAAAAGATCCCGCAAGCCTCCGCCGTCGGCGGCTTCGGGCTGAAAGACAAAAACGGATCACGGCGAATTTTATGAGCGAAGTGGAGGAACCCTCCTAGCCCTGATTCTTCATGCCCCAGGCACACCGAACCCGAAAAGGCCACGTCAAGCCCGCTTTCACGGGATGTCCCGGCCTTCACCTCTGGGTGATAGGCGCGCCCCGCCCCAGACGAGGCCGTCACGCAGCTATCTTCCCAGGTCATGTGGTTAATTTCACCTCTCTCGGTTACCCATCCAAACCCCTGCATGAAAAATTGGGGCTAAACGACTTTCCCCCGGTTGGTTTCGACCATCAGGGTGAACGGTCCGCTGTTCCGGAGGTCGACGTCCATCATGGCGCCGAACCGCCCGGAGGCCACCTCTACACCCGCCGACTCCACGGCGCGGACGAACTCATCGACCAGCCGCTCGGCGAGGTCGGGACGGGCCGCCTCGGTAAAGCTCGGTCGGCGCCCTCTCCGCGTGTCGGCGAAAAGGGTGAACTGACTCACCACCAGCATCGCTCCCCCCACATCCTTCAAAGACAGGTTGAAACGACCCGTCTCATCGGGAAAGATCCTCAGGCCGACCAACTTGGTGACCATCGCCCGTACATCGGAACCGGTATCGGTTCGGCTCACGCCCACCAAGGCAAGCAGGCCGGTATCGATCGCTCCCACAGCCTTGCCTGCAACCGATACCGAGGCACGGTCCACACGTTGGATCAACACCCGCACCCGAAGAAATCTAGCGCCGAGGTCGGGATAGCGCCGGTTTCAACACAACCGGATTCCAGAACCACCGTCCCGATCTCGGCGGGGTTTAGCCCCTATTTTTCATGCAAGGGGTTTTGCACGGGCGGCGGAGAAGCCTTGGTGAACTTCCTGACCTGGGAAAATGGCTGCTCGGCGGCCTTGCCGGACCGGGGGTGACATTCACCCGCAGGGTGATTACCGGACGCGCTCTCAAAGTAGGGTTGAACTGGCCTTTTGCAGGTGGGTGTGTCTGGGGCATGAAGATGCCGGGCTAGAATCCGTCTCGTGCCGGTTCTACCCTTTCGATCGCCAGACGAGGTGACCGACACGCGCTCTGCGAAGGCCGGAAAACCCGATCACAACGGTCCGCCGCCCCGCCCCGAGCACATCCTGGAAGAACGAGCCTTCCGGAAACGCCTCATCCTGCTGGCCGAAGAACAGAACATATCTTCGGATCAGGCGTTGCAAACAGCCGAGCGCTACCTGAAGGAGATTGCCGCCCGTCCGTCGAAACCGCTGGTAGCGATCGCCGCCTGGATGGGCCGCTTCCTTTATCGACGAGCGTACGGATCCGTCCACTACAACCGCGACGAACTCGTCTCTCTCCATCGCCTGAGCTCTCGCCATCCGATCGCGGTCCTGCCCGCTCACCGATCGAACCTCGATCGACCGGTAATGCATGACCTGTTGTGGAGGAACGGCCTGGGACCGAATCACACGGCAGGCGGCATCAACATGAACTTCTTCCCCATCGGGCCGATCGCTCGACGAGCCGGGGTCTTCTTCATACGCCGGACCTTCGCGAACAAGCCGATATACAAGCTCGTACTCCGCACCTACATCGGTTACCTGGTCGAGCAACGCCTACCTCTCGAGTGGTACATCGAGGGTGGGCGCAGCCGGACCGGCAAGCTCCGATCACCTCGCTACGGACTGCTGAGTTATGCGGCCGATGCCGTGACAGCCGGAAAGAGCGCCGACTTGTACCTGATACCCACCTCTATCAGCTACGACCATGTACTCGAGGTCGGCGCCTACGCGACCGAGGAATCCGGCGCGACCAAGGAAACAGAGTCCTTCCGCTGGTTGGTGAGGAGCGTGCGATCACTGCGTAGGCGTTACGGGAACATCCATATCCGGTTCGGAGAGCCGATCTCGCTCCGCCGCGCGCTCGGCCCGGAGAGTGTAGAGGTCTGCCGCAGGCGTAATCTGCGGTTGTTGGCGGCCGAGGTGTGTGAACGGATAAACGAGATCACCCCCGTAACCCTCTCTTCACTGGTGGTGGTGGCTCTCCTGGCAGGGCCGGAACAGGGACCCGGACTTCCTCGCTCCCGCATCGAGGCGACCGTATCCGAACTCGTCGATGCCGGCGCCTCCCGAAGGATACCTTCCCTCGATCCATCGATCCGGTTACGAACCGGACCCTGGCTGGAGGCGGAGCTCTCGGCGCTCACCGACCTGGGGATCGTGACGGTCGAGCCCCTGATCGAGGAGGGTTCGCATACGACAACCGTATACCGCATCCCTAAAAATCAGCGCTTGGCCGCCTCCTACTACCGGAACACTATCGCCCACTTCTTCCTTGCCCGAGCCATAGCCGAACTGGCGCTCGTGGCGGCTTCCCACGCCGCTCCGGGCCACTCCCCCTACAACATCTTCAGGGAATATGTGGATAAGGTGGCCGACCTGCTGGCCTTCGAGTTCTTCCTGGGTGATCCTGACAGGTTGTCCGGCGAGATCGAATCCGAACTCCACCTCAGTGAACCCCGCTGGAGGGAGCGGGTGACCGAGGGTCACGCATCGGAGCTACTCGCATTGCTCCGTCCCCATCGCGCCCCCTGGGTGCTGGGGTCCTTTATCGAGTCCTACCGGCTGGTGGCCCAACGACTGGTGGACCTCCCCGCAGCGCATCCCTGGGATGAGAAGCCCTTTCTCCGGCTTTGCCTTGATCACGGGACTCATTCCGCGGCCTCCCGGAAGGTCGCGGGCGATGCCCTATCTCTCAGTTTGTTCTCCAACGCGATACGGATCGCCAAACGGCGCGACCTGGTAGGCGATGTGGACCGCGATACCCTGGAACGCCGCACCGCCTTCGCCTCCGAACTGAGCAACATGCTGGAATACCTAGACCGACTGGACACGAGCATCCCCACGGAGCCCCACCGGCGGAGCACTCCATGACAGAACCCATTCCCGACGAGGTGCGCCAAGAGTTGTACCGCTGGATGCAGCTGACCCGTACGCTGGACAACCAGCTGGTTTCGCTGTGGAAGCAGGGTAGAGGCCTAGGAGGCACGTTCAGCCAGCGCGGGCATGAAGCGATCAGCGTCGGCGCCGGCGCCGCATTAGGACCGGACGATATTGTCGCCCCGATGCACCGTGACTTGGGGTGCTACCTGGTACGCGGGATGAGTCCCCGACGCCTGGTGGCCAACCATCTGGGGCGTCTAACCGGAGTAACGGGAGGCCGTGACGCCAACCTGCATGGCTGCGGTGACCTGAAACTGAACATCATCGGTTTCATCAGCCACCTTCCCCAGTCGATGCCGGTCGCCTTGGGCGCGGCCATGTCCTTCCAGTATCGAGATGAGGATCGGGTCGCCATGACGTTTGTCGGGGATGGATCGTCCTGCACCGGTGTGTTCCACGAGGCTCTCAACCTGGCCGCCGTTCGCAAAGCCCCCTTCGTTGTGGTGGTCGAGAACAACCGGTACGCCTACTCGACACCTCTGCACCAGCAGATGGCCATCGAGAACATCGCCGACCGGGGAAACGCCCACGGAGTGAAATCGGTGATAGTGGACGGAAACGATGTCGAGAAGGTCTACGGGGCGGCGGCTGCCGCTATCTCCAGAGCGAGACAAGGTAGCGGACCGACACTGATCGAGGCCAAGACGATGAGAATGCTCGGTCACGCCATCCATGACGGCGCCGAATACGTACCCGAGGATCTGTTGGAGGAGTGGGAAACCCGGGATCCTGTCCACCGCTACCGGGAAGTTCTGCTCCGGCGCAAGTTGATCGACACGGACCAGATCGAATCGGTTATCAACGATTGCGTAGAGATCGTGTCCGATGCAGTTCGTTTTGCCGAATCGAGCCCATGGCCCGACCCGAAGACCGTCAGCCAAGGTGTCTATGCGTCGTAACCCACACTTGAGAGCGCCATCCGCCGCCCGACGAGAAACATTGTTATGAGTTCGGAAGGCGCCGTAACCACGCCCATGACCTATCTCGAGGCCATCAGCGACGGCTTACGAACCGAAATGCGGCGTGATCCCCGGGTGCTTCTGCTAGGCGAGGACATCGGAGGCGAGTTCGGGGGGGCCTTCAAAGTGACCAGGGGTTTCGAAGCTGAGTTCGGACCTGATCGGGTCATCAACACCCCCATGACGGAGATGGCGTTTATAGGGGCCGCCACCGGAATGGCCTTGATGGGGCTGCGACCGGTCATCGAGGTGCAGTTCGCGGACTTCATATCAACCGGGTTCGATGCCATCGTGCAGTACGCGGCCACCACCCATTACCGGTGGGGAGCGGCGGTTCCATGGGTAATCCGAGCGCCGGCTGACGGGGGGCTGCGCTCCGGACCCTTCCACAGCCAGAATCCGGAAGCCTGGTTCGTCCACACCCCCGGTCTCAAGGTCGTAGCGCCGGGAACACCCGCCGACGCCAAGGGCCTGCTCCTTGCCGCGATCCGAGATGACAACCCGGTCATCTACTTCGAATCAAAGCCTCTATATCGGAGCTTGACAGGCGAGGTTCCAACCGGCCACCAGGCGGTACCTATCGGTAGGGCTTGCATAGCCAGACCGGGCCGTGACGTAACAGTGGTGACCTACGGCGAGATGCTGAGACAGACTCTCGAAGCAGCCAGGCGGATCCAACCGGACATCTCTACAGAGGTGATCGATCTCCGAACCCTCAAACCTCTGGACATGGAAACAGTTGTAGCGTCCGTTCGGAAGACAGGACGGATGGTGGTGGTGCACGCCGCCAACCGGATAGCGGGCGTCGGAGCGGAAATCGCCGCCGAGTTGGGTGAACTGGCCTTCGAGTACCTGGATGCCCCGATAACGCGCATCGGCGGCCTGGATATCCCCATACCCTTCAGCCCCCCGCTGGAGGACACCTACCGTCCTGACGTTTCGAGCATCAAGGCGGCTATCAGACGAACGGTGTCGTTCTAGGAGGGTACTGAGAAACCCCCGGCTTGGCCCGATGTCCGATGGTAAACTCCCTGGTCAGCGGACGGAGAGCCCATTCAATCACCTATTTTCCAGCACCGTTCTAGAAGTGGTGGACCCCCATTAGACTCCCGGGATTTGTAAAGGCCAAGCTGCGGCTTGGTCGAGGGTGCTTCGGTGTGCCGGGGCGGTGTGTTCGGTGAGGGGGGTTCGGTGTTTGAGGCAACCGTGGAGGATTACTACGAGTCGGTTTCCGAGGGCTCGTAGATCTCGGTGGTGCAGGTCGCCGGCTGCTCGTCGTTGGTTGGGACCATCGCGGTCCGCAACACCGCCCCACCCGCAACCGCAACGAATACGGCGCTCCTTCGCCCTCTGCAACACCGTCCGCCTGCCAAGTCGGAAGCAAGGTTGGTCGTTACAAGGCTTTCATGTCGGCGGCTACCGAAGATCCGCAATCCACTCCGAGGTGCGATCCACCATCCAGGCGATCACCTCCCGCCGGGTACGACCGCTAC
>CAZEZF010000059.1:0-20593 GCA_964516495.1 uncultured Acidimicrobiia bacterium | reverse complement strand
GAAGGGGTTGGCCTACCGTGGTCGGTAAGATGAAGACTCTTGATGCGAATCTCCAGGTAAGTTCTATCAGTGCGCATAGAAGATTTACAATTAGTCTGCGCTAAGATCAAGTAGCAGTTGAGTTATCATTACACGAACGAATTTGTTATATGATGCGTAGCATGTAATGGAACAATTCGCGAGTAAAGTAGGACCAACCATCATCGTCTAACAGGTCGTCCAATAGAAATACCTCCACTGCGAGGTCGTCCAATCGGTTCTGCATTTCGGGAGTCACCACACCCGCTATCAAGATATTCTGGCATCTGATCGGTGTCTCGGCAAAGCTCTTTTGTACTGCCCCTAGACGTTCAAGCGCTCCCGCCGGGTCCTTGCCTCCCTTGATCTCAATGGTGACAATATACTCGTCGTCCTTCTTGAACAGAATGTCAGGTTCATTGCCGAAGATGAGGGTGACACCATCTTTGATTTCGAAAACCCTGTTGCTCCTCTTGACGCACACCAATCCCTGGCTCCTCAGCCAGTCGGTTATCAGTGCCTTGACCAAGGCCTCAGCGTCTTTACCGATGCGATTGCTCCATGACCCGTCCAGCCCGATCCCAACTGTCGCCATAATATTCCGGTAGCCGTTTTCCAGGGTCCAGTCGGTAGTACCTTCGATGATCGAGCAAATTATGGTGTTGTAGGCGCGACAGACATCCCTTACCTTTTCATACGGCGGCCGCCTCCTCCATGTCCCGTCTTCCCACTTCGTAACACTCGTGACCGCCTGCCCGACACGCTTCTGTGACAGTAGTGAAAGCCCGCGGTAGTACAGTGATGTCTCGGGGTATGCACGGACGATATCCGGATGGGCAAACACGAAGCGTGGGTCGATATCACTGGAGACTACATATTTCCACGCTTTGTCACTTATCAGGAGGTCCTGCCCATCTCCGTAGTCAAACTCTCCCGAATACCCTTTGATCAACTCGCGGGTTCTGATGTCAGTACGTTGCTTGATTCGGGCGGCTAAGAACCGGGACCTCCGAAGGTTTCCATCGGGATCGGTCATATCCGCCTCCAGCGATACACACACTTCCGGATCTCTCGCCGACCGAACCGACCCATCTGCTGGCTCGCATTCCCCTTACCTCGGGCCAACTTCCAGATGTTGGCGCACTCGAACCCTAGTTGCTCGGCAATATCGGCCAGGATAAAATCAACGGGGACCTCCTCACCATGATATTGGACGTTATCGTTAACCATCACAACATGGCCATCCGCCCGGACGATGCGTGAGAGTTCGGCCACGATAACGGCCATCTCCAAGAAATAGCCTTCCAGGAGCCGTATGACATTGCGGTTACCAAGTTCATGGACATGGGCGCGCAATATCTCCAGCACCTCGTGCAACGCTCTCTGGCCCTCATAAGCCGCTACCACCCGGTCAAAGCGGTCTGGATGATCCGCATACATAGTGCGCAACGTTTTGAATTTAGTACGGTTCTCCACGGTTGCTGTCAGCATCTGTTGCCTCAGCCGATTGAATCCGTCTTGATCGAAACCCATCCAGGCCAGTTCAAGTGCGTAGGTCCGTGTGTAGTCATAACGGTTGGCGTATGGCGGCGAGGTAATTACCAGATCAACCGAAGCGTCCGGCAGTTCTCGAAGTACATCAAGCGACGAACCCGTGATGAACCTTGGCCTTCCGCCACCGAATGTCTTCTTGACCGCCGGAAGGTCATCGATCATCTGCTTCAGACGTTGAGACAGCGCTTGCGGTAACGAGGGGATGTCACCTTTATGCATCCTGCTCCGTAGAGACCGGCCGGACCGGTTGTCCCAGCGCAGGAACTGGCCGTCCTTCCGCGTGTAGCTAACCTGCTCCAAGACCGACAGGCACGCCAAGTCCATCAGGGTCTTGGCCGCTCCATCTTCCATACCGTCGACAAACTCCCTGGCTTTTGCGATGTCACGCTCGGTCTGGTTCGAAAACGCCTTCCGAGTGATTCGCACATGGGCGAAGCTGTGCGCCGACGGAGGGTCGCCCGGCGATCTGATATGATTGAGGAGCGCATCGCCTGCTTTCGCGACATCGGCCTCCACCAAACCGTTGGCCGCCCCGGCAATGCCGTTCCCTGTCAGAACCCCCACCGGCATGATCTCAATGCCGGTGGCCTCCAACCCGCGCCCTGCAGCTGTCAACACCGCCGTACCCATCCCGGCAAACGGATCCAATACCCGGTCCGGTTTATGGCTATCCAGTAGGTCGTTAACCAGCGATTGGGAGAAAGCCTCTTTGTACTTCATCCAGCGAAATCCGGGGGTTTCCCTATTCCCTTGGTATGACACGGTTTTTCGGGTGATGGCGGGATTGGTCGTCAACCGGGCCGCAAATCGCTCCGCCAATGCGTTGCGACCTGCCGTAATCCCCCCGTTTGGGGACACAGTTTCCAGAGAAAGGTCAGTGCAGAAGTCAGCGCCGAACAAGCTGTGTTGGCTCATGTTGTAACCTCTTGTCGGCGGTGGCGGTCGGGACACCTGACCGTTGGGCGTTTACCGGAACCTCCGGTAGGGCGGCGGCCGGTTTGGTGTAACGACTTGCTTCGTATACTGGAACCATACAATAGACGATATAGAAGAGCCAGGGTCCTGAGTCAGGAACAGACCGCGAAAATCGCCGCGGGTAGATCCCTTCCCGGCGGGCCCTCCTCCACCGCCGCCGCCTTTGCCGAGACGCGTCCTCCCATACCCCCGGCGGGGCAGTCCCAAACGAACTTTGATCCCTTCACGCGGTCCGGGTCGACGTCGGAAACGGACCGCCGGTAATTACGGTTAACCCCAATTCTTCATGCCCCGTCACGCCGAACCCGAAAAGGCCACGTCGAGCTCACTTTCATGGGGCGTCCCGGCGTTCGCCCTACGGCTAAAAGTCACACTCCGCGAGGCCGTCAAACAGCTATCCTTCCAGGTCAGAGAGTTCATTACATATCTCTCGGTTACCCAATTCAAACCCCTGCATAAAAAATCGGGGCCAGGTAACGACCTCCTATACATAGGAGGTGGCGTTCGCCATTCCACCGTCCACATCCAAGGTGGTTCCGGTAATCCAGGCGGCCTGATCCGAGCACAGGAACACCACCGAGGAGGCGACATCGAGGGGTTCACCGATCCTACCGATCGGATGCGAGCCGGCCATGGGTTCTTCATCCTCCCACAGCAAACGCGAGAAGCGCGTCCGTACCACCCCGGGCGCCACCCCCACCACCCGAACGTTCGGCGCCAACTCGTAGGCGAGATGGCGAGTCATGTATATCAACGCCGCTTTCGAGATGTTGTAGGCGCCCATACCCTTCCCGGGGAGTCGCCCGCCCACCGAAGCGTTGTTGCAGATAACGCCGCCGTGATCACGCATCCATCGATCCCAGACCACCCGCGCATACAGCAGCGGTCCGAGCAGGTTCACTTCCCAGGTCCGTTTCACAGCGCCGAGTTCCACATCCATAAGCGGTCCGTAGGCCGGGTTGGTGGCAGCGTTATTGATGAGAACGTCGCAGGCGCCGAATCGTTCCACCGCCGCCCCCACCGCCCGCAACGCCCCTTCCTCGGTATCGGACCGAGCGACCACCGGAAGTACCCGCTCCGGATCGGCGAGCCGATCGGCGGCAGCCTCGATGTTGTCCGGCCTGCGGCTGGTGATTACCACCCCGCGCACCCCGGAGGTGAGGAATGCGGACGCAATCGCCTCACCTATCCCGCGCGAGGCACCGGTAACCAACGCAACCTTGCCGTCCATCCGAACGTCCATCACACCCATCCTATGCCAGGCGCCCGACCATCATCCGACCCAGGTCCTTCAGTGACCTCCCCGGCGGACGCCCCCGTATTTCATACGGGTATCGCCCATCCAAGCCGGGCGGGGCGGATCGACGGTAATTCCGGCAGCCACCAACTCCCCCGCGAACAGGGTGTGCGTCCCGAAGTCGATGGTCTTACGCACCTCGCATTCCATCCAGGCGATCGCCTCCTCGAAGATCGGTACCCCGGTGATCCCCTCCCGAATCGGACGGCGGTTCAGGTACATGCCATCCTTCTTCGCCGGTTTGGAGAACTTGACAAACACCCTGGTGTCCCGAGAGGACCACAGATTGACACTGAATGCCCCTCCCCCGCTGATAAGTCGATGAGTAACCGCCTTGTTGTCGACCCCGATCCCGATGATCACCGGTTCCATCGACAGCTGGGTTATCCATGATGTGGTCATACCGTTCCACTCATCACCCGACCGGGAACCCACCAGGGCCAAGGCGTTGGGGATCATCCACGTTACCCGATTGATCAGTTCCGGTTCCGGCATCTGTTTCTCCTTCCGATGACAGATGAAGCCGACCTTGCGGAGGGTCTCTTCCGTGACATCTACAGCAGCGTAACGCCTATTCCACCGGGCGCCGGACCGTTTTTAGGGTCCGGCGCAGAAACCTGGAAGACCGAACACAGAGACGAATTGAGCCGCATTTCGAGATCGGCGGCCCGATTGGAGGATGTATCGGTCATCAAGACCGCATCCGCGAGAAATCGGGGCTAGATTGCGGCTCGTGAACATTCTCGTCACGACCGCAGGAGTACTTCCGCCTGAACCGGTCGCCGATTTCGTGGAGACTCTCACCCGGACCGGCGGGGTAACGGTAATGAACGTGGTGCAGACAACCGACTTCCTGCGCGAGTCGGCGACTCCTGACTGGCGGCCCTTCGGCTCGGACGACCATGCCGCGAACGACCGGGAAACCCGCCGCTATGTGCACGAGAGGGGAAAGAAGATGGTTGCGCCGGTGGTGGCCGCCTTGACCCGCCGCAACATCATTCCCGAAACCGTGTTCGTCGAATCCGACGACGTGGCGGAGGCCATTATCCGTACTTCCGAAAGCATAGGCGCCCACGCAATCGTGATGGGAGCGACCCGCCGCCTGTTTACCGAGTCGGCTTGGAAGAGCATCTCCATGAGGGTGGCCACCACCTCGAAGATCCCGGTTCTCCTCATCCCCAGCCCACCGGATCGGGCTCTGCCGCCCCAGAAGCAGGATGTCTGATCCACGCGCCCTCCTCCCGTTCAGCCGGGTACTCACACGAGATCGGCTTGATCGAATTATCGACATCATGCCGGGAAGACGTTCCAAAGTGGTTGACTTGAACAACCCTGCCGTCCGGCCCCGTAAAATAGGGGTCTACCGGTCACTGCAATACGGCGCCCACCGTGTGCGACGACCATGAAGTTCGCTTCCTACGACCTGAACCCGTCCATCTACGACGAGATGTTCAGAGCCGACGGAACACCGAGGTCCCACAGTATGGATCTCTACGAAACGCTCGATCATCTTGAACCGGCCGAACTCGGCGCTATCGGGGATTGGGTAACCCGCTCGTTCACCAACGAGGGGATCACCTTCACCGTCTACGGTGACGAGGAGGAGACCGAACGGATAATCCCCATCGACAGCATACCGAGGGTGATGTCCGCCGGAGAGTGGGAGAGCATCAACGCCGGCTTGGAACAACGCCTGAACGCGCTTAACCGATTCCTCGCCGACATCTACAGCGAGGCTCGGATCGTCACCGACGGGGTAATCCCGGCCGACATGGTAAGGGACTGCCCCCAATACCGGCTGGAGATGAGAGGGTTCCAAGCCCCGAGAGGGATCTGGGTGGCAATCTGCGGCACCGATCTGGTCCGCACTACAGACGGGTTCAAGGTGCTGGAGGACAACCTGCGCGTGCCGTCGGGCGTGTCCTATATGCTCGCCATCCGGAAGGCGACCAAGTCCGCCCACCGGGGCCTGTACCGCCGCTCCCGGGTTCGGGATATCGAGAACTACGGGCTGATCCTCGCCAAGACCCTGCGCGAGCTGGCGCCCGACGAACGTTCCGATCCGACCGTTGCCCTGCTAACCCCGGGTACGTATAACTCCGCCTTCTACGAGCACATGTTCCTTGCCCGACAGATCGGCGCCGACCTGGTAGAAGGTCGCGATCTGCTGGTGGAGGACGGATGCGTGTATATGCGTACCACTTCAGGGCTAAAGCAGGTTGACGTTATCTACCGGCGAGTGGACGACGACTTCCTGGATCCGCTCGTCTTCCGGCCCGACTCTCTACTCGGAGTGCCGGGTCTGATGCACTCGGCCCGGCTCGGGAACGTATCGATCATCAACGCACCCGGCACGGGCGTGGCGGACGACAAGAGCGTATACGCGTACGTTCCCGACATGATCCGCTACTACCTGGGCGCCGAACCTCTCCTCGACAACGTCGAAACCTACCTGTGCCGCCGCCCGGAGGATCTCGAATACACGCTCGACAACCTGGACAAACTGGTCGTGAAGAGGGTCGGGGAATCGGGGGGATACGGAATGCTTATCGGACCTGCTTCAACCCCGGCCGAGCGTAACGAGTTCGCCTCCTCTCTACGGGCCGACCCCGCCGACTACATTTCTCAACCCACGCTCGCCCTTTCACGGGCGCCGTGCCTTATCGACAACCGCATCGAACCGCGCCACGTCGATCTGCGACCCTTCATCCTGACCGGTCGCAAGACCCGGATCGTTCCGGGCGCCTTCTGTCGGATCGCTCTTCGTCGTGGAAGCCTGGTGGTCAACTCCAGCCAGGGTGGAGGCGGCAAGGACTTCTGGGTATTGGAGGACTGACCCACGATGCTCGCCCGCAGCGCCGCCGGACTCTACTGGATGGGTCGATACCTGGAACGAGCCGGTCACCTGTGTCGGCTGATGAAGCAGCAGGCCGAGTCGCTGGTAGACAGCCCGCCTCGGGACATCTACTTCGGATGGCATCGGATCTACGGCGCTCTGCAGCGTGGTCCTCAAACCGGAACCCTGGAGCTGGACAGCGATGATCTGTTAACGATTGTCGATTCCTTCACCCTGGCCGCCGACCTGACCTTCGAACCGGTCAATACCGACTCCATCCGCAACTGCTTCGCCCAAGGACGAGAAAACGCCCGCCAGATGCGTCACCATATCTCCGCCGAGATGTGGACCTGCCTGAACCGGTCTCACCTCCGGCTTCAGAACCTGGAGATCGAGGATATCTGGGTCCGGTCTCCGGAGAACTTCTACGCCCAGACGGCAGCCGAAATCGACACCTTCCGGGGTGTGACCGCGACGACCCTCTACCGCGACGATGCCTGGCATTTCCTCCAACTCGGGAGCCACCTGGAACGGGCGCAGCTATCGGCCTCCCTGCTGATCGCTCAGATCGACGCGGTTCGGTTGTTCGAAGTCCCGGCGGACGCCTACTGGACCAGCCTGCTACGCCACTACTATGCGTTCGAGGCGTACAACCGGGGTTCCAGCGCCGCTATCGAACCGGATAGGGTTCTGGATCTATTGGTGACCAATCCCCAGCTCCCGGACTCGCTCAGCCTGTCGGTGGCAGGGCTGTGCAACGAGTTGCGGGCGGCCGGGCGGGGTCCCGATGAACAGTCGACCGAGCGGACCCGACGTCAAGCCGAGCTGGTTCGTCGGCTGGTCGATCAGTGGCGGCCCGGTGACGCCGACCGGCATGCTCTGCTATGTGCCATACGTAGCGCCTGCCGGCGACTCCACAAACTCGTAACCGAAACCTACTTCGACTATCCGGATGAGGTACCGGTGAAGACAAAGGTGCGAGACTTCGACCAATGACCCTTCCGGAACACCCTCGAGAGAGGGAGGTGCGCTATCGGGTCCGCCACGTTACCCGGTTCCGATACCGTCATCCGGTCCGTCGATGCACGATGTATCTCTGCCTTCAACCCGTGGAGTCCTCCCGTCAACGACTGCTCAGGTTTCGCGTAGACACAGCGCCTCCGGCTCGTGTCAACACCGACACGGACCCTTTCGGGAACGTCCGCCACATCCTTACCCTCCATCGGGACCATGAGCAACTGGAGGTGGTGTCGGATTCCGACGTAGCGGTGCGCCGACCGGCGCTTCCGCCTGACAGTATGGGACCGGGCGCCTGGGACGAGGTAAGGGCGGCCGGTAACGATCCCCGGTGGTGGGACTTCACCGCGGGCGGCCCTCTGACGCGACCCACTCCCTCTCTGACCCGATTCGTAGCCGAATTGGGTCTGGCGCCCGGCGACGACCCATTGAGCGACCTGGTGGCGCTGTCATCGGCGCTCAACGACGCCTTCGAGTACACACCCGGCGCCACCTCGGTCGACTCACCGATCGACGACGTCCTCGAAAAGCGGAAAGGGGTGTGCCAGGACTTCACCCATGTTCTGGTGGCGATTGCCCGCTTGTGGGGAATGCCGACCAGATATGTATCCGGTTACCTCTACATCGACAGTAGTGGACCCGACGTCGACCGATCCGCCTTCCGAGCTGCGAGCCATGCGTGGGCCGAGGCCTTATTGCCCGGGCTCGGCTGGATCGGCGTCGATCCCACCAACCGGACGATCACCGATGAGAGATATGTGCGTGTCGCGGTCGGACGCGACTACCGCGACGTGCCCCCCACCCGCGGGGTGATCAAGGGTGGTGGAGATTCCCGGATGGAGGTCGATGTCCGGATGAGCCTGGGAGGGTGATGATCAACCCCCGGCTTGGCCCGATGTCCGATGGTAAACTCCCTGGTCAGCGGACGGAGGGCCAATTCAATCACCTGTTTTTCAGCACCGTCCTAGCCCTGATTCTCCATGCCCCAAACACACCGAACCCGAAAAGGCCACGTCAAGTCAGAGCTTGGCGGACCCCACTCAGGTCGGGGTCTGCTGTCCCTGGAACATGGTCCTATACAGCCTTGCATATAGACCTTCTCGGTGGAGCAGATCCTCGTGGGCGCCCTCCTCCACCAATCTGCCCTTATCCAGAACGAGAATCCGATCGGCGGATCGGATGGTGGACAGTCGGTGTGCGATCACCAGAGAGGTCCTGCCTACCATCACCCGATCCAGCGCCTGGTGGATCAGCGCCTCGGACTCTGGATCAAGGTGAGCCGTCGCCTCGTCGAGTATCAGGATCTGCGGGTCTTTGAGTATCACCCTGGCCAGCGCGATTCGCTGCTTTTCACCCCCCGAAAGGCGGTAACCGCGTTCACCCACCACCGTCTCGTAGCCATCCCCTAGCGAGACGATGAAGTCATGAATGTTGGCGGCCCGGGCCGCCTGCTCGAGTTCTTCCTTTCGTGCGTCAGGTTTGGCGTATCGCAGGTTGGCGGCGATGGTGTCATGGAATAGGAATGTCTCCTGGGTGACCACTCCGATCGACTGTTCCAAGGACTCCAAACCGACGGACCGTATGTCCACTCCGTCGATTGTTATGCATCCTCTATCTACGTCGTAGAGCCTCGGCAACAGGTAGCTTACGGTGGTCTTACCGGCGCCGGAAGGTCCGACCACGGCCGCATGCTCCCCCGGCTCGATGCGGAAACTCACATCCTCGATCGCCCACGACCGGCTGGCCTGCACCATCGACAAATCCTCATCCGGGACTCGCCACGGGCGGTGAACAGATTCGAGCCCGGTACGCTCGTCCGCCTGGTAGCGGAAGAAGACCTGATCGAACTCCACCGCTCCCTTGACCGGACGGATGTCCGTTGCGTCCGGGATCTCAGCGATCTCATGTGGCAGGTCAAGGATCTCGAAGACCCGTTCGAATGAAACCAGAGAGGTTGCGAACTCCACCCTAGCGTTGGACATTGCGGACAGGGGCCCGTATAGCTGGACAAGGAGGGTGGAGAACATAACCACGGTACCGAGGCTCAGGTCTCCTCGTATCACCATATAGCCGCCTACCCAGAAGACCGATGCGGTACCCATCGCGCTGATCAATCCGAGGGCCGCGAAGAACCAGGTTCCGACCATGGCTTGGCGGACCCCGAGATCCCGCACCAACCGGGCCTGGCCGGAGAACCTCGCCATCTCCCGCTGTCGGCGACCGAACAGCTTCACGAGTAGGGCGCCGCTCACGTTGAAGGTCTCGCTCAGGATGGAAGCCATTTCCGCATTGTGTTTCATCTGGCGCTGGGTGATCCGTCGCAGGACCTGGGCGACCCGTCGAGCCGGGTAGACGAACAGTGGCAGGGCGGCGACCGCGAGCACGGTAAGCCTCCATTCGGCTCGAAGCATCACGGACATGACCACCACAACCGAGACGAAGTTCGAGATAATGGTCACGAATGTGCCGGTGATGGCCGTCTGGGCGCCGACCACATCGCTGTTCAAACGCGAGACAAGCTCGCCGGTCTTCGTCTCGGTGAAGAAGCGGAATGACATGGATTGCAGATGGGAGTAGAGGCTACAACGGAGGTCGAAGATGATTCCCTCGCCCGCCCGGGCGGACATCCATCGCTGGAGTGCGCCGACCAGCATGTTGATGAGAGGAACCAGCACCATGCCCAACCCGAGGAGGGTCAACCGACCCAGGTCAGCATCCGGGATGGCTCTGTCTACCAGTTCTCGGATCAGGATCGGAGGAATCACGGTCAGGACAGATATCACCAAGATGGTGACCAGCACCCCGACCAGAAACCATCGATATGGGCGACCGTAGGAGAAAACCCGCTTGAGCAACGCCCGATCCAGTGAGGGAGTGGACTGACTGGCGTCATGCCGGAGATACGTCCACCAGCCACCCCCTGAACTGTGAAAAATCAAGACCTCCGAAGCCGAGAGCCCGATTCTACGACCGGTAGGGTCTTATCAGAGATCAACACCGCTCGGCCATATGACCCGGGGTGGGTACCGGAACGTCCCGTTCGTCCGACACTCGCCCCCGACAACACCCGGGTCAACGTATCGCGGGCCGACCCATCCCCGTGTTTTCCATCATCTCCCCTATGAACCGCCCCCGTCCTCCAAGATCCGCCCGAGAACCGCGGGCTGGATGTTTCCTCCTGACGCCACCGCCACCGTGGTCCGCTCAACATCTATAAGACCATCCAGGTATGCCGCCGCAGCCGTCGCTCCCCCGGGTTCGGTCACCGTCTTGGTGTCAAACAGGATGGTCCTTACCGCGTCGGCGATGGCCTCCTCACCGACCAGGACGATGTCATCCAGGTAACGCTGCAAGTAGCGGAAAGGCAACTCGCCGGGACGACGGGCTGAGAGTGCGTCCGCCATCGAGTCCCACAGTTCGATGGTTCTTACCTCCCCCGCCTGCCATGAGACATAAGCCGCGGCGCCACCCTCCGGCTGAACCCCTATTACCTTGACCTTCGGGCGGGTCTCCTTTATCGCCACCGCTATGCCTGCTGCGAGACCGCCACTGGAGATAGCCACCAGCACCGTCTCGACCTCGGGAATCTGCTCGAGTATCTCCAAGCCGATACCGCCATGGCCGATCGGAACCTGTGGATGTTCGAAAGAATGCAGGGCTATCATTCCCTGGTCTGCCGCGAGACGGTCGACGGTGGGCTCCCGGTCGGCGAAGGTCGGACATAGGACGACCTCGGCGCCGTAGTCCCGAGTGGAACGCACCTTCACCTCGGTGGTGTATTCAGGCATCACGATGGTGATCGGCGACCCGACCACGCGTCCTGCATATGCAAAGGCTTGGGCGAAGTTCCCGGACGAAGACATAACGATCCCCGTACGGCGCCGATCATTATCAAGAGACCGCAGGATATGGAAGGCGGCCCGAGCCTTATAGGAACCGGTCACTTGGAGATGCTCCGCTTTCAGGAAAAGACGTTCCTTCCCCTGCTCCATGGAGGACCGGGCGACCGGAAGTAAGGGGGTGGCCCTAACCGGAGGCTTCATCGCCCGGTGCGCCTCGACCACCTGTCCCAACGTTATCTCACCACCGGCCATGGGTGCTCCTTCCGATGCCTTCCGGGTTCCAACACTGTTGATGTCCGAGATTCCTACATGCCGACGCGGTAGAGGCCAAGATCACGCCGGAGCGGCGTCCGGCTCGTATCCGTCTCTTACGGTTATCCATCAGGACGGTGCTTAAAAACAGGTGTTTGGATTGGCTCACCGTCCGCTGACCAGGGAGTTTACCATTGAGCGTCAGGCCAAGCCGGGGGTTTCTCAGCACCCTCCTAAGAAGCTCTGTACGAAAACCGGGGCTACGGAGCGTCTGACTTCGATAGAGCCGCGCCGGTGGTTCCGAGTACCAAGGGGTTAAGCACCGCGACCAGGTACCACGCGAAATCGTCTGCGGTGCTCAAGGACTCCCCATCGTCCAACGCGAGCAACCGGAACCAGAGAGTGAAGAACAGTATGGCCAAGGCCAGAGCAGAGTAGAACCCGGCTCGGGCCGCCAGGTAGGCGCCCGGCGCGGTAACCGGGTCGGGTGCGCATTGCCTCCGCTTCCACATAACCGTTACCGATACCAGAATTCCTACCGCCGTCAGGTAGTTCATAACCCCGTACACGTCCGAGGCGGATAGTACTTCGGAGTACAGGCTTCCGAACACAACCTGGATGGTGTAGAGCGCGGAGTAGGCAAGGAGGGCTATCCCCACAACCCGATACAAACCAGATGACATCAATAGCCTCCCTCGCCTGCTCACACCATATTAGGAGGATGCTGAAAGACGGGAATGGGTTTTCTCATCACCCCTGGTTGTCCTGAGTAAGGAAGACCGCGAAAACCGCCGTATTAACCCCGATTTTTCATGCAGGGGTTTGGATGGGTAACCGAGAGAGATACAAAGAACCTCTGACCTGGGACGATAGCTGTTTGGTGGCCTCTACTTGCCGGGGTATCACCTTTCACCCGAAGGTGAACGCCGGGACGCCCCGTGAAAGTGGACTTGACATGGCCTTTTCATGGTTCGGTGTGTCCGGTAATTACCCTGCGGGTAAGGTCACCCCCAGCCAGACAAGGCCACCGAGCAGCCGTTTTCCCGGGTCGGAAAGTTCACCAAGGCTTCTCCGTCGCCTCCGCGAACCCCATGTATGAAAAATAGGGGCTAATCGGAGAGTGCGGGAGATCGGATGTAGCGACCCCTTGAAGACCGGGCTTCGGTCCACCCCCTTTCTTTTCCGGGGCCCGCCCGGTTCTTTGATCTACATGTTGACCGGTGGGCGGCCCATCCCCGAGACCCGACCAGGACGGTGCTGAAAAACAGGTGATTGGATTGGCCGGGGGTTTCTCAGCACCCTCCTTGACCATCTTGACTACGCTGGGCGACCATGCGGATCCTTCTGCTCAACGGCCCTAACCTCAACCTGCTCGGAACCCGCTCTCCAGAGGTGTACGGCGCGACCACCCTGCCTGAAGTGGAGGAAATGTGCCGGACCCAAGCCACCCGGTTCGGACACCGACTCGACACCTACCAGTCGAATCATGAGGGCGCCCTCATCGACGCCATCCAGGAAGCAGGTTCTCTCTACGACGCCATCGTGTTCAACCCGGGCGCCTACACACACACCAGCTACGCGCTCCATGACGCCATCGAAGCGGTGGGTATCCCGACCGTCGAGGTACACATCTCCAACATCCGGGAAAGAGAGTCTTGGCGACGGGTGTCGAGGACCGCGCCGGCGTGTGTCTATCAGATCTTCGGTCGAGGTGTGGCCGGCTACCCGGCAGCCATCGCACACCTCCACTACCGGAGCAGACACCCACCCACCACGCTCGAGTACGGAAGCCATCCGGACCAGATAGGTGATCTGCGACGCCCGGATGGGGACGGCCCCCACCCGGTGGCGGTCCTGATCCACGGGGGTGGCTGGACCGCTCCCTACACCCGCGATCTGATGGATGGGATGGCGGTCGACCTTGTTACACACGGTCACGCTACCTGGAACCTCGAATACCGAAGGGTTCCCCAGCCGGAATCCTGGCGGGGCATAGTGGGGGATGTCGCCGCCGGCATACGCGCTCTATCCTCGCTCGCAGAGAGATACGATCTGGATACGGACCGGATCAGGCTTATCGGGCATTCCGCCGGAGCGCAGTTGGCGGTCGTCGCCCTAAAGGAACACCGGCTCAAGGTGCTCAAGTTGGTACTTCTGGCCGGCATGCTCGATCTCCGGAACCTGGCGCCCGACTTTGAGAAGCTGGTGGCCGACTTCCTGGGTGAGGAGGTCAATACTCACCTGGACCGGGTTAACCCGATCGAGGTGGTTCCCGTCGGAGTGGAAACAGTCGCGATTCACGGTGAGCGGGATACCGATGTCCCGCCCCTCCTAAGCCGCCGATTCGTCCAGGCGGCGACTGCGGCCGGCGACAAGGCCCGCTTGGTCAGCCTCGAGGAAACCGGTCACCAGGACATCATCGATCCTCACGGCGGGCGCCTGGAAGCAGTATCGGCCGCCTGCTCGGAGTGAAGGCCGAGGCTCATCGGGTCCGATCCACAGATCCCGACCCACCCGATTCTGATGCATTTGGATCGGACGGGTGTAACCGGAGGACGCCAAGACCAGTCGCCTGTCGTGCGCCCGGTTCATAACCATGAGCGAAGAGCGGAGGTGAAGGAGCGGATCAGAGTAGCGGGATCTTCCCGGGTAGTTGGTGCTGTTCGACCCTTCCCAGGCCGCCGGTAATTCGGTACGATGTACTATGGCCCACATCGTGTGTCCATAATGGGGTCCACCACTTCTCCCGGCGAATGAGGACCGTTCTGCGAGTTCTATCGAGACCCGGTCACGACACAGCGCGGGCGCCCAAGAGGTTACGGATATCTGCGTACAGGGTGGAACTCAACTCAACCCGGTATCGGTCATCAAGTCGCAGGACCTTGCTGTGCCCATTGGTTTCCATATGGATGAACACCGGCGCGGTACCCGGATGGTTGGAAAGGATGTCACGGAGCCTCCCCACCGTTCCGCTCGACAGGACCGTGGAGGGAACCCGCAGCCGCAGATCGGTGTCCACCTCCAAGTCCGGTTCGCTGATCCGCGACGCCCTGATCTTGAGGTCATCGCCCGAGTTATTGATTCTTCCCTCCACCAGGAGGACCGCATCGCTCCTGATCAGACCGCCCGCTTCGGCCATAACTCCCGGGAAAGCCAGCACCTCCACCGAGCTCTCCAGATCCTCCAATTGGAAGAAAGCCATCGGGTCACCGCCCTTGGTGTACCTCAAGGTGATGGTTCCCACGATGCCGCCGATGGTTGTACGGGCGCCATCCGGTATATCGGCCAAACCCGGTATCGAACTGGTGGTCAGGCGTTGCATCGCTAGATCAAGGCCCAGCAAAGGGTGATCGGAAACATACAGACCCAACATTTCCTTCTCGAACGCCAGTAGGCGCCGCTTTTCCCACTCCAGGTCCGGTATCTCCACCGGTTCGAGCGTCGGGCCGCCGAGATCGCCCCCGAAGAGGCTGAACTGTCCTCTATCCTCCTGGCGCCTACGACCCAGGGTTTCGTCCAGCAGGGCTTCGAAAGCTACCCAGAGCCCTTTCCGCGGATGCCCTAACTCGTCGAAGGCGCCCGCCTTGATCAGGGAGCCCACCACCCGCTTGTTAAGAACCTGGGTATCGACACGGTTGGAGAAGTCCTGGAAGTTCTGGAAGGGGCCATCCGCAGACCGGGATTGAACGATCTTATCCACCGCGGCCCCGCCTACGTTCCTCACCGCCGACATCCCGAATACGATCCGTCCATCCCTGACAGTGAAGTCACTCTCGGACGCGTTGACCGAAGGGGTAGTGACCTCGATTCTCATAGAGCGACACTCGTTCAGGTACAGAGCCGTCTTGTCCTTGTCCCGCCGGACGGAAGTCAGGAGAGCGGCCATGTATTCGGCCGGATAGTGAACCTTGAGGTAAGCGGTCTGATAGGCGATGAGTCCGTAGGCGGCGCTGTGGGATTTGTTGAACCCATATCCGGCGAATCCTTCAATAGACTCGAAGAGTTCCTCGCCGAATTCGACCTCGTTACCGTTTGCAACGACACCGTTCACGAACTTGTGACGCTCCTTGCGCATTATCTCGGGGATCTTCTTGCCCATTGCCTTGCGTAGGGCGTCGGCGTCGGCCATCGAATAGCCCGCAATGTCACGGGCAATCTGCATTACCTGTTCCTGGTAGATCATCAGCCCGTAGGTCTCCCTCAGCACCTCTTCGGTTGCGGGGTGGGGGTACTCGACCTTCTTACGCCCGTTCTTGCGGTCCGCGTAGGCGTTGTGCCAATCATTGGCCATGGGACCGGGCCGGTAGAGGGCCACCAAGGCGATCAGATCCTCGAACCTATCCGGCTTGAGGCTTCGGATCAGGGAGCGCATCGCCGTTCCCTCGAGCTGGAACACCCCGATCGTCTCCCCTCGGCACAAGGTGGTGTAGGTCTCGGCGTCTTCGAGGTCTACTCGGTCGATGTCGGGCCTGCGCCCGGTTCCGGCCTCGATCAGATCAAGGGCCCGATCGATGGTGGAGAGGGTCCGCAAACCCAGTATGTCCATCTTGAGGAGACCCAGTTCCTCGATCGCGTGCATCTCGTACTGCGTCACCACCTCGGCGTCCTGGCCCTTGCGTTGCAGGGGAACCAGATCGGTGAGCGGTTGAGGGGAAATAACCACCGCCGCGGCATGGATCGAGTCCTGTCGCCTGAGACCCTCCAACTTCCTGGCCGTGTCCAGCACGGTCCGGGCCTCTTCCTCGTTGTGATAGGCCTCCCTCAGTCCGGCGGCGTTGGTATGCCAATCCTTCACCACCTGTTGTGAATCGGTCGGCGGTGATTCGAAACATATATCGAGCGACGCCTCACGGCCTAGCACCGCAGGCGGCATCAGCTTGGCGAGTCGGTCACCGAGGGAATAGGGCAGGCCGCGAACGCGAGCCGAGTCCCGGATAGCCTGCTTGCCCTTGATGGTAGAGAAGGTGATGATCTGGGCTACATGGTCGGATCCGTACTTCTCGGCTGCGTACCTGATCACTTCGCCCCGGTAACGCTCGTCGAAGTCCATGTCGATGTCGGGCATCTCTCGACGCCCTGGATTCAGGAATCGCTCGAATATAAGCCCATACTCCAACGGATCCAGATCGGTGATACCCAGCGAATAGGCGACTATAGAACCGGCGGCCGAGCCCCGGCCCGGTCCGGTCCTGATGCGCCTTTCCTTGGCGTAGCGGATCAGATCCCAGACGATGAGGAAATAGTCGGGAAAACCCATCTGCTTGATAATGCGGAGCTCGTGGCTGATCCTCTCCCCTACCGGCCCGCCTAGATCCCCTCCGTAACGTTCGCGGGCGCCCGCCATCACCAACTCTCGTAGGTACGAAACCGAGGTGTGGCCCTGGGGAACCTGGAAGTGCGGGAGAAGCAGTTGGTCGAAATCGAGCTTTACCCCGGCGCGCTCGGCGACCCACAACGTGTTGTCACAGGCGCCGGGAAACTCGTCGGAAGGGAACAACTCCCGCATTTCCCGAGCCGTCTTCAGATGGAACTCGGACCCGTCGAACTTGAGGCGACCGGCGTCGTCCACCAGGGATCCGGTCTGGATACAAAGGAGTACGTCATGGGCCTCCGCCTGCTCCCGCCGGACATAGTGGATGTCGTTGGTAGCGAGTAAAGGGGCCCCTATACGGTGGGCTATGTCGACCAGGTCCGGGGTGATCCGCCTTTGCGCCTCGAGACCATGATCATGCAGCTCTACAAAGAACCGGTCCTTACCGAAGATGTCCTGATAAACGCCGGCGGCTCGTATGGCGGCCGATACATCTCGTTTTCCGCCGGTGTTGCCCTCCTCCCTGGAAGCGTCCGGGTCCAGAAGTTGCGGGACATGGCCCCCTAGACATCCGGACGTGGCGATGATGCCTTCGGAGTGTTCGGCCAGCAACTCCAGGTCCATCCGAGGCTTGTAGTAGAAGCCCTCGAGAAAGGCTCGGCTTACGAGCTTCACCAGATTCCGATATCCCGTCTGGGTCTCGGCCAGCAAGGTCATGTGGTAGCGGATGTTGTCCGCCCTCGTCGGCCGGTCGAACCGGGATCCCGGAGTCACGTAGGCTTCGACACCCAGAACGGGCTGCAGCCCGGCGGAGCTCACCGTCTTGTAGAAATCGACCGCCCCATACAACACGCCGTGATCGGTCAACCCCAGAGCCGGTTGACGATCCTCCGCCGCCGCAGCCACCGCATCCCGGACACGGGCCGCCCCGTCGAGCATCGAGTACTCGCTATGCACATGGAGATGAACGAAGCTGTTATCCGACACTTTGCTCCAACCTAGCCCTACACCCGAATGGTCTTGGCCGGTCAGGGGCACCCGGTCGGAATGACCTTAGCGCCGCCCGAGGACAGACGAGACCCCGGACGGTCACTCTCATCATTATCCGGCCGACCGTCTGTCTCTTGCACCCGACCCACTCATGGACCGACTCACCACCATTACCGACGACGCTCTCCGAAGGTAAGCGTCAACGACACTCCGAAAGTGGTGTCGAAGCGCCGGAACCGGTTAACCCTGTAGAGGTTTATTTCGGATCTATCTCAGCTACTCCTACAACCTCGGCCTGAGAAATCGGGGTTGAGGCAAGGCGGCCGTCCCGCCTATTCGTATTTCCGGCACTCACAAGAAAGGTCCACCCCATGCCCTGTTTGCGACGCTTCACCTGCATGAACCCGGTACGCGTCCTGAACGGCGCCCCTCAGCCCCGATTTTTCATGCAGGGGTTGATTGGGTGACCGAGCGAGATGTAAAGAACTCTCTGACCTGGGAGGATAGCTGCTTGACGGCCTCGCCTAGCCGGGGTGTGACACTTCACCCGAAAGGTGAAGGCCGGGACGCCCCAGAAAAAGTGGGCTTGACGTGGCCTTTTTTGACTTCGGTGTGTCCGGGGCATGAAGAATCAGGGCAGTGGAGTACGGTCGATGACCTGATATCGGAGGGAAGCCTTCCCAGGCTCGGCGCCCCTAACAAATCGAGACCGGCGCACAGATCCGGCGGAAGAGGCGCCGAGACGACGATTTCAGTTCCGGTCAAGGGATGAGAGAACCGCAACCGGCGAGCGTGCAGCCACACCCGTCCCGGATCGACTCCGGAGCGAGCCGGCCTACCGTACACCGGGTCACCGACAATGGGGCGTCTGATCGATTCCATGTGAACTCGAATCTGGTGGGTCCGGCCCGTTTCCAAGGTCACCTCCAGCAAGGTAAGCGAAGGTCGATGCCAACTCGCCGACCTGCGGTAATGGGTGACTGCCGGCTTGCCCGCCGGACCAGGAAAACGCCGTACCCCCCGCCGATCGATCGGGGCGTCGATCGTGCCGGTACCGGCCGAGAACACCCCGTGAACCAGCGCAAGATACTGCCTGGTCACCGCTCGATCCGCCAGTGCGGCGGTCAATCCGCGGTGTGCTTCCGTGCGGAGGGCCACCACTATCGCGCCCGAGGTGTCCTTGTCGAGCCGATGGACAATCCCCCAACGTGGGTACTCACCTACACCCTCTACTTGAGGCCAACGGTTAAGGAGAGCGGAGACCAGGGTACCCAGTTGGTTGCCCGCGCCGGGATGGGCGATCATTCCGGCAGGTTTATTCACAACCGCCAGATAGTCGTCCTCGAAAAGAACTTCGAGGGGAACCTTCTCCGGGAGGATAGTTCCACCCCTCTCCTCCGGGAAGAACCAGATCGTCTCCCCGGCCCTGACCGGCCTTTTCCGGGAGAGTTTCCCCCCTCCCGGTATCGGAACCCTGCCCGCCCGGTCGTTCTCGATCAGGCGCTTCGCTCTGCTCCTGCTCAGACCCCCTAGCCGGGCTATTACATAGTCGAGCCTGGCGCCATCCAACTCGACAGGTACGGTCAGGCGCTTTTCCGGGCTGCCCAAAGCAGGGTCACCACCCCGATAGTGATAGCGGAGTCGGCCACATTGAAGCTGGGCCAGAAACTGAAGTCTATGAAGTCGGTTACGGATCCGCTGAGTCCGGGGCCATGCAGAAACCGATCCGCCACATTACCCAATGCGCCGCCTAGGACCAACGAGAATCCGGCCAACTCGAACCGATTCTGGGTTCTTTCCACCATCACGATTATCCCCCCGCAGGCTAGGAGGGCGACCGATCCCAGCCAGGAACCGTATCCCTGGAACATGGAAAAAGCTGATCCGGAGTTCTCGGTCAGGTGGAACCGCAAGAAGCCCGGGATTACGTCCACATCAGACCGGGCCAGTTCTGTTCGCGCCCAGAGTTTGGTCAACTGGTCGGAGGCGAGCACAACCCCGGCAATGAGACCGGCCCTTAGCCGGCGCGGAGTCAGCGCCGCCGCGATGCGCACTGGACGCAGAGGCTCGTGTGTGGCAGCGCTCGGAGGCGGGCGACCGGAATCGGGATGTTACACACTCGACAATCCCCGTAGGTTCCCTCCTCGACGGCCTGTCGCGCGATCAATACCTGAGCCAGGATGTCACGGGTATTGCGGTCGACCGACAGCTCCTTCTCGAATTCGAACGCCATCGAGCCACCTTCGGCGGAATCGGGATCCGGGCTACGTTCCGCGGCTGTCTCGGCGTTCCTGACCTCGCTACGCTCGGCTTCATGCTCGGCAATTACCGCCCTCAGCTGTTGCTCCTTCTCTTCCAGGAGTTTCTTGAATCGGGCCAGGGTCGACTCGGCCAACTTACGAGTCGCCATCTCAACTACCTCCGGTGTCTACTAACGGAATGTGAAGGTAGCACGTTGAGAACCCAGCCAAAACCGAATTATTGCCGGGCGGAAGATATTT